>CAYZDK010000012.1:0-63107 GCA_964477255.1 uncultured Polaribacter sp.
TCTTCCCAGTTTCTGTAAGAAAGTTTTCCTTCTACAGCAATTTCTTGTCCTTTTTTAACATACTCTTCTACAACTTTTACAAGTCCGTTTCTTACAATTACATTGTGCCAAAACGTTTTTTCTATTTTTTCTCCTTGGTTGTTTTTGTAACTTTCATCTGTGGCTAAAGAAAATTTCGCCATTTTGTTTCCATCTGTAAAGGTTACAATTTCTGGGTCTTGCCCTAATCTACCAATCAACTGTACTTTGTTTTTAAGTGCGTTCATTATATTTATTTTTAAATTAAACAGTTAATACTTGCCAATACTTTTTATTGACATGACAAAGGTGAGGGCTTTGCAAGTTTAAAGCCGGTTGTTAAACGATTGTTTTCGTTTGTAAACGGTTACAATTGTTTAAAATTTTTTAGTATATTTAAAATCAAATGATTAGCTATGGAAAATAAAAAATGTTTGGAATGTGGAGAAAGAGTTGTTGGAAGAGTAGACAAGAAATTTTGTTCTGATTATTGCAGGAATGCATTTAATAATAAGGTAAATAAGGAGAGTAAAAACTTAATACGGAATACAAATAATAGACTTCGAAAGAATTACAAAATACTTACCGAATTAAATACTACTGGGAAAACCAAGGTGAGTAGAAGAAAATTATTTGATAAAGGTTTCGACTTTCAGTTTATCACCTCAATTTATACCACGAAAACTGGAAACACTTACTATTATGTGTACGATCAAGGTTATTTAGCTTTAGAAAATGAATTGTATTTGCTAATTAGAAATGAGTACTAAATTAACGCTCTAATTTTTTTAATTTTAGGAAAGAATATATAGAGTAAACCATCAAAATAACATAAAAAATTGTCTGAGTGAAATAATAAATAAGGTTGTTTTTTGGATTTAAATCAGTTAGATGGAGATACAATAAAATGCCACTAGCAATAAAAAATAAAATGCAGGTTTGCTTGTTCATATTACTTCCAAGTATTTCCTCTAACTTTTAATGCTGCTTTTAAGACGTCTTTCTGACTTAATTGCCCAATTAATTTTCTTTTACTGTCTATTACAGGAAACCTTCTTCTTCTTGATGTTAGAAATTTAAATGCTGCATCAAAAATATTCATATTTGCATCTATGGTATCTACATCAGTTACCATATATTTTTCAACATTATTATTTCTATCTGATGGCATGTTGTAATATTTGCTTTCTGAAATATGCTTTATACAGTCTGTTTCAGAGATAATTCCAATAAGTTCGTTTTTTTCGTTTACTACTGGGCCTCCAGATATTTTGTGTTGTATAAGTTGATGAATTACATGGTCTAAAGAATCATCTGCTTTAAACGTTACTAACTTTGTTGTCATGTAGTCTGACACTAAAATTTGTGCTTCATTTTTACCTTGTGTAGCGTCTCTCTTGCCTTGAAAGCTTTTAATTCCCATAAAATCAGTTTTTTAGTTGCACTTAAATTTACAGAAATTTATCATTTGTTTCACTATCTATAAAAGTTTTTTTTATTTACTACATTTAGCTCTGTAAATTATTTTTATGAAAAGACTATCAACCATCCTTTCTTTAGTTATTTTATCTGCAGTTGTTTATTGGAGTTTTTACGATTTAAAACCTTCGTTATCTAATAAAGAAATAGCTTCTGAAACTTCGTTCTCATTAGACAATGCATTAGTTCATTTAAAAGAAATAAGCAAAGCACCTCATTATGTTGGCTCAGAGAACCATAAAGTGGTACAAAATTATATTGTAGAGGAACTTAAAAAATTAGGTTTAAATCCTGAAATTCAGACACAAACAGTAGTCAATAAAAAATGGTTTGCAGGAACTACAGTAGAAAATATTGTTGCAAAAATAGAAGGTAAAGAAAGAGGAAAATCTCTTTTGCTATTATCGCATTACGATTCTAGTCCGCATTCTTCTCTAGGCGCAAGTGATGCAGGTTCTGGAGTAGTTACCATTTTAGAAGGGCTTAGAGCTTTTTTAGCAAAAAAACAACAACCAAAAAATGATATTATTGTTTTAATTTCTGATGCTGAAGAACTTGGTTTGTTAGGGGCACAAGCTTTTGTAGAGCATCATGAGTTAGCAAAAGATGTTGGATTGGTCTTAAACTTCGAAGCAAGAGGAAGTGGAGGACCAAGTTATATGCTACTAGAAACTAACGGAAAAAATAGCACTCTAATTAGCGAATTTGTAAAGGCAAAACCAAATTTTCCGGCTGCAAACTCTTTAATGTATAGTATTTATAAAATGTTACCTAATGATACAGATTTAACTGTGTTTAGGGAAAACGGAAACATAAATGGATTTAATTTTGCCTTTATTGGCGATCATTTCGACTATCATACAGCACAAGATTCTTTTTTTCGTTTAGACCGTGAAACACTTTTACATCAGGCAGATTATTTAATGAATACGCTGCCCTATTTTGCAAATTCGGATTTAACAGACTTAAACTCGGAAATAGATCATGTATATGTTAACTTTCCTTTTATAAAATTGTTAACCTATCCAAATTCTTGGATTATTCCAATGCTTATCCTAGCCCAGGCATTATTTATCTTATTACTTTTTTTTGGTATTTCGTTAAAAACATTAACCGTTAAAGGACTTTTAAAGGGTTTTTTACCACTACTACTTTCCTTAGTATTGTGTTTAGGAGTAACTTATTTAGCACTAGAACTTATTTACATTCTGCATCCACATTATAAAGACATTTTACATGGTTTTCCATACAATGGATACATTTATATTACCGCTTTTGTTTTTTTAAATCTATGGATTTTACAACGAGTTTATTTTGTGTTTTCAAAAAAGAATAAAGTAGCAGATTTACTTGGAGCACCTATATTTTTATGGCTGATGTTAAATTTTGTGATTGCTAATGCACTGGAAGGCGCATCGTTTTTTATCCTTCCTGTATTTGCAGCATTATTTGTATTGGCTTTGGCAGTTTTTACCAATTTAGAGATGCGAGTTACACGAATTATAGCTACTATTTTTTCCATACCTACGATTTACATTTTTGCGCCTTTTTTAAAAATGTTTCCTGTAGGTTTAGGTCTAAAAATGACACTGATAACGTCTTTATTTTTAGTACTAACTTTTAGTCTTTTGGTTTTTACCTTTTACCAGAAAAAATTAAAGTGGCCCATGCGTTTAACGGGTATTTTTGCCATTTTATTTTTTGGTTATTCCACTTATTTAAGCAGTGATTCTGAAGAAAATAAAACTCCAAATAGTTTGGTTTATGTACAGAACGAAACGAATAAGAAAGCATATTTTGGCACTTATAATTCGGTCTTAGATGATTTTACTAAACAAGTTTTTAAGGAAACAAAAGAAGCAGGAGATTTAAGGGATGCAGATACAAAAAGCAAATACAACACGCGTTTTGCTTATCAAAAAGAAACAGCATATAAGAGTATATTATCTTCTGAAGTTACGATAGATTTAGATACCCTTATTAACGATAAACGCTTTGTAGACTTAACCATTACTCCAAAAAGAAAAGTTAATAAATTGGAGTTTACAACTAAGATTCCATTAACTCTAAGCCAACTAAAAGTTAATGATGCTTTGGTTAATAACGGAAAAGATTATTCTAGAAAAAGAGGTTCTTTTTTAATTTATCATATGGGAAATTCGGATAAAGAAGTTTCTGTTTCCTTTTCTGTTTCTAAAGAACAAAAATTAGATTTTATACTAAATGAAATTTCTTATGATTTGTTAACCAGTCCTTCTTTTAACTTATCTCCAAGAGCTAGTTCTATGATTCCTATGCCTTTTGTTACCAATGATGCTATAATTATTAACAAACAAATTAAGCTATAAAAAAAAGCGCTTCTAAAAACTAAAAGCGCTTCTTTTACATATACTATTTTGTTTAATCTATTTCAGAAACACGAAGTGTATTTACCATACCTTTTTCTTCTGCAGGCATAGAGGCTAAATTAATAACTAAGTCGCCAGAAGTAACAAAGCCTTTTTCTTTAATAATTCTATTAATATCTTCTACAGTTTTATCGGTACTATAGTTTTTATCGTAATAAAACGCTTTTACGCCCCAAAGCAAATTTAATTTTCCTAAAATTCGTTTGTCTGTAGAAAAGGTAATTACATGAGTCCTTGGTCTCCAAGCTGAAATCTGAAATGCAGTATATCCACTATTAGTTAAAGTAGATATTGCAGCTGCATCTGTTTCATTAGCCATTAATGCAGCATGATAGCAAATAGATTTTGTAACAAATCTATTGGTTCTAATATGTGGTGGATCTTGAGGAACTTTTATCATTGTAGAGTGTTCTACACTTTTTATAATTTCTGTCATTTTTTGAATAACACGAATAGGATGTTTCCCAACAGATGTCTCTCCAGAAAGCATTACTGCATCTGCACCATCCATAATAGAGTTTGCAACATCGTTAACTTCTGCTCTTGTTGGAACAGAGTTTTCTATCATGGTTTCCATCATTTGCGTAGCAATAATTACAGGAATTCTTGCTTTCTTGGCTTTACTTACTAATTTTTTCTGAATTAAAGGAACATCTTGCATTGGTATTTCAACCCCTAAATCTCCTCTAGCAACCATAAGAGCATCACAATAAGGTACAATTGCATCTATATTTTTAACTGCTTCTGGCTTTTCAATTTTAGCAACTATTGGTACCCTATAATCTGAGTGTTGCGCTATTAAGTCGCGTAACATTCTTAAATCGTCTGGAGTTCTAACAAAAGAAAGTGCAATCCAATCTACCTCTTGACTAAGTGCAAAAATGGCATCTTTCATATCTTTTTCTGTTAAAGCAGGCAAAGAGATATTTGTATTAGGTAGGTTAACTCCTTTTTTAGATTTTAATGGTCCACCAACTTTCACTTCAACGATAACTTCATTTACATTATTGGTAGATACAACTTCAAATAATAGTTTACCGTCGTCTACCAAAATTTGCTCTCCTTCTTTTACATCTTTAGGAAAACGTTGGTAGGTCATATAAGCTTTTTCTTTAGTTCCTATACACTCTTCTGTAGTAAATTTAAAGCTATCTCCTTCTTCTAATATTACGCCGTCTTCCATGACTCCAACACGAAGCTTTGGCCCTTGTAAATCGGCCAGTATGGCTACATTAAAGTTATTTTCTTCGTTTATTTCTCGAATTGTTTTTACTTGTCTTTTAACAATATCATAATTCGCATGCGAAAAGTTAATTCTAAAAACATTAACACCTTCTGTGGCTAATCTTGTTAGTATTTCTTTTGTGTCTGTAGCAGGACCTAGTGTTGCTACTATTTTAGTTTTATTTTTGTGTGGCATATTTTAAAAAGTTAGAAAATCTTTAGATTTTAAACTGTTTTTATCTATCGAATAAGAAGTTATAATTTGTTCTATATTTTTTATCTTTTTTATTGTATTTGCAATAAAGAAGCCCGTTTGTTCTCCTGTGATTTTAATAAAAAAATCTACCTTCTTTTTCTCTGGTATTAAATACGAAGTAACTTCTGTTTCTAATTGCAGATCACTTTTTGTTTTTACCATTTCTTTCTTTGTGCTGTTGGCGATTAAAAACCAGTCAAATTCTTCTGCATTATTTCTGTAATTGAATAAAGAAAAAGAGGTATTCATTTTTTTATCATCAAAATCTAAACCTTCTTTAATTTGCTGAAGTTGTATCGTTAAAGATTTATTTAATAGATACGCTAATTTATAATCTTCTAGTGTTGTATGAATACCAATTAAAGTATATTCATCTTCATAGAAGTCTAAGCCTAAAGAATGAATTTGCATAGAAGAACAAATTTTACTTTTGTCTACGCTGCTAAATTACTAATTGTTTGTGATTAATTGATGGAATTTAACGAAAACGTTATCGTTCTAACTCATCGAAATTTGTTCCTGAAAAGCATAATAGACTCTTTTAGAGGCTTGTTCTTCTGCTTTCTTTTTAGAAGTTGCTCTACCTTTAGCTACTTGCTCTCCATCTATACTTAGTTTAACGCTAAAGTGTTTTATAGGTTCGTTTCCAGTGTCTTCGTAGGTGTCAAATTTATATTTCTTTTTTTGTTTCTGACACCATTCTATAATAAGCCCTTTGTAACTTGTAATTTTACCCTCAAGTTTTTCAATATCTACATAAGGGACTATTACATTTTCATTGATAAACTTTTTACAAAAATTGTATCCTTTATCTAAGTATATAGCGCCAATTAAAGCTTCAAAAATATTACCATGAATATTTTCGCCAATATTGGTGTCGTCTACATTACTATTAACAAAGCGAATTAAGTTTAAATCTTTACCAAGCTCGTTAAGGTGCTCTCTACTAACAATTTTAGAGCGCATTTGAGTAAGATACCCTTCTGTTCCTGATGGAACTTTTTTATAGAGATAAGAAGATATAACAGAACCTAATATAGAATCTCCTAAGAACTCTAAACGTTCGTAGTTTACAGGATTACCATATTCGTCTTGCATTTGCACAGATCTATGCGTAAATGCTTTTTTGTACCTATTGATATTTCTTGGTGAAAAATTAAGTAATTTTTTTAATTCGTTATATAATTCTAAATCTTCTTTACTTTGTGATTTAACTATTTTACGAATTAAATTCATACACTATTCATCTAGTTTCTTAAAAGCAACACAAGCGTTGTGTCCTCCAAATCCAAAAGTATTGCTCATAGCAACTCTTATTTCCTTTTTCTGTGGCTTGTTAAGCGTAAGGTTTAATTCTGGATTTATATTTTCATCTACTGTAGTGTGGTTAATTGTAGGTGGTACAATACCATGTTTCATAGCAAGAATAGACGCAACAGATTCTATTGCTCCTGCTGCACCTAAAAGATGCCCAGTCATAGATTTTGTTGAGTTAATATTGATGTTTTTAGCGTGTGCACCAAAAACTTCTGAAATTGCTTTTAATTCAGCAACATCTCCTAAAGGAGTAGAGGTACCATGGGTATTGATGTGATCTACTTCTTCTGGAGAAATTCCAGCATTTTCTAGACAATTTTTCATCACTGCAATAACACCTAATCCATCAGGATGTGGGGCTGTCATATGGTACGCATCTGATGAAAGACCTCCACCAACAACTTCTGCATAAATTTTTGCGCCTCTAGCTTTAGCATGGTCGTAATCTTCTAAGATAAGAGCGCCAGAGCCTTCTCCTAAAACAAAACCATCTCTTTCAGCGTCAAAAGGTCTTGATGCAGTTTCTGGACTTTCGTTTCTTGTAGATAAAGCATGCATGGCGTTAAAACCACCCATACCTGCAATGGTTACACTAGCTTCTGAACCACCAGTTACAATAACGTCGCAATGTCCAAGACGTATGTAATTTAAGGCATCTATGATTGCGTTCGCAGATGATGCACATGCAGATACTGTAGTGTAGTTAGGCCCCATAAAACCATGTTTTATAGAAATGTTTCCAGGAGCTATATCTGCAATCATCTTTGGTATAAAGAAGGGATTAAATCTTGGTGTTCCATCTCCAGCCGCAAAGTTTAAAACTTCGTTTTGGAAAGTTTCCAGTCCACCAATTCCTGCACCCCAAATTACACCAACTCTTAATTTGTTAATTTCATCTAGGTTTAAGTTTGCATCAGCAATTGCTTCGTCTGAAGCTACCATTGCATATTGCGTAAACCTATCCATTTTGCGAGCCTCTTTTCTATCAAAAAAATCGGTTGCTTTAAAATTCTTTAATTCACATGCAAAACGAGTCTTGAACTTGGCAGCATCATAATAAGTTACAGGAGCTGCTCCGCTAACCCCGTTAACTAAACCGTTCCAGTACTCTTCTATATTATTACCAATTGGCGTTAATGCGCCAAGCCCAGTGACTACAACTCGTTTTAATTGCATATAAATATTACTTTTTTGCTTCTTCTATATAGCTAATTGCTTGACCTACAGTTCCAATATTTTCTGCTTGATCGTCTGGAATTTGAATATCGAATTCTTTTTCAAACTCCATAATTAACTCAACAGTATCTAAAGAATCTGCTCCTAAATCGTTTGTGAAGCTCGCTTCTGTAGTTACTTCGTTATCGTCAACGCCTAATTTATCAACGATAATCGCTTTTACTCTTGATGCAATGTCTGACATAATCTTTGTTTTTATAAATTTAAATCGGGGCAAAAATACAAATCTTTACAATTCTATCTAATTTTTGCCCCAAAAATGAATTCTAAATTTAATTAAATTTGATTAATAACCAATAAAAGTGCTGGTTTTGTTAATAAATATCCCTTTTTTTGTAAGTCATAAACAGATATAATTGAATGAAAAGAATAGTAATTTTTGCATCTGGTTCTGGTTCTAACGCAGAAAATATAGTCAATTATTTTATTTCTTCTGATTTAGCTGAGGTTGTTTTGGTTCTTTCTAACAATAAAAATGCAGGTGTGTTTTCACGTTGCAAAAAGTTAAACGTGCCTTGCAGGTACTTTACTAGAGAAGAATTTTTTGATACAAATACGGTTTTAAATCTCTTAAAAGAAAATGCAGATTTAATTGTTTTGGCAGGTTTCTTATGGAAAGTGCCAGAAACCATTATTGATAATTTCGCAAACAAAATTGTTAACATTCATCCTGCTTTGTTACCAAAATATGGAGGAAAAGGGATGTATGGCATGCATGTTCATAAAGCGGTTGCAGAAAACAAAGAAGTAGAAACAGGAATTACTATTCATTTTGTGAATAAAAATTATGATGAAGGAGCTATAATTTTTCAAGCTTCAACAAAAGTAACTCCAACAGATACTCCTCATGATATTGCTGAAAAAGTACATTTATTAGAATACAAGCACTTTCCTAAGGTTATTGAAAGTATAATTGTAAAGGATGCCTAAAGGAAAAAGAAAATACTATGTTGTTTGGAAAGGAAAAAAAACAGGTGTTTTTAGCTCTTGGAAAACTTGTAAAGCACAAGTAGATGGTTATGAGGGGGCACAATACAAATCTTTTTCTAGTATTGATGAAGCAGAAAAAGCGTTCCAAAAAAATTACCAAGATTATAAAGGAAAAACAACAGTTAAGAAAACATTACGTAAATCAGAGCTTGTTACAATAGGTACTCCTATTTTAGAAAGTATTTCTGTAGATGCTGCTTGTTCTGGGAATCCTGGCAAGATGGAATATAGAGGTGTTTTAACACATAACAAGAAAGAGCTATTTAGAATGGGACCTTTTTCTAAAGGGACTAATAATATTGGTGAATTCTTAGCTTTAGTTCATGGTATTGCTTTTTTATACAAAAGAAACGATACTACTACACCAATATATTCGGATTCTAAAATTGCTATGAGTTGGATTCGTCAAAAAAAATGCAAAACAAAAGTATATTTTGATGTATCTAATAAAGAACTTTTAGCATTAATTAAAAGAGCAGAAAGTTGGTTGCAAAACCATACATTTAAAAATCGAATTTTAAAGTGGGAAACAAAAGCTTGGGGAGAAATTCCTGCTGATTTTGGGCGAAAATAATATTTAGTCTAGTCTTATAATCTTTTCCTCTAAAATAAAAGCGCCATCTTGTGTGATTCCTTCTATAAATAATTTGATAGTATTCTTTTGCCCGTTCCAAAATTTTAGATTCAAATTGCCACTTGTGTCAATTTTATTTATTGGAAACCAATCTATTACACCATATTCTTTAAAAAAATCGTCTGTGTAATTACTGTATTTTGGACGGTAGAATTTTTTTGCTTTACTAAAACTTAATGGTAAAGAATATTTGGTAAGTCTATTCGATTTTGTGTTTGCGTATTTTTTTGGGTTGGTGTATACTTTTATTACCCCTTGATAGATTTTTACGCCATTTGCACTACCTCTAAAATTAGCTGCCCATCCTTGTTGATCTATAACAACAAAATCTACTGTATCTAACCAGAAATAAAACATTCTATCTTCTGTTACCCAGAAATCGTTTAAAACAATTGCAGGTGTAGTACCAGATCTATGTTTTACTTCTAGTTCTGTTAGAAGGGGATTATCAAAAGCAGAATAGTTAGGCTGTTTGTTTATAAAATTTGCAAGCGTTTGGTTTCTATCAAAATTATCAACCTCTAAAACTCTTCCAAAACTAGATGCTTCACTTTGTAGTTTTTTCTTTTTTGTAAGCTTAGCATCTATTATAATTTCCTCTAAGATTTCAACATCATTTAACCTTTTAAACAAATTAATATCGTAGATTCTTTCGGATGCAAAGTAGTTTGGCTTATTGTAAAGAGGAGTGTTTTCTCTTTTAAACTCTGGAACTTTATTGGGATAAAACTCGAGGGCTAAATCTACTTTATATAAGTTGCCTTTTTTATTTCTTCTAGAGAATTTTACAAACTTTTCATTTTTAGGGTAAAAATCAGAAATAATAATTGCTCTTTCAGACGCTTTTAAATTGATAAATTGTGTGCTAGAGTTAGAAGTGCTGTGTAAAACAAAACTCTTATACTTATTATTATTGGTAGTTATCTTTAAAGAAATGCCTTTTTCAAAAGGGTAGTTATTATTTGGTTTGCCAATTAAAATTGAATTCCAATCATAACTGCTCCAACCTTGTGTAAGTAATAGGTTGTCTAAGTCATATTTTTTCTTGGCATTTATGTTGTTAAAATAATAGCCACCATTTTCTATTTTACCTGAAATATATGGCTGAATAAGTGTTTGAGCGATAATATTTGAATTCTTTTTATACGCCTTAGTTAGTGCTGGTAGAATAGAAATACTAACGTTGTTTAAGCTATCATTTTTTATATTAGAATAATTTAGGATGTAATTTATTGTAGTGTCTTTTTTAACAACTTTTTTTACTTTGCTTTTGTGAATTTTTAGATTATGGTAATTAAAAAATAATCGTTCTGCAATTGGAATTCTATTGTTTTTAAAAAGCGTAAACACATTGATACCTGTGCCTAAATCAGTTAATTTAAATTTTATGTTAATTGTATTTTGTTCTTTAAAGTTTAAGGGAATAGATTTTAACTTCTTACCATCACTTATGGCTAGCTTAAACTTATTATTTTTATTGATCTCTAAAGACTCTTTATTAGTTACAATTGATACATTACAATATAATTTTGTTGTTGCAACCTTAATTATAAATCCTTTATTATAAACTTCTGGTACAAAGTCTAGGGTTACTTTTTTGCCAAAATTATCTACAATAATTTTATATTTTTCCTCTTGGAGAGGCACTATAGAAAAACGACCTATTCCAAGAGAATTAAGTTTAAAGTCACTAATTAGTTTTCCGTTTTCCGTTATTATTTTTCCTTTAAGATTTTGAACGCCAAACCCTAAACTATCTTTAACAATAATGCCAGCAGTATTAATTTTGTTTTCTAAAAAATGACCACTTTCTGGTAAAATCTGAATATCTAAATAATCACTTCGTTTCCTTTTTTTAAAAAGCTTTTTGGCATCTTTTTCTAACACTTCAAAAGAGGTAGTAAAGTGATTAGGAGCTTTAAAGTTTAGCATCCAATTTGTAAAAAGCGTTAATTGGTATTTGCCAGGCACAAATGAAGAGTCAATTTTTACAGATCCATTACCTATACCATTTGTAACTTCTATAAGTTGCTTTGTTATAGATTTACCACTAGACGAAGAAATAATACAATATAAATTTTTAGTTTGCAAAGACAGTTTTTTTTCTTGTTTATGAAGCACATAAGCTGTGAAACCTAACGTTTCATTTTCTGCAAATTTCGATTTATTTAGGTGTGCATAAACCACTTCTTGTAATGGTTTATAATACGTATTATACCCTTTTTCTAAAGAATCTTTCATTGAGTTTTCTTGTGCCCAAGAAGATGAAAAAAAGTGTAAAGAAACACAAATAAAAAAATGAAATTTAAAAGCTTTAAAAGATTTCATTTTCTACTTTTCGTATTAAAATTGAATTCTATCTAAAATAGGTATTTAAAAATTTATGATAAAAAAATTAAGAAACATTAACAGAGATGTTTTTAAAAATAAATTTCTTGTGCCAATCTAAATGTATTGGCATGTGCTTCTACAATAATTTTAATATCTTTAGAATAACCACCTCCCATAGAGCACATTACAGGAATGTTGAGGTCTTTACAAGTTTGCAGTACAAAACGATCTCTTTCTTTACAACCCTCTATGGTTAATGCTAACTTTCCTAATTTATCTGTATGAATAACGTCTACACCACACAAGTAGTAAATAAAACTCGGTTGCTCTTGAGCTATTAGTCTAGGTAGTGTTTCTTTTAATAAAGAAAGATAGGTAATATCACTAGTGTCGTTTTCTAATGCAATGTCTAAATCTGAGTTTTCCTTTTTAAAAGGGTAGTTGGTTTTACCATGCATAGAAAAAGTAAAAACAGAATTGTCGTTCTCAAATATTTCTGCAGTACCATTTCCTTGATGTACATCTAAATCTACAATAAGTACTTTATCTACAACCCCTTTATTTTGTAAATATTTTGCTCCTATAGCTTGGTCATTTAACATGCAAAACGCTTCTCCTCTGTTAGAAAATGCATGGTGTGTGCCACCTGCAATATTCATTGCAATACCATTTTCTAAAGCAAATTCAGAAGCTTTCATTGTACCATCTGCTATAATCATTTCACGTTCTATTAATACTTCAGATAATGGAAAACCTATTTTACGAGCTGCTTTTTGGCTTAACGTTATATTTAATAAATCAAAAAAATATTCTGGTTCATGAACTGTAAAAAAATGCTTGTTATTGGGAATTATAGGTTCAAAAAAATTCTCTTTACTACATGTACCTTCATAAAGCAGTTGCTGTGGCAACAAATCGTATTTTTCCATAGGAAAACGATGCCCAGCTTGTAAAGGATGATTGTAAATAGGATGATACGCTATTTTTAACAATGTAATATTTTAAAAAAGGGTGACTTGTTTTTTTTCTGAAACAAAGATATTACCATTAACAATACCCTCTATATATAAGTTGATTTTTTTAGTATGCTTTGGAATGGTAATAGAAAAAGTACCATCTTTGTTAATATTACTTTCTGGAAACCAGCCAACAACGCCATATTTCTCAAAGAATAGACTATCAAAACTATAATATTCTGGAGTGTAGTATTTTTTTTCTCTAGCAAAGCCAATAGGAAACTTATATTCGAAAGATTGGTTTCTGTTTTTTGACCTAATTTCTTGACTTCTTTTAACAGGATCTGTAACAATATTTATTACACCTCCACCAGCTCTCATACCATAGCCTGCACCATTTTTACTTGTTTCTATGTAGTCTATAATATTCATAGGTAGCACATTAAGAATATCATAATTTAATTGTTGCACACCATCTACGATTAATAATGGTTGGTTGTTGTTAGGAGAACTAGGGTTTGGATTTACAACAACAAATTGTCCGGTTTCTAGGTTTTGATACGCTTCAAAACCTTTATTAATCAAAAAAGCTTGCATGGTATACCCACCTTTAGTTTGTCTATCATCAAAAAAATCTACTTTTCCCCAAAGCTTAAGTCTAATTTTTTCTTGTCTTTTTTCTTCTACATTAGCAGTTATAGTAATTCCTTCTAATTCTTCAAAATCACCTTGAAAAGGTTCAATAATTTTGGTATTTATCTCTTTATTTTTAGATGAAAACTTACGAAGCTTTGTAGCGTAATTAAAATCTGGTTTAGGAATATCAAAAGGGTAAGTTTCCGTTTCAATTTTTGGAACTCTTGTATTTCCTTTCTTATTAATTTTACTGATTCTTAAAACCTCATCTTCATAAGGGTATAAATTATTGTACGAAAAAATACTTTCTGTTTTGTCTGATGTTACAATTTTAGAGTCGTTATTTTCTAGAGGATGTATAAAAAATGTTTCCTCTTTTTCTCTAGTTTTAAATACCGTATTTAAACCGTCTTCAAATGCATATTTTAAAGGTTTTGGAGAAAAAATATCTTTCCAAGAATAACTACTCCACCCTTGAGTTAAAAGTAATTTATCTAAATTAGATTTGACCTCGTTATTTCTTAAAGAGATATAATAATTTGGGTTTTGTATGTGCCCTTTAATATGAGATTCTAAGAATACTTTAGTTAGAATGCCAGAATCGAATTGATAAGATTCTGTTCCTGTTGGTAAAACAGATATACTAATGTTACTTTTTGTTAAGCTATCTAAGCTATTTTTTAATTTAAAAGTAATTTTTATGGAGTCTTTTTCTTTAGATTGATTTATTATGGCTAACGAAGTTTTAAATTTTGGAGAAAGATCGTTAAAAATTTGTCGTTCTAAGATTGGTATATTTTTATCTAAATCGAAAAGAGTAACTATATTAATACCTTCAAAAAGATCTTTTTTGTTTATTATTTTAAGTACTTCTTCACCTGTAAATTTTATTGGGAAAGACTTTATATTACTTGCGTTATGAATAAATAACTCATATTTTTTTTCTTTAATAGATTGTAAAGTTCTTTTGTTTGTGCGTAAAACAATTCTAAAATTATCTCTAATGCTTGTAGTAGCAATTGTAATACCTTTATCCTTAATATTGCTTAATTCATTTTCTAAGTAAATAGAATCTTTTTCTAAAATTACTTTATACGATTCCTTTTCTGCTGGGTGTAATGTAGTTTTTTGGATTCCAAATTCATTTAATGTAAATTCGGCAATGGTATTTCCGTTATTAGAGAGTATTTTTCCACTAGCATAACTTAAGCCACTTCCATAGTTGTCTTTTACAATAATTCCGAGGTTATTTATTGCATTCCTTACAATATGACCACCTTCTGGTAATACTTTTAAGGTATAATTTGCATTTGTTTTTTCGGTACTAAGGTCATCCCCTTCTTTAACAACTCTAAAATTTTCTTCGAAAAAATTATTTTCATCAAAGTTCTGCATCCAATTTGTAAAAGCTCTAATTTTATAAAAACCTGAAGTAAAAGCACTATCAATGGAAAAAATATTATTTGCGGTTCCGTTTGTAATCCCTAATAACTTTTCTTTTATTACATTATCTTTTTCATCATAAATAACGCAATACAAGTTTTTTGTTTTAGTAAAAATACTTTTTTCCCCTTTATTCATAACATAAGCAGAGAATGCTAAATCTTCACCTACAATAAAAGTAGATTTATTTAAATGTAAAAAAGAAACTTCTCTAGGGGTTAAAAAATAGTCTGAATATTTTTCTTGAATATTTGATTGTTCATTTTGACTTAAAATACTATTAATAGTAAAAAATAATATTAAGAATAAAAATCTTGGTTTAAGATATTTCATATTTAAATGTTAATAGAATTTATTTTTAAAATCTATATATTTCTAATATTTGACTTTAAAACCTTTACATAGTTTAAATTGTTATGAGAAATAATTTCTTTATGTTTCTTGTGCAGTTTAAAAAACAGAAAATGCAAATGAGATAAAAAGTACATAGGGTTTGTTATTATTCTTAATTAAGGTTTATTGTTTTTTTCTCAAAAATAAACTTTCCATCGTCTGTTATTCCTTCTATAAAAACACGAACAGATTCTTGTTGGTAGTTGTTAAATGAAAAGTTTGTTATTCCGTTATCGTCTATTTTATTATTTGGTAACCAATGAATTGCACCGAAATCTCTAAAAAACCTACTGTCGTAATTTTTATAAATAGGTGTAAAAAACTTTTTCTTTGCACTGAAAGTTACAGGAAATTTAAAAGTGCTATTAGTTTCTTTTCCAAACTTTGCAGCTTTGTAAGGGTCTGTGTATATTCGTATAACACCTCCTGCACCACGAATTCCTTCGCCAAACCCGTTTTTATTAATGTTAATATAATCGATAATCTGATAAGGAAAGAACTCTAACTGGTTTAGATCTAATAGAGGGAAGTCGTCTAAGAAAACAGTTACAATACTTTGTCCTTTAAGCGAATTACTTGGTTGTAAATTTATAAGTATCACTTCATTTGTGCCTGGGGCTCTATCTACGAAAAACCCTTTTGTTCTAAAGAAACCAAATAGACTATTAAATTTAAACCCGTTGTCTTTATCAAAAAAATAAGTTTCACCAAAGTTCTTAGTTTCTAACCTAGATCTTCTTTGTTCTTCGAGCTTAACTTCTAATTCTATGGCATCTAACTGTTGTACATTGTCTAGACTGCTGTATAATATTTCATTATCTAAATATTTTTTAGCACGATAGTTTAAAGGAATATTTAAAAAATTATTGGTCGTAACATCTAGGTTAGGAATTTTTTCTGGTAAAAAAGTAACCTCTAAATCTACTGGAGCTAACCTGCCTTTTTTGCCCATATTAGAAATGTAGAATTCTGCTCCTTCTTCAGGATAATTGTTCTCGGTATTAAAGCTTTTTATACCATCTTCTAGGTCTATAATATTTGCCTGACTACCATCTGAGTATCTAAATAAAAGTGACTTGCCTCTTCTGTTTTTTGGTAATTGTACCGTTACACTTAAGCCTTTTTCAAAACCAAAAAGCTTTTTCTGAGGTTTAGTAAAAATAGTTTCCCAATCATAGCTACTCCAACCTTGGGTTAGGAGTAAGTTGTCTAAATCGTAAATTGTCTTTGGTGTGATGTTATAAAAATAATATCCAGAATTTTCTATATTTCCCTTAATAAATGGTTGTATTAAAGTCTGAGCAACAATACTACTATTCTTCTGATATGATTTGGTTTCATAAGGTAATATAGAGATACTTAAATTATTAAATTTAGATTTTGAAAATGTTTCATAACTTAAACTTACTCTGGTAGAGTCTGACCGAATGTTTTTTAAATTTTCAACTTTTGATGATAAGAATTCTAAACCTTCATAATTAAAAAATAATCTTTCTGCCAAAGGCTCACCATCTTTATTAAAGAGGGTAAATATATTTGTGCCAGGACATAAGTTTTTAAAAGATACTTTAGAACTTGTAGCTAATTTATTGGATAGTCTTAGTGGCACTTTTTTTAAAATATTACCATTATAAATGCCAACATAATACAAGTTGTCTTTTATATCTGCTAAGGTCTCTGAGTTTGTAAATAAGCTAACTAAAACGTCTTTTCTAAGTCTTGTTAAACTTAAAGTTATACCCTTTTCTTCAATGTTTTCTTTTACAGTATATTTTTTCTTTTTCCCATTTACATTTAGTAATAAATAATAAGATTTGCTTTTATTGGGTGTTATTTGAAATTTTCCAATACCCATTTCGTTTGTTTTAAACGAAGTAACTAGATTATTAGTATTATCATAAACTTCTCCGTTAATCTTAGCAACACCTAGATTTAAGCTATCTCTTATAATTACGCCTACGTTAGACTTTACATTATGAACAAAATGTCCGCTTTCTGGTAAAGCTTGTACATCTAACTTATAATTATAATTCGATTCGTTTGTTGGTATTTCATCCTCTGCTTTAAATACATTAAAGTTTTCTACGAAATAATTTTTCTGATTAAAATTCCGCATCCAGTTTGTGTATGCTTTTAAGGTATATTTTCCTGTGCTAAAAGATGTGTCTATTGGGAAAATAGTAGAAGTGTACCCGTCAACTACTTTAAGAAGTTGTTTTTTGATAACATTTCCGTTTGCATCTGAAATTGTACAATATAGGTTTTTTGCAACAATAGAAGGGCTGTTATTTTTTCTGTCTATTACATAGGCCGTTAGGCCTAAAGCTTCACCTATTATATAATTTGTTTTATTAAAATGAACATGAACAGATTCTTGATATAGTTTATTAAATTCTACAAATAAAGAATCTTTAGTTTTATTGAAAAGTTTGGTTTGAGAATGACAGTTATATCCTAAAATTAGAACTACAGGAATAATTAGTAAACGTAATAAATGCCTCATTATTAATAGTTTTATGCTATTATAAATATAACAATTAAAAACCATAATGTTTTGTTAATAAATAAAGGCTAAAAAGGCAAATATTTACTATACCTTAACTTATTTGCTGCCCATTTTTTACAGCTTTTTCGGGCTCTACAAAAGACAGTTTACCATCTGGTGTATCTGTCATCAAAATCATTCCTTGACTTTCTACACCTCTAATTTTTCTAGGTGCTAGATTTACCAGTACAGAAACTTGTTGCCCAATTATATCTTCTGGAGAAAAACTCTCTGCAATTCCAGATACAATAGTTCTTGTATCTATGCCAACATCAACCTTTAGTTTTAGTAACTTTTTGGTTTTAGCAACTTTTTCCGCTTCTAAGATGGTACCAATTCTGATGTCTAATTTTGAAAAATCTTCAAAAGAAATTGTTTCCTTCTGTGGCTCTACTTCCTTATTTTCTTGTGCATTTGCTATTTTGGTAGCTTCTAATTTTTCTAGTTGTGCTGCTATAGTTTTGTCTTCTATTTTACTAAAAAGCAATTCAGACTTTCCTATTTGATGACCCGCTCTTAGTAATACTTCTTTTTTAGAAATATCTGTCCAACACAAGCCTTTGTCTTTTTTACAAAAAACAATGTTTAGCATGTTTTTTAATTTGTTAGAAGAAAATGGTAAAAATGGCTCTGCAACAACTGCTAGTCCTGCAGCTATTTGAAGTGCAACATATAGAATTGTTTTTACACGCTCTTCATCAGTTTTAATTACTTTCCATGGTTCTTCATCAGCTAAATACTTATTACCTAATCTAGCCATGTTCATTAATTCTTGACTTGCTTCTCTAAAACGATAACGCTCTATAGATTTGCCAATGATAGAAGGGTAGTCTTTAAGTTCTGCTAATGTATCTTCATCAATTTCAGTAAAATGAGAAGGTTGTGGAACTATTCCGTCAAAATATTTATGCGTTAAGACTAAAACACGATTAATAAAGTTTCCAAAAATGGCAACTAATTCGTTATTATTTCTTGCTTGAAAGTCTTTCCAAGTAAAATCATTGTCTTTATTTTCAGGTGCGTTTGCAGTTAATGCATAACGCAATACGTCTTGTTGGTTTGGAAACGCTTCTAAATATTCATGTAACCAAACAGCCCAGTTTTTACTAGTAGAAAGTTTGTTGCCTTCTAAATTTAAAAATTCATTTGCTGGCACATTGTCTGGTAAAATATAATCTCCATGAGCTTTTAACATGCTTGGAAAAATGATACAGTGAAAAACGATATTGTCTTTTCCGATAAAGTGCACCATTTTGGTTTCTTCATCTTTCCAATAATCTTCCCAATTTTTACCAACTCTATCTGCCCATTCTTTGGTAGACGAAATATAGCCTATAGGTGCATCAAACCACACATATAAAACTTTACCTTCAGCATCTTTTAAAGGAACTGGAATTCCCCAATCTAAATCACGAGTTACAGCTCTAGGACGTAACCCTTCTTCAATCCAAGATTTACATTGTCCATAAACATTAGATTTCCAGTCTTTTTTGTGGCCTTCTAAAATCCATTCTCTTAAAAAATTTTCATGCTTATCTAAGGGTAAAAACCAGTGTTTTGTTTGTTTTAGTGTAGGAGAGTTTCCTGTAATTGCAGATTTTGGGTTTATTAAATCTGTAGCATTATGAGACGTTCCACAACTTTCACATTGATCTCCATAACTTTCTTCAAATCCACACTTTGGGCAAGTGCCTACAACAAATCTATCTGCTAAAAACTGCTTTGCTTCTTCATCATATAATTGTTCTGTTACCTCTTCTATAAAATCCCCGTTTTCATATAATTTGGTAAAAAATTCAGATGCAGTTTTATGATGAATTTCTGCTGATGTTCTAGAGTAATTGTCAAAAGAAATACCAAAATCTTTAAAAGATTTTTTAATGATATTATGGTATTTATCAATAATATCTTTTGGAGAAACACCTTCTTTTTTAGCACGCATTGGAATGGCAACTCCATGTTCATCAGAACCACAAATATAAGCTACATCTTTACCAATATTTCTTAGGTAACGTGCGTAAATATCTGCAGGAACGTAAACTCCTGCTAAATGCCCAATATGAATTGGCCCGTTTGTATATGGTAAAGCTGCTGTTATGGTATATCTTTTTGGAGCACTCATTGTTTCTTGTAAATTTGGTATTTAATTTGCTATACAAAAGTACAAAAAGCAATTTTTAAACCCACTGAAAATAGATACATTTACTTTAAATCTATTTGATTAATTTAAGTTAAAAACACCTTAGTTTGAAGAACAAAAAATTCTTTTTTATTTCAATATTCTTAATGAGTTTTTATTCATTAGCTCAAGAAAATTGTAAAACACCAATGTATCTTAAAAAGGGAGATACAGTTGCTTTAGTAGCGCCTGCTGGTATTATTAAATTGTCTAGGCAAGAAACTGTTGTAGCCGCAAAAGAATTATTAGAAAGTTGGGGTTTACACGTTTTGGTTGGAAAAAATATTAAGAAACAAAACAATCATTTTGCAGGAACAGATAAAGAACGAGCTAATGATTTTCAAGATGCAATAGATAATCCTGCTGTTAAAGCCATTTTTGCTGCTAGAGGAGGTTATGGATCTGTTCGTATATTAGATAGATTGAATTTTTCCTTATTTGAAGAACAACCCAAATGGATTGTTGGGTATTCAGATATTACAGCTTTTCATAACCATATTCATTCTTTAGGTGTAGAAACTTTACACGCTATGATGGCTACTAGTTTAGAGGAAGCACCAGAAGAAATAGAAAAAACAATTTCTAGTACCAAAACAGCACTCTTTGGAAATGCATTAAGCTATACAATTTCAAGTTCTATTTATAACAGAATAGGAGAAGCAACAGGGCAGTTGGTTGGTGGGAATTTGGCACTAATGGCCTCTTTGTTAGGCTCTACTAGCCAATTAAATACAGACGGTAAAATATTGTTTATTGAAGAAATAGGAGAGTATAAATATTCTATAGACAGAATGTTATGGAGTTTAAAACGTGCAGGTTATTTTAAAAATTTGGCAGGTGTTATTATAGGAGATATGAGTCTTATTAAGAAAAACACTACAAAATGGGGTGCTTCTATAGAAGAACTAATTTTAGCAGTTTTACCTGATGATATTCCTATACTGTTTAATTTTCCTGCTGGTCATGAAGCAGACAATAGGGCGCTAATCATGGGAAGAAAAGTTTCTTTAAAAGTTACTGCTGAAGAAGCTGTACTAGATTTTAATCCTAAAATGGATTAGTATTTTTATACTACATTAGGAACCAATTCTCCTTCTTGATAAATTGGTTGAAATCTTGCAAATAACTCTTCTGAATACCAACCTAATTCTCTAGTTTTTTTCACCATTTCTGCGTGTTTAGGATTTTTATAAGCATAATTCATCATAGCTTCAGCGTTTTCCCAAAGAGAAAATGTAGCTTGCATTAACAATGGAAATTCGCCAATACCTTTAGAAAACACAAGCTCTTTGTAATCATTCATAGATCTAGAAACAGAAGGTACATATTTCCAAAACTTATGTGCTAATTTAGGTTTTATGGTTGCTCTTGTTATAACCCCTAAAGGTTTCGATTTATCAAAAGTTACTGAAGATTGAAAAGGATTTTGCTTACTCCACTCTCCATGGCTTTTAATTGTTTTCATAAGTATGTTACCAAAAGAAGCACAAGAGTCTTTGTATGTTCTTAGTTCTGGAGAGTTTAAAAATGTTTTAGCTAATTTTTCGGATGCAAACACTGCAACAAAACCAAATGTTGAGAAATCTGGCTTTATAGAGAAACCATTGCCACTTCCAGTTCCTAAAGGTTTAAAAAATGTTAGTCCAGAAATATTGTTTTGCGTAATAGGGGGCCTTCCCATTCTACCTAAAGCATTCCATTTATTTTTAAATCCTGAATATTGAAAAAATGAAATTAAAGTGGTTTGCTCCATTAAAAGTGCTTTTCACAAAAATACTCATTAATCTATTCTAAAATCTCTAAAATTTTGTTAGAAATTTCTTTTCCATTTTTATCAATACTAACAAACCATGTGTTTGTAGTACATATTCTATGAATATCTGTATTGTTTGGACATTTTTGTTTAGTTCCTTTTAAGAGATATCCATTTGGTGTTTTTTCTGCAGCGTAACCATATTCATTATAAAAACCACCATAAGTATTTTGCCAGACTTTCTTGCCAGATGTATCAATTTTTAAGGCGTACATATCATAGTTTCCATTACCATAGGAGCTAGTAGAACCAATAATTAAATAGCCATCTTTTGCTTTTATTATGGAGTTTGCTTTATCGTAACTAGTTCCTCCATATTTCTTAAACCAAATTTCGTTTCCTTTTTCATCATTTTTTGTGACTAAAATTTGTGAAGAATTAGGTTGCTTCCCTCTAATAGTAGTTACTTGTATAGAGCCACTTTTGGTTTTAATTTTTGGTTTAAATTTTAAGTTAGTTTTCTTCTTAAACATCATACGTAAAGCTCTGCCATAGGTTAATTCCACTTCTACAACTCTGTTAAATACATCTCTTTTTAGTTTTAAGAAATAGTTATTAGCAGAGATATAATCCTTGTTGTGCACAACAACATTGCTAAAAGAATTGTCTGAGGAGAGCTTAAATTTTAGAGTATAGTTTTTAGACAATTTGATATCAAAATTAATATTTAGCTCCTTGTTAAAGTAGGTGCCTACCATATTTTCTAGATCAGCAAAACTTGGTGGATTAGCATCACTTTTTAAGTAAACTTTTGTGTTACCAGATGCATAAAATTCTTTAAGTTTAGTTGGGTAAAATCTTACTTTTAATTTTCGATTATTTTTAAAAGAATAGATGTTTTTGGCTTCTGAAACAATTTCTACAGTAAAGTTTTTTTCTTTCCAATAAATCTTATCTTCTTTTTTTAAGATTTCTACCATTTTATTATCTAAAGGATAAGTGTATTTCCCGTAAATATTATTCGATGAAATTGTGTTTTCATAAAGTTTTGTATCATATTTTGCTTCTTCTTTCTCTTTTGGTAACACTATTTGTGCAATTTGCTTTGCTAATAGATTGCTGCTAATATTTCCATTATTACTCATTATAAATATGGATAGCTTTTCGTTAACGAATCTATAGGTTTGCGAATGATACCCATAAGTACCTCCTGAATGATGCACTGTAGGCCTATTTAATACATTGTTAAGCTCTAAACCAAAACCATAGGTTTTAATTTCGCTATTAGCTATTGGTTGTTGACTATCTATTAATAAAATATTGTTATTAACTTTAGCATTTTGAACAGCTTGTTCGTAAATCATTTGGTCTTTTAAAGTCGTATATAAAAAACCTTCACCATTGGTTTTAGTTACCGTTGGCACTTCCAACCATTCTCCTCTTCCCCAATCTGAATAAGGATTAGCTCTATTAGGAATTACCTTCATATACTTTTCTACAAATGCTGTTTCTTTCATTCCTAAATTCTCAAAAAATGTTTTAGAATAATCGTTAAATGTTTTGCCAGTAACTTTTTCTATGATTTTAGTTAATACTATGTAATTAGAATTGCTGTAGAAATAATTAGATCCTGGTGTAAATCCTAAATCGTTTTGATTTTCTAAAAGTTCCATAACAGCATCGTTACTTAAGCCAAATCTTTGCCACCAAACAGTGCCATCCATATCTAATAACTCTACATAGTCGCGTATACCACTGGTATGATTTAATAAATGACGAATCTTAATTTCTTCTTTAACTTTTGGATATAGCTTGTTAAGATATTTTCTGATATCATCTTCTAAGGTAATTCTTCCATTAAGGGATAAATCTAAAACCATTAAAGCAGTAAACTGTTTTGCTGTAGATGCAATGTTAGATCTTGTTTTTTCATCAAACTGTACTTGGTGTTGTAGATTTGCTAAACCACGATAGCTTTCGAAAATGATTTTTCCGTTTTTTATAATTCCAACAGCAACTCCTGGATGATTTTCCTGAACGCTACTTGTAATTAAACTATCAATTTTTTTAGTATTTATTTTTTGGGCTTCAGTAGATAAAATCACCAAGAAAGTCACTAGGAAAAGAATACGTTTCATAAAGAATTAAATTTCTACAAAGGTGCTCAGAATACTAGTGATACACGCTCCAAATCAAGATTTGAGACTAACTAACTTAAGTTTTTTAAGTATTCTTTTGGTGTTTTTCCTGTATTTTTTTTAAATGACCTATTAAAAGTAGCCTTGCTATTAAAGCCAGCGTCAAAAGCTATTCCAAGTAAAGTAGATGTTTTATGTTCGTTATTTTTTAAACTTTTTTTTACATCTTCAATTCGATAATAGTTAATGAAGTCATTAAAATTCATCTTAAACCCTGAATTAATAGTATATGAAATGGTTTTAGAATTGGTATCTAAAAGCTTGGATAAGTCTCTTAGGGTAAGTTTTGGATTTTTATATATTTTTTGATTTTCTATTAATTCTAGAATTTTAATTTTCCAAATATTAACCTCTTTATCATTAATAACGTTCGGCAATATTTTTTCAACAGGTTTTTCTTTGATAATTATAGAATTATTTTCAGAATTAATATCTGTAAGAAAGGCGAGTTTTAATGCATTTGCGTAACCATTAATAGTAATGTAAAAGACAACTAAAGAAAAGGCTATGTAATGCCAAAATTGACTACCAAATTCTCCCCACTCAGGATTTGTTATAAAAAATACAGTTCTTAAAACAATAATTAGTAAAAAGGCAATTAAGAAATTAGGTATCCATGAAAATAAAATAGAGTTTGCAAAACTTACGTTTTCTAATATTAGTTTTTTGTAATTCGCATAATATTTAAGACTTAAAACCAAATAAAAACTCATAGAAAATAAGCCTACAACTTGGTACCAAGTTGCCATGTCTTTGTCTTTCCCATCAGCATAAAAATAAAATTCATCTAATATTATTTTATCGGTAATAAAAACTACTAGTGTGTAAATTAGATACATACCAGCAGGAATAAGATGTATCCAATCTTTTTTAGATAAAACAAACCTGTTATTCAGTAAACTTTGTATGTAAAAATAAATTACTGGGCCAATTAATAATACCTGCATAAATGGTACAAAAAAAAGGATTTCTCTAGTAATACCTTTAGAATACCAACTTGCATATCCAAGCATAAATGGAGTAATATACATAGCACACAAGAAAAGCAAAAAGGCTAACCATTTACTAGATTTATGTTGGAATTCGAACCCTTTTTTAAGCAACAAAAATGTAAAAATTAAGCTGTTAAAAAAGAAAATAAGTAGCAATCCGCTCTTTTCGTTAAATGAAAATGGAAAATCCATAAAGTAAATGTAATATAATTTTTTACATTCGTTATATGGCTTCACATAACGAATTAGGAAAAAAAGGAGAGCAAATTGCATGTGATTTTTTATTAAAAGACAACTATGTAATTCTCGAAAAGAATTATAGATTTCAAAAAGCAGAGGTTGATATAATTGCAAAAAAGGGCAGTATACTTTCTGTTATTGAAGTAAAAGCAAGAAGTACAGATTTTTTTGGAAACCCAGAAGATTTTGTAAATCCAAAGAAAATTAAACTACTAACAACAGCAGTAGATAATTACGTAGTTGAAAATGACTTAGATGTGGAAGTACGTTTTGATATTATTGCTATAGTTTTAACTAAAGATAAAACCAAAATAGAACATCTAAAAGATGCCTTTTTATACTTCTAGTTTTCAATAAATTCTTTTACGTCTTTTAGTTCGTAAGGTTTTGCTATAATTTTTTTATTACTATCTAGAACAAAATAAGATGGTGTAGAATTTATTTGATAAGTTCTAGCAGTTTTATTTTCCCATTTATTTAGCCCCAAGACATTGTGCCATCCTTGTAATTTGTTTTTAGAATATTCTTCCCATACAAAAGCATCGTTTTCTAGGGCAAAAGCAATAACCTTATAATTTGGCTTACTTTTCATATACTCATAAAGCTGAGGTATTTCTCTTAAACAATGAGAGCAACTTGTGCTCCAGAAAACTAAGATATATTTACTAGCATCATTTAAACTAGAAAGCTGGTAGTTTTTGCCATTTTCTTGCCAAGAAAAGTTTGGTGCAATTCTTCCAATTTCGGCTGCCAAGAGTGCTAATTTTTCTTCTTTGTATTTATTTTCTTGAAGATTTGAAGGCAATTTATTGTAATGCTGTTCAAAAAGAAAATCTATTAATTCGATATTTTTAGAACTTTCAAATTGATCTATTAAAAATTTAATAATATCGCGCTTGTAGGTTTTATTAGAAACTTTAGACAAAACTTCATTCACAGATGCTTTGTATAGTTGCTGCTGTTGGGTTTTATCATCCGAATAATTAATATAAAAAATATAATCTAGAATTCGATTTGTGATAAATGATGAATTGACTAAAGTTGTATTAGTAAAGTCAATTTTATCAAAGAATGTTGTTTTAATATTTTTTAGATAATCTGGTACTGCAGTTAAAATTTCTTCAGGATTAGATCTTGCACTTGCTTTTACAAGAGGAAAAATATACATGTTTTTAGTCCTCTCATTATAAGTAGCCTGGGTGTTTTTAACAGCAGATAATGCTTCTTTATATTCTTTTGCCAAATCTAAAGAAGGATTTTGTAAAGCAGAAACTTGAATGGAGTCTAACTTACTTTGTACTTTAGTTATTGCAGCTATGTACTTCCCGTACATTTTGTTTTCTTCAGATTTAGAAAAAGCAACAGACTGTTTAGGATAATCTGGATTAAACAAAAAAGAAACATCTTCTTTGTTGTAATAAAAATCTATAAAACCTTGGCCTTCCATTCTATACATTGCTCTGTATGCACCTGGTTTGGCATTTTCTGGTAGTTGTATGGTAAAAGTACCAACTTGTTTTTCTGTTCCGTTAACAATTAAACTTTCTTTTTTTATAGTAGTATTGTTAACAAAAATTTGCTGCGTTCCTTCTATCTTATATAGAATTAACCAATCACTATCTATATTTGGACTTAAAAATCCTTCTATTGTATTTTGCGCATTTATAAAACAACTTACAAATAAGAGTATTAATGTAGCTTTTTTAATCATCAAACAAATATTTAAAAATAAGCTTATCAAGAAGCGAACCAAAGTTACTATTTCTTTCAGAAAATCAATATATTGTATCGTTAAATTACCAATATGCAGTTAAAAAATAAAGTAGTTTGGGTTACTGGTGCATCTTCTGGAATAGGAAAAGCCCTTGTTTTAGCGTTATCTAAACAAAATACAAAGCTTGTAATATCATCGAGAAACAAAAAAGCTCTTGAAAAGGTAAAAGAGAATTGTAGCTTTTTAGAAAATATTGCCATCTTGCCATTAGATTTAGAGGATTATTCAGATTTTGCTTTGGTTGTAAAAAAGGCAATAGCTGCCTTTGGTAAAATAGATATTTTAGTAAATAATGGAGGAATTAGTCAACGTTCTTTAGTGAAAGATACTTCTATAGACGTAGACAAACGAATTATGGATATTAATTACTTAGGCACAGTAGCTTTAACCAAAGCTATTTTACCACACTTTATTTCCAATAAATCTGGTCAGTTTGTAGTTACTACTAGTATTGTTGGGAAAATTGGAACACCTTTGCGCTCTAGCTATGCAGCAAGCAAGCACGCATTGCATGGTTTTTTTGATAGTTTAAGAGCAGAACACTATAAAGATAATATTACTGTTACTTTAGTTTGCCCTGGTTTTGTGAATACAAACATTTCTTTAAATGCATTAACAGGGAATGGAACAGTGCAAAACACAATGGATAAAGCAACAAAAAATGGTATTGCACCAGACGTATTTGCTGAGAAAATGATAAATGCAATACAAAAGAAAAAACAAGAAGTTTATATTGCTGGCGCTAAAGAAAAGTTAGGCGTTTTTACGAAAAGATTTTTTCCGAAGTTACTTGCTACTATGATTCGAAAATTAAGTGTTACTTAATCTTTAAAAAAGTTAATTGCATCAAAGTAATGTACTATAGCCTCTTTCATTAACACAGTTTGTTCTCCTGGTTTTAATTGAGGAAGTTCTGAGATTATTTTGTAATGTGGCCAACCATCTTCATCAAAAAAATCGAATTCGTAATATCCATAAGGTTCTAACAATTTGCAAATCGCAATATGCATTAAATTAATTTTTTCGTCTTTTTTAAACCTTCTGTGTCCTTGCCCAAGTTCTTGTACGCCAATCAAATATACTATTCCATCTAGGTTTAGTTCTTCACCATCAGAAAATTCTTTAGTTAATGCTGTAACTAAGAAATCCCACTTTTCTTTTAAATTTCTAACTTTTTCCATTATTGCAAAGATACTTTCTGTATTTTTATTGGGAAATAGTTTTTTATAATCAATCTAACAAATATGAATGTTATAGACATTGTAATTCTTATCATCTTAGTAATTGCTTTTGTTAGAGGAGTAATTAAAGGGCTTTTTGTAGAAATTGCAGGAATTCTTGCATTAATCTTAGGTATTTATGCAGCCATAAATTACTCGTACAAAATTGCATATTATGTGAAACAAACTATTGTTGATTGGTCTGACCAAACTTATAGGGTAATTGCTTTTGTACTTACTTTTTTATTAGTTGTACTATTGGTTATTTTCATTGGAAAGCTTTTAACTAAGTTAGCAGATATTACTGCTCTTGGCTTGGTAAATAAATTATTAGGTGGTGTTTTCGGTGTTTTAAAAATTGGATTAATCTTAAGTGTATTTTTTTTAATTTTTGAAAAAATAAACAATACTACTACTGTAATAGATAAAAAAAACTTGGAGAACTCGCAGCTATATACGCCAATAAAAAATATTTCTTTGTTGGTATTTCCATCAATTATAGAAACAAATAAAAACGGAGAACAAGAGTTTAAATTGCCAGGAAAGTTTAAATAAAATTATAGGTTAAGGGTAAAAATATCTTCTAAATGCGCAGTGCTT
Source organism: uncultured Polaribacter sp. (assembly GCA_964477255.1). Lineage (GTDB taxonomy): Bacteria > Bacteroidota > Bacteroidia > Flavobacteriales > Flavobacteriaceae > Polaribacter. Next base: position 28,823 of record CAYZDK010000012.1, read on the forward strand.
TCCATAGAAACTTTTAAATCTTTTATAATGCCATCTTTAAGTTCGTAAACCCAACCATGAATTTGTAATCCTGTTTCGTCTTTCCATGCTTGTTGTACAATAGAGGTTTTTGCTAAATCGTATACTTGTGCTTTTACGTTTAATTCTACAAGTTTATCAAAACGAAGTTTATCTTCTTTAATTTTGTTAAGTGTGGTAAGGTTTTCTTTATAAACTTCTTTTATATTACGAATCCACTTGTTAATTAATCCATAATGATTATTAGACATTGCAGCCTGTACACCACCACAACCATAATGGCCACAAACAATGATATGCTCTACTTTAAGATGATTAACGGCATAGTCTAAAACACTAAGCATGTTCATGTCTGTATGCACTACCATATTAGCAATATTTCTATGCACAAATAACTCTCCAGGATGTGTGCCCGTAATTTCATTTGCAGGTACTCTGCTATCTGCACAGCCAATCCAAAGTACTGGAGGTTTTTGCCCTTTAGCAAGGTTTTCGAAATAGTTGGTGTCTTTAGCGTTCATCTCATTAACCCAATCTTTGTTATTTTGTAATAACTGGTTGTAGTAATTATTTTTCATGGTGTACTAATTTAGAATTCATCTTTCACATTTTCTGTAACCCAAGTTAAACATTCGTCAAATGAGTTGAAAATATCTTTTGGTGGAATAAAATCTGGAATTATATCAATTCTTTCCATCATATATCTTGGTTGCTCTAAAAGATCTACAAATAGAACTCTTATTTTTTTCACTTTTAAGTCTTGTAGCATATCCTCTAGAGCATACAAACCAGATTGATCTATGTATGGCATTTTTCCTAAACGTAAAATAACAAGTTTGGCTGTTTTTGGTATTTGCTGGTATAAAAGTTGAAATTGACTTGTAGACCCAAAAAATAAAGGGCCATTAACATGCTTAATAAATACTTCTTCTTTTAGTGTTTTCGGAAACTTCTTTTCATCTTCCCAAGATTCTTCTTGTATGGAGATAACGAGAGACTTCTGAGCTGTAATGTCTCCTATTTTTTTCATAAACATTAATGATGCAATAACTAAACCAATTCCTACAGCATAAATTAAATCCCAAAATGTTGAAAGAAGCAAAACAGTTATCATTATTAATACTTCAGAGCTAATTTTTATTGGAATTCTTTTAAATTGGATGTCTTTTGGTAAATATGGTATTGCTTTGAGCCCTTTGTAATCCATCACTCCAATTCCTACAGTAATTAAGATTCCAGCCAAAACTGCTGCTGGTATTTTAGATGCAACGGGTGCAAGAAGTAACATAATTACCAATAACATAATTCCGGCAATCATTCCAGATAGTTTAGTTTTTCCACCAGCATTTATATTTACTACAGTTCTAATTGTTGCACCAGCACCAGGAATTCCACCAAAAAGAGCTGCAACACTATTGCCTATTCCTTGGCCAATAAGTTCTTTGTTTGGCTTGTGTTTTGTTTTGGTCATATTGTCTGCAACAATACTAGTTAAGAGAGAGTCTATTGCACCTAATAAAGAAAGAGTTATTGCTGTAAAAATATAGGGTGTAATAGAAGAAAGTTTAAAACTTTCAAATATGTCCCAATAGATGGTTGGAATTCCACTTGGAATTTTTTGAATAGTAACATAATCTAAATTAAAAAAAACAGCAATCCCAGAAACAACAATTAATGCCACAAGTGTACTTGGAATAGCTGTGGTTACTCTTTTAAAAGCATAAATAATAAATACTGTGCCTAGCGCTAATACTAATTCTAACCAGTTTATTTGTTTAATTGCTCTTGGTAATACTTTAAGAGCACCAATTGTACCTGAGGCATCATTAGTAGCTAAAACTTTCGCTTCTTTTAAAATATCATTTTTAGTAATCTTACTGCCTCTTTCAATAGTTTTAGAGAAATCTTCGAGAACAAGAATACCTTCTGCAGCCTCGTCTTTTAAAATATTTTCTAAAATTACTTCTTCAGCCTCAACTATGTATTGATTTACAAATTCTGCATCGTTTTTAGGATAGTAGCCTAAACTTGGTAAAATTTGGGTTAAGATAATAATAACACCAATAGCAGTCATAAAACCACTAACAACTGGGTAAGGTATGTACCTAATGTACTTTCCTAAACCTAATAACCCTAAACCAACTTGAAAAAGGCCTGCTAATAAAAAAACAGTTAATATTGCAGGTAATGCCTTGGTTACATTACCTTCGTTTGTAGCAATAATACCAGCAATAATAACCATACTAACTGCTGTCATTGGTGCAGTTGGTCCTGAAATTTGCGTATTGGTTCCACCAAAAAGAGCAGCAAAAAAGCTGATAAAGATAGCGCCATACAAACCTGCACTTGGGCCTAACCCTGAAGATACACCAAAAGCTAATGCAAGAGGTAAAGCAACAATACCAGCAGTGATACCCCCAAAAGCATCTCCTTTTAGGTTAGCAAAGAATTTCTTGATCATTGGTTAATTTTTTTACCGTTATGTTTATGACGATATGCCAATATAATCAAAAATAAACAGAAAGAATAGTAAACCCTTTATGAGGTTAGAATGAAAGTGCTATCTACATTAGATATAACTTTTTCCATTTTGGTAGTTTTTGCAGAACGACTCATTAAAACGAAATGGTATTTTTTTTCTTTTAAGCTAGCTTCTATTTCTTTAGGAGAAAAGTTTGGGGTTCTATTTTTTAAGGTAGAATTTGTTTCTTTTATTATTTTTGGTGAATAATTTTCTAACGATTCTACTATTGCTTTTCCACTGGCGGAAATGTCATTAGATGCGATAGCTAAAGAATATGTACCATGTGTTGATATTTTTGCGCTTTTATCAGCCAGAATTACAATGCCTTTATAATTTTTAAAAATAAAATTGGTTAATTTATCTCCATTGATATTTATTATTTTGGGCTTTCTCTTTCCTAAGATTATTATGCTTGGATTTAGAGATTGTATATTCTCTAAAATCTCATTTTTAACATTGCCAATGGTATGTTTAAATTCAATTTTTATGTTATAATTGTTTACGAATGGCTTTATAAGTTGTTTAATTTTATCAACTGTTTTACAGTGAGCGTAGTTTATATTTCTAATTGCTGTTAGTTGACTATCGTTTTGAACTATTTCTGTTGGTTTGCTAACCGATAGAAAAAAAATATCTTTTTGTAAGCTTTTTGCAAGATAAGTAGCTGTTTCTAATATTCCTGAAGTGGTGTCTTTTAAATCAGAAATTACTAATATTTGTTGCGGCATAATTCTAGTTTCAGTTGTTTTTATTTTGGTTGATTAAAAACATAAAATAATCTTACTTAGCAAGAAGTAGATATTCTTACAATCAAAAATAGGTATTATTTTATTTGAGTTCTGTAAAAAAACAACTGATAAACAGCAAATTATCTAATAGCATACATAAACAATTTTTATGTGTAGCTATGTTTATTCGTTTAATTGTTTTATTTCTTCAGCAATAATCCAGCCTTGTTTTCCGTCTGCAAGTTTAATTTTTTTCCAGTCATCAACTTTATCAAGTACAGTTACACTGGTGCCTTCGTGTAATTTAAAAACTTCTTCTGCATTAAGACTTGGTGCATTTCTAACTTCTGTTTCTTCTGCAAAAACAATTGCCTTTTGATTGTTTTTTTGGTAACTATATTGATTTATGGTTATAAAAAAACTAAAAGCTAATAGAATAAAACTAAACGTACTTAATACAAAATAAAAGCGTTTTTTACCAGAACTTACAGTAAAGTAGTAGAGTAGAAAAAACAAACTACCAAGAATACTAAACATAACAACTACCCAAGCCCATTGGTTATACGATAGTGTTTGTAAAAAATTTTCATTAATTTTTTGAAAAACTGTTTTTGGTAGAGCTTCTATATTGTCTAATGCCAAACGCTGAGCAAAGATTAGGTTATTCTGAATATCTTCATTCTTAGGGTCTAATGTTAATGCTTTTTTGTAGTAATAAATTGATGGACCAACTTTATTTAGTTTGTAGTATGAATTACCTAAATTATAATATAGCTCACTAGAAACAAAACCTTTTTGTTCTATAGCTAAATATACTTCTGCAGCTTTATCATACTGTTCTGATTTGTATAAATTGTTAGCTTCTAGAAATAAATTATCTACACTTTGTGATTGTAAAGTGCTAATAGAAAGTAGTAGTAAAAACAATATTTTTTTCATCTTATAATTGTTTGTCTAATTCTACAATTACTTTTTTTGCTCTATCATATTCGTTTTGCATTTCTGTACTGGTTGCTGGGGTATATCTAGCAAAATCAGAAGCTTTTAGAACTTCTATAAATTGGTTTATAGTAGTTTCGTTAACATTTTTATCTAATAAAATTTTAGATATTTTATCTTTACTAATATCTGCAGTTTCTATCTGTAATTTTGCTTTCAGATAATTATGTAGTGCACGTTCTAAAGATTCGTAAAATGCTTCTTTTTTACCCAATTGCTTTTTAGCTTCCGATAAGTATTTTTTAGCGAGTTTTTCTGCCTTTCGCAAACGTATTCCTACAACATCATTATTTCTTCTTTCATTTGTCTTAGCAATGATAATTGCAATTGGAATTATACATAAGGGAATTAGTAACAGTAAATAAAATAACTTAGATTGGTAAAAATCTTCTTCATTTTTTGGTATAAAAACTGTATTCGTAGCAATATATCTAAAGTTATTGCCGGTACTAACTATATTCTGTTTATTTACTGAAGGAGTTGTATTTGTAGTTTCAATTTCTTTTCCTTCTGTAATATCTACATACAAATCTTCTGTAGTTGTTGTAATGTATTTGTTTGTTTTAGGATTAAAATAAGAAAATGCCACACTTGGTATTTTATATTTACCTTTAAATTGTGGTACAACCGTATACGTGTCTGAAAAACTTCCTGTTAAACCTTGCGTAGTTACTCGAATTTTTTCCGAACGTTCTGGTTGGTATTTCTCTAATTCTACAGGAGTTTGAATTTCAGGTAATTCAAAGAGTTTTAAGTTTCCATTACCAGATACAGATACCTTTATTTGTGAAGACTCGTTAGCTTTTAATACCTCTTTACTTAACGATACATCAAAATTAAAATCGCCAACTGCTCCTGTGAAGTTTTCAGGTTTTCCTTCTATTGGAAGGCTTTTTGGACGAATAATTTTTTTTGGCGATACAAATTCTTTTTTAATATTTTTTGTAATTACGTTACCAAAGAAATCTGCTCTTCCTGTTGGAACCCCAATTACAATATCCATTTTTATAGGATCTATCTCTAGCTTTCCGGTTTTTGTAGGTATTAATAATGTTTTTTGTAAAACTACATACCTATAATCTTCACCATTATACTTTCCTTTTTTTGCAGGGTAACTACCAACTTTTATCTCTTGATTCCAAAAACCATTGTACTGCGGATTTTCAGTAACAGACATATCGTACACACTCACATTTTCGCTAACGTACAATCTATACTCTACATAGATGCCTTCGCCAACATAAGGTCTAGATTTAGAAACTTCTGCAACTAAATGAATGTTTTGTTGGGCAATGTAATTTGGGTCATTAGGGTTTTCAGGAATATCAACAGGATCTAAAACAACAACTTTTACCATTTTAGAATTTAAGATAGAACCTCTGTACTTAATACTAGCAGCGCCTATAATAAGTTCTCCCTTTCTTTTAGGTTGAAGAATATACACATATGATTTAGAGAAACTTGCCTTACCATTTATCCAAGACTGACTGATAGATTGGCTTGGCCCTTGTACCACATCAAAATCGTTAAATGTAGGTGGCTCAAAATCATCTGCACCTTGTTTGTTTATGGTAAATTCTATTCGTAATCGTTGGTTTAAACCTAACTTATTTTTACTTAAATTAACGGTAAGCTCTGCACCTTGCCCAAAAATGGTTAGCGCAAGCAAACTAAAAACAACAGATATGTAATGTTTAACACTCATTTTTTACATTAGAACAATGTTTACCAATCTTTTTCTTGTTTTGTTTTTCTGCCTTTTGCTTTTTTAGCATTCATTTTTTTCTGTGTCTTTTTCTCTTCGTTATTTAAGCTTTCTAAAAGCTGTTTTACTTGTTGAGGAGACATTTTTCCTTGTTGTGGTTTAGGCTTTTTATTTGGGTCTTTTTTATCGTCGTTATCTTTTGGATTTTTCTTCTCTTTATCTTGGTCTCCTTTATCTTTTTCGTTGTCTTTGTCTTTGTCTTTTTTGTCTTGATCATCACCATCTTTCTTATTGTCTTTATCTTGGTTTTGATCGTCTTTATTATCCTTATCTTGCTCTTTTTGGTCTTTTTGCTGATTTTTATTTTTATCGTTTTTGTTTTGTTGCTGTTGGTTTTTTAACATTTTCTGCGCAACTGCAAGATTGTATCTGGTTTCATCATCATTAGGATTATTTCGTAATGCATTTTTGTATGCGTTTACAGCAGCTTGATAGTTTTTAGTTTCCATCATTGTGTTTCCCAAGTTATGGAATGCTTCCGCTTTTGTAAATTTATCTTCTGCTGTTTTTGCAGAAAGTTCAAACTGAGGTGCTGCTTCTGTGAAATTTTTACCTTGATAGAGAGCATTTCCTAAATTGTAGCTTGCCTTGTCGTAATTTGGATTATTGGATAAAGCTTTTTGATATGCTACAGAAGATTCTGTGAATTTTTGTTTTTCGTATAGTTTGTTTCCTTCTCTAATTAATTTTCTCGCTTTACGTTGTGCAGTTATGGAATCTTGTTGTGCAAAACTAGTTAAGCTAAAAAACGCAATTGTTAGGAATAAAAATAGTTTTCTTTCTATCATCTTACTTTTTTTCTTCATTAAACAAATCTATCTTTTTTAACCATCTTGTTTTCTTTTCTAAAAAGAAAACATCAATTAATAAAAATAGTACGCCAATACCTAAAAACCATTGAAATTGGTCTTTATAATCTGCAAATTGCTTCGTTTCAAACTCGTTTTTCTGCGCATTTGCTAGAATATCTGAAATATCTTTAACAGGTGTTTCTGTAAAATTACCGTCAATATACCTACCATTTCCAATATCTGCAATACTTTGCAAAACTTCTTGATTTCTTTTGGTAATTACGGTTTCTCCTTTTCTGTCTTTTTTATAGCCAATCATAGAACCATTTAGCCGAATTGGAATTGGCCCACCTTTATCTGTACCAACACCGACAGTAAATACTTTTACACCTTCATTAGACAAGTTTTGTGCCATTTGTTTGGTTTCTTCTTGATGATCTTCTCCATCAGAAATAATAACTAAAAAACGATTGGTTTGATCGTCGTTATTGTAGTAGCTTTTTGCTAATTCTAAGGCTTCATTAATTGCTGTACCTTGACTAGAAACCATATCAGGATTTGCATTTTGCAAGAACATATTAGCTGCTGCATGATCTGTAGTTATAGGTAAAAGAGGATAACTGTTGCCTGCATAAACGATTACACCAATTCTATCTGAACCTAAATTATCTATAATTTTTGCAATAATTTGTTTTGCTTTTTCTAATCTATTAGGCGCAATGTCTTCTGCAAGCATACTTTTAGAAACGTCTAAAGCAAAAACAATATCTACACCTTCTCTTTTTATAGTTTTTAATTTAGTACCCATTTTTGGATTTACTAGACTTAAAATAAGAAAAGCCATTCCAAAAAGGAGCATACCAAGTTTTAAGGTAGATTTAAATGTTGATTTATCTGGTGCTAATTTTTTTAAAAGTTCTGGATTAGAGAATTTTTTTTGGGTTCTTTTTTTCCACCAAAAGACCAATAGGTATATAACAATCATTACTGGAATGACTGCAAGGGTATAAAAATAAATTGGTTCTTCTAATTGATACATGTTAAATAAAACTTTTAAATAGCGTGTTTTTTAAAATAAACTCTAGTAAAAGTAAACTCAATGCTAATATTACCAAAGGTCTAAATAGTTCTTGGTAATTATAATATTTAAATTCTTCTATTTTAGTTTTTTCTAATTTATCTATCTCATCGTAGATTTCAATAAGCTTGTCATTATCTGTTGCCCTAAAGTATTTACCATTAGTAGCTTTTGCGATTTCTTTAAGCAAATCTTCGTCTATTTGTACTTGTTGTTTTCTAAAGTTAAGCTGCCCTGTTCTTGGATCTTTGCTCCAAGGAAAATCTGCCATACCATTAGTTCCAATTCCAATGGTGTACACTTTTATTTCTAATTCTTTAGCTAATTCAGTAGCTGTTCTTGGGTCTATATTACCGGCATTATTAACACCGTCTGTTAGTAAAATAATAACTTTACTTTTAGCTTCGCTATCTTTTAATCTGTTTACACCAGAACCTAAACCCATTCCAATTGCTGTTCCACCTTCAAGCTGCCCCCATTGTAATTCAGAAATAGAACGACGCACTATTTTCTTGTCGCTTGTTATAGGTGTTTTGGTAAAACTTTCTCCAGCATAAACAACAATTCCAATTCTGTCATTTGGTCTTTTATTGGTAAAGTTAATAGCAACTTTTTTTAAGGCTTCAAGTCTATTTGGGCGTAAATCTCTTGCAAGCATACTAGCAGAAACGTCTATTGCCATAACAATATCTATACCTTTATTGCTTTTGGTTCTTTTGCTTACAGATACGTTTCTTGGTCTGGCTAAGGCAATTATAATTGCTGCAATAGCTAGTATTCTTAGGATATATAGAACTGGTTTTATTTTACTAACCAGAGAGGTATTTGCTTTAAACCCTTTTACACTAGGCACAGATAAAACAGCTGCATCACTTTTTCTTTTTAAAAAAAACCATGCAATAAGGATAGGAATTATTCCTAGTAACCAAAAGAATTCTGGATTTTGAAATTCTAAGTTATTCCAATTCATCATCTGTTACTACTGGTTTTGGTTTTAGATTATTAATTACTTCTTCTGCATCTTTTCTATCTTCCTCTATTTCTGGAGCTAGAGGCTTAGATTTTGCAAATTTTACTAAATCTGCTTCTTTAAACAATCCTTGTAATTTTGCTAAAATTTCTTTGTTAGTGTGTATGGTTTCTGCATCGTTAAAATCTTGTAACGTTTGCATAATTTCATCACTAGTTTTTTCTAAAGCAGGCACGTTTAACTCGCGTTCAATATATGTTCTAATGATATCTGTTAACTCGCTATAAAACTCTTTAACTTTATTGTTTTGCCAGAGTAGTTTTTCGTCTAACTCATTTAATTTATACATAGCTTCTTCTAATGGAGGTAAAGCTCTATAAGTTGGTTCTTCTTCTTGTTGTTTACGTTTTTTAATTACAAAATAATAAATCCAAAAACCTATAATAGCAAGTATTAAAAGCGCTAGATAGATGTATATTTTATAATCATCAAACACTAAAGGTTCTTTTTTGATTGCTTTAATAGGAAACTTTTTAATTTTAGTAGTATCTACTTCTACAGTAGCAACTTCTACCAGTAAAGAATCTGTAAAGTATGCTTGATTTCGTACAAAAATTTGTTGTTGAGGTATGTAGTAAGAGCCACTATCGAAACTTGTAATAATATATTTTTGAATTAAGCTATTTTTAATGGTATCTAGTTGTAAGGTATCTACTACTTCTAAACCAGGAGTTAGTTGTAAAGGAGGTATGTTAACAAACTGACTTTCTTTAACAGAAATTTGAAGCTCTATTTGCTCTCCAATTCTAATTTTAGAGGTGCCAATTTGTGCTTTTACCATTGGGTTTTGTCCAAAAGTTATGGCAGAAATAAGTAGAAATATGTAAATTAATCTTTTCTTCATGTATCTAATTCTTCAAAAAAAAATTATCTCCCTTTGTGTTTAAAATATCCAAGTAGTTTTTTTACATAACTTTCATCTACTCTAGTATTAATAGTACCAGCACCACTTCTTTTAAAAGTATTTATAAAGTAATCTGATAATCGTAATGCGTTTGCTTTATAATTAGTTCTTATTTTTTTTGAGGATGTATTAACCAAAGCGACTGTATTGGTTTCTGCATCTAACATTGGAACTAATCCTAAATTAGGAATTTCTTCGTCGTGTTTATCAAAAACTCTAATACCTGTTAAGTCGTGTTTTTTACTCGCTATTTTTAAAGTCTTCTCGTAATTGTCGTCCATAAAATCGGACAACATAAAAACAATTGCGCTTTTTTTCATAACGCTAGATAAAAAACGAAGCGCTTCAGAAATATTAGTTTTTCTGCTTTTTGGAGTAAACTCAATTAGTTCTCTTATTATTCGTAAAACATGACTTTTTCCTTTTTTAGGAGGAATAAATAATTCTATATTATCTGAAAACAGAATTAACCCTACTTTGTCGTTATTTTGTGTTGCAGAAAAGGCTAAAGTTGCAGCAATTTCTGTAACAGTATCTTTTTTAAACTGGTGGTTTGTTCCAAAATTTTCTGAACCAGAAACATCTACCATTAACATCATGGTTAGCTCTCTTTCTTCTTCAAATACCTTTACAAAAGGTTCGTTATACCTTGCAGTAACGTTCCAGTCTATGGTTCGCACATCATCACCAAATTGGTATTGACGTACTTCTGAAAAGGTCATACCACGTCCTTTGAAAGAAGAATGGTATTCTCCTCCGAAAATATGATCAGACAAACGTCTTGTCTTAATCTCAATTTTACGAACTTTCTTAAGTATTTCTTTAGTATCCATGTTTAGCTTTTGGCTTTTGCGTTGGTTTAGTTGCGAATGCTAAGAGCTTTTTTTATGGCACTTCAATCTGATTTATTATAGCGTTTATGATATCTACAGAAGATACATTTTCTGCCTCTGCTTCGTATGTAATTCCAATTCTATGACGTAATACACTTATAACCACAGCTCTTACATCTTCTGGAATTACATAGCCTCGTCTTTTTATAAAGGCGTAACATTTTGCTGCTTTTGCTAAGTTGATACTACCCCTAGGAGAAGCACCAAAACTAATTAAATTTTTTAATTGTGGTAGGTTATATTTTTCTGGATAACGAGTTGCGAAAATAATATCTAGAATGTATTTCTCTATTTTCTCATCCATATACACTTCATTTGCAACCTCTCTAGCTTTTATAATTTGATCTACAGAAATTACAGGATTAATAGACGAAAAACTACCACTTAAATTCTGACGCATAATAAGTTGCTCATTATTTAGTGATGGATAATCAATAACAACTTTAAGCATAAAACGGTCTACCTGTGCTTCTGGTAAAGGATAAGTACCTTCTTGTTCTACAGGGTTTTGTGTAGCCATAACTAAAAACGGTTCGTCTAACTTAAAAGTTTCGTCTCCTATTGTTATCTGGCGTTCCTGCATAGCTTCTAACAATGCAGATTGAACTTTGGCTGGTGCTCTATTTATTTCATCTGCCAAAACAAAGTTTGCAAAAATTGGTCCTTTTTTTATGGTAAAATCATTTTCTTTTACATTATAAATCATGGTACCTATAACATCTGCAGGAAGTAAATCTGGCGTAAATTGTACACGGCTAAAACTACCATGTACTGCTTTAGAAAGTGTATTAATAGCTAGTGTTTTTGCTAATCCAGGAACACCTTCTAGTAGAATATGGCCATTTCCTAAAAGCCCAATTAACAGACTTTCTATCATTTCTTTCTGACCTACAATTACCTTATTTATTTCATGAGTAAGAATGTCTATAAAGGCACTTTCTCTCTCAATTTTCTCGTTAATAGCTCTTACATCTACATCCATTGTTTCTGATATTGATTGTTATTTATGTGGAAAACAAAACTACAATTTTAGGCAATTTATTTTGTTAAAACAAGGTTAAACATTCATCTATTTCTTGCTTATTTACAAAGGCTTACCTGCATATTTTAACAGTTCTATTTTAGTGTCTTTTAGTTCTGCATAGGTGAAATATTTTACCCAATCTCCTAAATTTATATAATTACTCTTTTCGTTTAATTTTATTTGAAGTGGTAAGTGTCTGTGACCAAAAATAAAATAATCGTAATGTTTTTGTAGAAGTTTTCTTTTACAATATTGTACTAACCATTCTTTATCTTCTCCTAAAAATTTTGCATCTTCTTCGCCAGAAATCATTTTATTTTTAACAGACATGTATTGTCCTAAACGCACACCCAGATCTGGATGAAACCATCTAAATAGCCATTGAAAAAAAGGAAATGTAAACACTTTTTTCATTCGTTTATAGCCTTTATCATTTGGGCCTAAACCATCTCCATGCCCAATAAAGTAAAGTTTATTATTTATTAAAAATTCTTGTGGTTTATGATATACAGGTATGTTTAATTCTTTTTCGAAATAATCTTGCATCCAAAGATCATGATTGCCAACAAAAAAGTATATAGGAATGCCAGAGTCTGTAATTTCTGCCAATTTCCCTAAAACTCTAACAAAACCTTTAGGAACAACTGTTTTATATTCGAACCAAAAGTCAAATAAATCGCCTAAAAGAAATATTGCTTCAGCATCTATTTTTACTGTATCTAACCATTTTAAGAAAATTTTTTCTCGTTTAAAGCTAGATACTGCATCTGGTGCTCCTAAATGTTGATCGGAAGCAAAATAAACTTTTTTGTTTTTTGCAGTTTGGATTTTTATCATCAATACAAAGAAAAACTATTCTTTTGTACTTTCCAACTCCAATACTTTTTGAATCATTTTATCATTTAGGTGCAGCATTCTGTAGTATCCTAAATCTCCAAAAAGGTCTCTGCCAATAGCTGCATACAAATAACGTTTTATGTTACTTTTGGTTTTTATAGATGGTTTTGCTCTGTCTTTTATGCTAGATAAATAGGAGTCAAATACCTTTTCATCTTTATCAAAGTTGTTTACAAACTCGTTAACCGTCCATTTTGCCAATTCTTTTCTATTGTTATCTACATAATCGAATGAAAAGTTAGTAATGGTATTAAAGTAAAAAGGAGCCATATAACTGGTAGTGTCTATTGGGACAAACACATCAGGAATAATTCCTCCTCCTCCATAAACAATTTTTCCTTTAGGAGTTGTGTATTTTAAAGAGTCATTAACTTGAATACTATCTTTATTAAGAAGTTCTCCGTTTTTAATTCTTTTTTGGTAATCTAAAAAGTAACTTTTATCTCCGTCTTTAGAATATGGTTTTTGAATAGATCTTCCTGTTGGGGTGTAATATCTTGCAGTTGTTAAACGAACTGCAGAGCCATCTCCTAAATCTCTTTCTTCTTGAACTAAACCCTTGCCAAAAGATCGTCTACCAACAATTGTACCTTTGTCGTTATCTTGTAATGCGCCAGCAACAATTTCTGATGCTGAAGCAGAGCCTTCGTCTATAAGTACATACAAGCCTCCATCTTCAAAAGTGCCAAGAGATGATGCAAAGTATTTTTGCACTCTATTGTCGTTGCTTTTGGTAAAAACCATTAGCTTTTTATCTTCTAAAAACTCGTCTAAAATTCTATTTGCTATATGAACAAAACCTCCAGAATTTCCTCTTAAATCTAGCACTAAATTTGCCATTCCCTTACTTTTTAAAGTGCGTAAAGCAAGCTTAAATTCTCTGAATGTGTTTTGCGCAAAACGATCTAATTTTATGTAACCTACGCTATCGTTTATCATGTAAGAAAGATCAACACTTTTAATATTTACATCACCTCTAGTAAGTGATACATCAAATAAAGAGTCGTTACTTTTTCTGTATACTTTAAGATCTACAGAAGTTTGTGGCTTTCCTTTTAGGTATTTAGGAATTGCATTACTGTTATAGTCTTTACCAAACAGAGTATCGTTATTAGCCATTAAGATTCTATCTCCAGCTTTTATACCAGCTTTTATACTTGGGCCTCCTTTTATTGGTTGAATAACAGTTATGGTATCTTTTACCATTCTAAATTGTACTCCTATTCCAACAAATTTTCCCTGCATATTTTCTATGTTGGCTTGCATTCTTTCTTTTGGTATATATACAGAATGAGGGTCTAGTTTACTTAACAAATCTGTTATTGCATTGTCTAGAAGTTTTTGGGTATCTACATCATCAACATAATCGCTTTCTATGTAGTTGATAAGTTTTTTTATTTTTTGTTCTTGAGCAGAGTTTTTGGAAAAGGATAAAATATCGTTCGAATTTCCATTAAATAATGCTCCTATTATAATACCAAGTATTACTGCAAAGGAGAAATATATTGGTAAATTATTTTTGTTTGTCATAAGAAATATGCTCAGTAATTACACCTGCTTTTTTTAAAAAATTAAGTCCAGATATATCTTTGTAGGCATTAGAATATACAACTCTTTTAATTCCTGCTTGGTGTATTAACTTGCTACACTCTCTGCAAGGAGATAGTGTTATGTAAAGTGTTGCATTTTTAGCAGATTGTGTAGAAGCAGCTACTTTTAAAATTGCATTTGCTTCTGCATGTAAAACTTCCCATTTTGTAACACCATTTTCATCTTCACAGCAATTGTCAAACCCAGAGGGCGTGCCATTAAAGCCATCAGAGATAATCATTCTATCTTTTACAATTAAAGCGCCAACTTGTTTTCTTTTGCAATGCGATAGTTTACCCCATTCGTAAGCCATTCTTAAGTAAGCTTTATCAAACTTTAATTGTTTTTTGTCAGTCATTGTAGCGAAATTATTAAGATTAGTAATAAAGAAACGTTAATTATTTACCAAAAGATACGCTCCCACATCATGTTAGCTGCAATTAATCCTACTACTGTAGAGCAAAAAATAATCCAATGGTTTCTTTTAATTTTTTTGGTACTAAGTACAGCAAAACCTAGCAGTAAAACACCCATAACAATAATAAATTGTGCCATTTCTATACCGAGTGCAAATTCAATTAGTGGCATTAATTTATCTTCTTCTTGACCAACCATCATTCTAAAATAATTAGAAAAACCTAAACCATGTATTAAGCCAAAAAATAAAGCAAAAATCAAGTTAATATTGTTTCTTGTTACAGTTTCTTTTTGGGTGTTAATAATGTTAACAATTGCTGTAATGAAAATAGTTACAGGAATTAAAAACTCTATAATATCTACCCGTATGTTTACAATTTTATACGCAGATAATCCAAGTGTTAACGTGTGCCCTATTGTAAATAAAGTAGCCAGAAGTATAACTTTTTTCCATTCTTTAAAGGAATATACAACTGCAAGTACTATTAAAAATATAATATGATCGTAGGCTGAAAAGTCTAAAACATGATTAAGACCCATTTTAAAGTACAGCACAAAATCTTCCATGAATTTTATTTTTTAAATAAGTTCAAATATATCGAAAAGAACAAATGATATCGATAAAGTAAATGAATTTTAGGATTTATTTAAATCTAATAACACCCTTTTAATTGATGAAAATTATAACGAATTATGCTTTTTTTACAAACTCAGACTTTAAACCCATTGCCCCAAAGCCAATAATTTTACAAGAAATGTCATGATTACCTTCAACAATTATTATGTTTTTTACTTTGGTGCCTGCTTTTACTGGTTTTGGTGCTCCTTTGACAGGAAGGTCTTTAATAACAATAACTGTGTCACCATTTTTTATTTCGTTTCCATTAACATCAACTGCAACTGGACCCTTTTCTATGCCTATAGTTTTCGGATTCCAATTATAATCGCATTCAGGACAAGCATAATTTGTGTCACTTAAAGCATAGCCATATGGAGAGTTGCATTGTGGGCAATATTTCATTTCGTTAGACATTGGTGCTATTTTTTATACAAATATGATAACTTTTTATTAGGTGTAATCTATTTCTTGTCTTTTTTGATGGTTTTAGTATAAAATTAGTGGTTTTTATTCGCGTTATTTTGGTTTATGATGGTAGTTTTTTTACCAGTTATTCTTTTTTAATTACCATTTATCTTTTTAGCGAATCATATACTTACTAGAGGTCACAAAAGCAGATTAAAAGAAAAAGTAGCCATATCTTTATAATATAAGAAAAGGACTTGTCCGTCACATAAAGCATAAAACAAATCCCCCCAAAACCTCAAAAACCTCCCTAAGTTTTTGAGGTCTTTTTATTTAGCGTTTCCAAGTGCCTCCATATTTATAATCCGTATTATCTTTTTTTACTTTTAATAAACAAGATTCACATAGAAAAACCCATTTCTTGTCAGGCTTGTATTGAACACGATACATAGTCGTGTAATCTTTCTTACAGATTGGGCAAAATTTTATTCTCAATTATTTTCTTTTTTTGTTCAGAGAAACATTTTAATAGAATAAAAAAAGGCAACCCAAATTTGTAATTTCTTTGCCTTAATTTTGTACCAAAGGTGGGACTCGAACCCACACGCTATTGCTAGCATCGGATTTTGAATCCGACGTGTCTACCAATTCCACCACTTTGGCAATAGTTACAGGTTGCGAATTTAATTAAAAAATTCTTTTCTAACATGAAAATATTTAATTTCAAACTAGCTAAATTATTGTTAGTTTTGCACCAACAACACAACAAATAAATTAAAACGATGTCTACTATTAAACTTGCGCCAAAATTATTTGCGTGCGGACAAAGTCAAGTACTTGCAGAAAAAATTGCTAAAGAATACAATACAGAACTTGGAAAAGTAATTATGACCCATTTTAGTGATGGAGAATTTCAACCAGCTTTTGAAGAATCTGTTAGAGGAAGGCGTGTTTTTATAATTGGATCTACGTTTCCTAATGCAGATAATTTAATGGAAATGCTATTAATGTTAGATGCTGCAAAAAGAGCATCTGCCAGACATATAACAGCAGTTATGCCATATTTTGGTTGGGCAAGACAAGATAGAAAAGATAAACCAAGAGTTGCTATTGGTGCTAAATTGGTTGCAAAGCTATTAGAAGCTGCAGGAGCAACACGAATAATGACAATGGATTTGCATGCAGATCAAATACAAGGATTTTTTGAAAAGCCAGTAGACCATTTGTTTGCTTCTACTATATTTTTACCTTACGTAAAGTCATTAAATTTAGACAACTTAGTAATTGCATCACCAGATATGGGTGGTTCTAAAAGAGCCTATGCATACTCTAAGCATTTACTATCTGAAGTAGTAATATGTTATAAGCAAAGAAAAAAAGCCAATGTAATTGGGCACATGGAGCTTATTGGAGACGTTAAAGGTAAAAATGTTGTTTTAGTAGACGATATGATTGATACAGGTGGAACATTAACGCATGCGGCAAACTTAATGATGGAAAGAGGAGCCTTAAGTGTACGAGCAGTATGTACACATCCAATCTTATCTGGTAGTGCTTATGAAAGAATAGAAGATTCTGCATTAACAGAGTTAATTGTCTCAGATACAATTCCTTTAAAAAAGGAAGTTTCTAAAATAAAAGTTGTATCTTGCGCCCCCTTATTCGCAGATGTTATGCATAAAGTACAAGATAACACCTCAATAAGTGGACAATTTTTAATGTAAATAATTTAAAAAAAAGTAATGAAATCAATTACAATTAAAGGATCAAAAAGAGAAAGCGTGGGCAAGTCAGCTACAAAAGCCTTACGTAATGCTGGAATGGTTCCTTGCGTAATATACGGAGGAGAAAAACCAATGCACTTTTCAGCACCAGAATTAGCGTTTAAAAACTTGGTGTATACTCCAAATGTATATACTGCAAGTATTGAAGTTGATGGGCAAACAATACCTGCAATATTACAGGATATTCAGTTTCACCCAGTAACAGACAAGATTTTACACATAGACTTCTATCAACTATTTGAAGATAAAGAAATTACAATGAATATTCCTGTTCGTTTAATTGGTAAGTCTAAGGGTGTTGCTGTTGGTGGTGCTTTACGTCATAACGTTCGTAAAATGAAAATTAAAGCGTTACCTGCAAACCTACCAGATTTTGTAGAAGCAGATATTACCGAGTTAGAAATTGGTAATAAGTTATATGTTACAGCTTTAAAAAATGATAAATACACAATCTTACACCCAGATAACACTGTGGTAGCACAAGTAAGAATGTCTAGAAATGCATCTAAAGCGTCTACTGAAGAAGCAGAAGCAGAAGCATAAAAAATGATACTATTTTTTGAAAAGCGTTACCTTAAGGTAGCGCTTTTTTATTTTCTATTTTTGCATTATGATTTTTGCAAAACTTGTACACAAGCTTTTTAATACAGAAGAAAAGAAAGAATTTACAGAGATGAGAAAAGTTCTAATTGTTGGTCTAGGAAATGTAGGAGAGAAATATCAAAACACAAGACATAATATTGGTTTTCAGGTTGTTGATGCTCTAGCAAAAGAAAAAGAAGCTACTTTTGAAACTGAAAAGCTTGGCGATATTGCTAAGTTTAGACACAAAGGGAAACAATTTATCTTGCTTAAGCCTAGTACCTTTATGAATTTAAGCGGAAAAGCAATTAAGTATTGGATGCAAAAGGAGAATATTGCTTTAGATAATCTTTTAGTGGTAACTGACGATTTAAACATAGACTTTGGTACAATTAGAATAAAAGGAAAAGGCAGTGATGGAGGGCATAATGGTTTAAAAGACACCCAAGAAAAACTCGGTACAACAAAATATCCAAGATTTAGGTTTGGTGTTGGTAGTAACTTTTCTAAAGGAAGACAAGTAGATTATGTACTTGGCTCATGGAGCAAAGATGAAGAGAGTTTGTTAATAGAACGAATTCCTAAATCTGTAGACGCTATCTTATCTTTTGGTGTTGCTGGTTTAGTAAATACTATGAACTCTTTTAATGGGAAGTAATTATTGCTTTTCTACCTTTAATGTCGTAGTTCTTCTATCTACAGTTCGCTGAATAGAGTTACTGTAAACATCTTCTAAAACCATACTAAAGCTTTCTACATCTTCGATGAAAAAATAATAAATAGGTAGTAAAGGTTCACTTACGTTAACATCATCATCTAAACTTAAGTTAAAACCTGGATCTAAAATTATTTCTCTAATATCATCTTGATTATCAATAAAAATCTCAAAAGTTCCGCTGTTTAAGACAGTGTTTATTCTAGAAGTACTAGAAACATTTATGGTATCATTATCTAAAACACGATACTCTACAGTATTTAAAATAAAATCACCAGAGATATTATAAGTAGAGTCTCTATTAAATTCTAATCGTAAATCTATGTTGTCTGCAACACTATTAGCACTGTAGCCTTCAAAAATATCTCCATTTAAATTGGTTATAAAATCTTCTCTAATAGATTTTAAAGAGGTTATTTTGTAAGTACCTACAACACCATCGTAACTTAATTCAATAGGTTTTGTGAATGTTACATCATCTTTTAATGATTCGCAAGAAGTAAAAACAAAAGCACTTAATATTAAAAAAAATACAATAGATTTTCTCATGTTTTAAAATTGAAATATTTGTTATAAATATACAAATTAACTCTGATCGTTAGCAAACCATTCTGCAAAGCTAGTTTCTGTTTCTTGAAGTTTAATGGAATGTAATGTAATATTTTCTGGAAGTCTTTTTTGTATTTTTTCTGCAAAATCTATTACCATCATTTCACTAGTTGGCTGGTAATCTACTAATAAGACATGATGACCTCTTTTTTTAAGTTCCATTGCTAACTCTACGTGAGGTGTATTTTTGTTAAACACAGTTGCGTGGTCAAAAACATCAACAATTTCTTCGTTTACAATTTTCTTTAAATCTCCAAAATCTATAACCATCCCATATTTAACATTATTGGTATTGCTTATTGGAGAGCCAGAAACAGTAACAGAAAGTTTGTAAGAATGGCCATGTACATTTTTGCACTTGCCATCATAGCCATATAAAGCGTGCCCTGTTTCAAAACTAAATTGCTTGGTAATTCTAATTGTACTCATTAACGTCTATTTCTTATTTTATTGTAAAAGTAAATGATTATTAGCAAGATGGCTAAAAGGATAAATAAATAATCTCCACCCATTTTTAAGGTTTTAAAAAGTTACTTAAAACATCTGCAATTTTTCTGTTATCAGACAACTGCGGTATTTTATTTTGCCCTCCAAATTTACCAATAGATTTCATATACTCATGAAAACCACCTTTTTTAACTTTTCGAATTTCTAGGGGTTTTAATACTTTACCTGCTATTAAATCTTTATAATATATGTTTTGCGTTTGCATAGAAATATCTATTTTTTTTGCAAAAGCATCTACATCTTTAGGTTCATTTTCAAATTCTATAAACCATTCATGATATGGTAATCCTTTTTTAGGATTTACTTGCGGGGCAACTGTAAATTCGCTAACGTTTATTGTTGTATTTGCGATAGCATCTTTTAGTGCTTTTTCTACTTCTTTACCAATTACATGTTCACCAAATGCAGAAATAAAGTGTTTAATTCTACCTGTTACTTTAATTCTGTAAGGTGCAAGCGATGTAAACTCTACAGTATCGCCAATATTATACCCCCAAAGACCAGCTGTAGTGTTTAAAATAATTACATAGTTTATGCCGATTTTTACATCTTTAATAGAGATTCTGGTTGGGTTTTTATCATAAAACTCTGCAGCAGGAATAAATTCGTAAAAAATACCAGAATCTAATTGTAATAACATTCCATTTTCTTTCTGTGAATCTTGGTATGCAATAAAACCTTCAGAAGCTGGGTATAATTCTATATAATCTATTTTTTTTCCAATTAGCGATTCAAACTTATTTTTGTATGGCTCAAAGTTTACCCCACCATAAATGAAAAAATTAAAGTTTGGGAAAAGCTCTGCAATAGATTTGCCCGTTTTTTCGATAATTTTTTCAAAATACATTTGTACCCAAGAAGGAATACCACTAATAACGGTCATGTTTTCATTAACCGTTTCTTCTACAATGGCATCTACTTTTGTATCCCAATCTTCAATACAATTGGTTTCCCAACTTGGCAGTCTGTTTTTCAAAAGATATTTGGGTACGTAGTGTGCCACAATACCACTTAAACGACCAAGTTTAATTCCGTTTTTATCTTCTAAAATTGGGCTTCCTTGTAAAAATATCATTTTACCATCTACAAAGCTAGCATCTTTGGTTTCTGCTATGTAAGATAGCAAAGCATTTCTGGCTGCCTTAATATGTGTTGGCATAGATTCTTTCGTTATTGGAATATATTTTGCGCCAGAAGTTGTGCCAGATGTTTTTGCAAAATAAATTGGTTTCCCTTTCCAGAGCACATCATTTTCGCCAGCAATAATTCGATCTACATAACTACGCAGACCTTCATAATCTTGTACAAGAACTCGCTCTTTAAAATCGTTGTAATTTTTAATATTTTCGAAATCGTGATCTTTTCCAAAAGCAGTATGTTTGCCAACAGATATTAGTTGTTTAAAAACTTTATCTTGGGTTTTATGAGGCTTATTAGCCCACTTTTTTACAGATTTTACTGCAATTTTAGCAAAAGGAATTGCAAAGAAAGATTTGATACTCATTAATTAAAATCAATTAAGTTTAAAGGGTTCACTGCATAACCATTACTCCAAAGTTCAAAATGCAAATGAGGGCCAGTTGTAAATTCACCAGTATTGCCAACTGTGGCAATAACTTCACCAGACTTAACAAAATCTCCTTGTTTTTTAAGCAACGTTCCATTGTGTTTGTACACAGTAACATAATTGTGAGCATGTTTTAAAATTATAACATACCCTGTTTCTGTGGTAAAATCAGAAAAAATTACTGTTCCATCTGCAGCTGCTTTAACAGGTTCATTTTTTTTAGAGACGATGTCTACTGCTAGGTGGTTTTTATTAGGATCGAAGTTTTGTGAAATAGTTCCTTTTAGCGGAGCAAAAAAAACAATTTTAACAGCTGTTTCTGCATTAGATATAATAGGAAATCGGTCTAAACTTTCTATTTTATCTCTAAAAAGAGAATCTTCTTTAGAAGCAAGTAATAGGCTATCTTCTAAAACTATAGGTTGTTCGTTTAAGTCTATTGAGTCTAAAAATTCTGGTTCTATATCTCCTCTAAGAATTGGTGCAATAGCTTTTGTATAATCTTGTAAAAGATCTAATTCTCTTTTTAAAGAATCTGTGGTAAAAGCTAATTTTGTTGCCTTAATTTTAAGAGCAGTAGAAGAATAACCAGGTATGTACTCTTTAATAGGTGTAAATGTTATTACAAAAGTGGTTACTAAAATTAAAAGAAACGAAAGAAATCCACCAAGCACAAAAACATTCAATAACGATAGTTTTAAGGAAAACTTTTCTTCGAAAGTATCTTCGTTTAAAACTACAAGACGAAATTTATCTGTTAGTTTTTCTTTTAATATTTCTTTTTTCTTTTTTTCCACGTAATTAGTTGTGTAATTAGATTAGTAACGTAAAATTAGGCAATCTATTTTCTATAAAAGTTCATTTCGTCTATATATTGCCAAACATTTTCAGGTAACATAGGTTGTATATTTTTACCTTCTTTAATCCCTTTTCTAATTAAAGTAGATGAAATTTGAATAATAGGCGCATCAACCTTTTGTATTTTTGGATGATTTATATGTTGATTATCTGTAGTATCTTTTCCAATTCTTGGGTAAACATAAATAGAGTGATTTTCTAAGATAGTCTCATAGTTTTTCCATTTATGAAAACTTCTTAGATTATCTTCTCCCATAATTAATGCAAAAGATTTATTGGGATACTTTTCAGTAATATGTGCAAGTGTATAAACTGTATAATTTGGTTGAGGTAGTTTAAACTCTATATCTGATGGTTTCAGTTTTGTATATTTTTCTGTAGCTCTGTAAACCAACTCAAAACGATGATGATTGTCTAATAAGCTACTCTTTTTCTTAAAAGGGTTGTGTGGAGTAATAACGAGCCAAACTTCATCTAAATCAGAATATTCTGCCAAGTAATTAGCAATAATTAAATGCCCAACATGTATGGGATTAAAAGTGCCAAAATATAACCCAATTTTCATGCTATTTATTTATAAAATCTTCTACCAAATTTTCTGCTTCTTGCAAGGCAGTGTCTAAATCGTAGTTTTTAATAATTTTATCAAACTGTGGTGCAGTAGCCAACTCAACAGATGCTTTTGCAATTCGCATGTTAATTTTATCTGCACTTTCTGTAGACCTTTTTTTAAGCCTAATTTTTAATTCGTCTACACTAGGTGGTTTTACAAAAACAGACAAGGTTTGCTCTGGAAATTTCTTTTTAATTCTTAATCCACCAGCTACATCAATATCAAAAATCACGTGCTTTTTTTGCGCCCATAATCTTTCTACTTCCGATTTTAATGTACCATAAAAATTATCTCTATACACTTCTTCCCACTCTAGAAATTCTTCGTTTTTAATTTTATCTTTAAATGCTTTAGCAGAGATAAAATAATAGTCTACACCATGTTTTTCTTCTCCTCTAGGTTTTCTGGATGTTGCAGAAATAGAAAACGCTAAGTTTAATTTTTCTTGGTTTAAAAGATGTCTTACAATGGTTGTTTTACCTGAGCCAGAAGGGGCAGAAAATACAAAAAGTTTACCTTTAAAATTGCTCATTACAATACGTTTAAAATTTGTTCTTTTATTTGTTCTAGCTCGTTTTTCATTTGTATTACAGCTTTTTGCATTGGTGCATAATTTGCTTTAGAACCAGTGGTATTTATTTCTCTTCCCATTTCTTGAACTATAAACCCTAGTTTTTTTCCGTTAGAATCTGGTGTTTCTAGCGTTTCTAGAAAATAATTTAAATGGTTTTCTAAACGTACCTTTTCTTCGTTAATATCTAGTTTTTCTAAATAATAGATTAATTCTTGTTCAAATCTATTTTCATCTAAATCTACTTGAAGTTCTGCAATGGCTTTCTGAAGTCGTTGTTTTACATTTTCTATTCTGTCATTATCTAACGCTTTAACTTCTTCTAAAAAATGTTTAATGTTCTTAATTCGCAGTTTAAAATCGTCTTCTAAAGATGCAGCTTCATCTATTCTATATTGTACAATCTCTTTTATGGCAATATCTATAGATTTGTCTATTTCTTTCCACTCTTCTTCATTTAACTCTTCTCTTTCTGTTTTTAGCGCATCTGGCATGTTTACAGCCATTTTAAGCAGTTCTAAATCGTTAGAATCTTTATATTGAATAATGGTTTTTAATTGCCCAATGTACTCTGTTATAACTCCATGATTTAAAGAGGTAGATGTTTCATCTGCAGTGATTTCTACAAATATTGAAAAATCTATTTTTCCTCTTTTTAATGATTTGGCTATTTTAGTTCTAACATCTAGTTCTTTTTCTTTGTAAAAAGAAGGAATTCTTACGTTAAGGTCTAAATTTTTACTGTTTAAAGATTTAATCTCTATCGTTACTTTTTTAGTTGGTAAATGCAATACAGATTTACCATAACCTGTCATTGATTGAATCATTAAGCTTATTTTAAATGAATGGACAAATATAAGTTTTTATTTCGATGCTTTTTTTGGTTGAATAGTTACTAGGTATACTCCTGTAAATATGATGAAAGCCGCAATTATTTTTGGTAAACTTAATTTGTCTTTACCAGTACTAAGTGCAAAAATAGATGCAATTACTGGCTGTAAATAAATAAATACACTAACGGTTGTTGGTTTTAATTTTCGTAATCCATATAAATTAAAAAGATAGGTTACACAGGTTGTAAAAAAGACAATAAACCCTATTTTTAAATATATTTCTTTTGAAAAGCTACTTGTGTCAATCTGTGTTAATTCTCCATATCCAAAAGGAATTACCAAAAATAAACCAAAAAGGTAAAGCCATTTTACAAATGTAATAGGATTATATTTTGGAATTATTCTTTTTACCAACACCAAATACAAACCATAAGAAGAAGCATTAATAAAAACCAAAAAATTACCTAATGCTGGGTTAGAAGAATTTGCATCAGATTTAGTGCCAAATAAAATTAAAAGTACCGTACCAAAAAGTCCAATTGCTACTCCAATTATTTTTCTTTTCTGAATAGGTTCTTTTAAAAGTAAACTAGAAAATAGTAAAACCATAATAGGAGAAGTAACCATAACCACAGATGCACTTATTGGATTGGTTAGACTTAAGCCTTTAAAAAAGGTTAACATATTTAATGCAACACCAAAAAATGCAGCAAAAAATATTCGAATAAGATCTGCTTTAGCAACATTTTCCTTTTTAATAAAAAAAGCAAGAAGCCAAAAAAATATGGTTGCTCCTAACACACGAATTACAATTAAACCAAAAGGCTTAACATATAGAGGCATTACATCTTTTGCAATAGTAAAAGTAACTCCATAAATAAAAGTTGCAGTAAATACTGCAATTAAAGCAATAGATCTTTGGTTCAAAATTTTATATTTTTTGCAAATTTCTATTTAATTTTTTTACCATCTAGAAAAAACTATATAAATTCATAAACATCTACAATAAAATTATTCTAATTTGCACTTATGGAAACAAATCATTTACTAGAAAACAATTCCGTTTTAGCGAAGTTTATTGCAGAAATTAGAGATATAAATGTGCAAAAAGATAGCTTACGGTTTAGAAGAAACATAGAGAGAATAGGAGAAATTTTAGCTTACGAATTAAGTAAAACACTAACTTTTTCCCAATCAAAAATTAAAACACCATTGGGAGAGAAGGAAATGAATTTAATAGCAAACTCTATAGTTTTGTGTTCGGTGCTAAGAGCAGGATTACCATTACATAATGGATTACTAAATTATTTTGATGGTGCAGAAAATGCATTTATTTCAGCATATAGGAAACATACAACAACTAGTAATTTTGAGATTGTTGTAGAGTATTTTGCAGCACCTAACTTAAAAGACAAAACGTTACTTTTAGCAGACCCAATGTTAGCAACAGGGCAATCTTTGGTTGCCGTTTACGAAGCTATAAAAAAGCAAGGTACACCCAAAGAAATTCATATTGTTTCTGTAATTGCTTCAAAAGAAGGAGTAGATTTTATTGCAAATCACTTTCCTAAAAACACAAAGTTGTGGGTAGCAGCTATAGATGCTGAACTAAATAGTAAAGGATATATTATACCAGGTTTAGGAGATGCAGGAGATTTAGCCTTTGGAGAAAAGTTAAATTGAAAAAAAGTAATAGAAACAACCAATTAGTAAGCCAAATAAAACAATATCCCTTACAATAGTAACTTTTATAAGTTCAATTCCATTTGCAACTAGCAATGCTATTGGAAAAAATAAATACACAAACTTAGAAGAAAAATTATTGTTAAAAAACAGAAGTAGAAATAAACAAAGTACAAAATGAAATAAAAGCGTAAACCAGCTTTTTCTAAATGTATTGCTAACAGGTATTATTTTTAAAGATTTAACAACTAACGAAAATAAACTAATAGTTAGTGTGATGATTAGAAAGATATTTGATTTGGTTTTTAAATCAAATAAAGCAAAGGTTTCATATTGTAAACTAAAAAAGGCACTGAAACCAACCTTATCATTTTGCCAAAATAAAAAACTAAAATAGATTAAAACAGGCGTTAGGTAGCCAAATATTGGAGCTATTAATGTTTGAATTGTAATTTTTTGATGAATAAGTAATGAAAAGTATAAAAGCAAAAAGAAAAAAAGGGCATCACTGTTAAAAATAAAAAATACTCCTAGCCAAAACCCAGCATCAAAAAGCTTTTGTAAAATACGATTACTGCTCTTTAAGCTATATACTTTTCGTAAAAATAGAATCTGTAAGGTTATTAAAATTAAATTCTTTTCTAAGAAAAGAGTTGGTAATTCTGCGATACAGAGTAGAATAAAGACATAAAATGCATAAGAATTATCAAAGGTTAACGCATTTTTGGTAACAATAAAGTTGAAGAAGAAAAAAATAACCAAAGCTAGTAGGATATAAAAAAACAGATAACCAGCCTTAGCAATTACAAAATCACCCTTAACTACTTCAGTAAAAAATGTAAATAAAAAGCAAATAAAAAAAAGAACAAGTAAGCCAATAAAATTTATAGGTTTAGATTTATTTAAAAAATTGCCTAACATGATTTCTTTTTTTATTTTTGCCGTAAATATAATTAAGTTATGATAGCAGGCAATATTTTTAGAGCGTTAGGAAGTTTATTTACAGATGTATTATTTCTTCCTTTTGAGTGGATGAGGTTAAAGTTAGCTTTATCTGATTATGGATGGTGGACTTCAAATGCTATTAATTATTTATTTCTAGTAGTTCTTTTAGTATTATTTGCTTATTGGATGAAAGAATCTAAGAAATTCTTAGACGAAGGAACAGAAGATAGAGCATAATTCTAAATTATTTTGGGAAGTAAAAACAAGTTAAAGCGTTTTAAAGAAAACGAAACTTTTAATAATGTCATTCAGCCATCTAGAGAAAAAGTTTTAAATAATTTCCACTACCAAGGCAAATGGCATTCTTTTTTTAAAAACAATAATCCAATTATTGTTGAGTTAGGATGTGGTAAAGGAGAATATACCGTTAACCTAGCAAAAAAGTATCCAGACAAAAATTTTATAGGTATAGACATTAAAGGTGCTAGATTTTGGCGTGGTGCAAAAACAGCTGTAGAGCAAGAAATACCTAACGTTGCTTTTGTAAGAACACAAATAGAGTTAGTACACTATATATTTGGTAAAAATGAAGTTGATGAAATCTGGATAACTTTTCCAGATCCTCAAATTAAGTACCAACGTACAAAACATAGAATGACAAATCCTTCTTTTTTAGATAAATATAAGTTGATATTAAAAAAAGAAGGAATTATAAATTTAAAAACAGATAGTGAGTTTATGCATGGTTATACCATTGGCCTTTTGCAAGGTGCAGGTCATGAAATTCTCTATGCTAATCATAATGTATATCATAACGAAGGTGCTCCAAAAGATGTAACTGAGATACAAACCTTCTATGAATCGCAATATTTAGAAAAAGGCAAAGCAATAACCTACCTTAAGTTTAGACTAAAAAATTAACCTTTTCTTATATGTCTTCTTCTTCAAATAATTTTTTTTCACAAGTTTATGAAGTTGTAAGATTAGTACCCTATGGTAGAGTTACTAGTTATGGGGCAATAGCAAAGTATTTAGGAGCTGCAAGATCTTCTAGAATGGTTGGTTGGGCTATGAATAATTCACATCAAGAAACTCCAGAAGTACCTGCACATCGTGTGGTAAATAGAAACGGAATTTTAACAGGAAAACACCATTTTCAAGGTACAAATTTAATGCAGCAACTTTTAGAAAGTGAGGGCATACAAGTAATTGACAATCAGGTGGTAGAATTTCAGAAAAAATTTTGGGATCCAGCATTAGAATTAAAATAACTACCAACTATTGGTAAATAAATAATCACAATTTATTGGCTTTAGTTTATCATAAGTATACGTTATCTTTGTAGTTTAGATTAACATAATAATCTCTTTACAATAATGAAGTTTACGAAACAAGATATACTAAAAGCGTTAGAAACCATAACTGCACCAGGAGAAGGCAAAAGTTTGGTAGAAAGTAATAATGTTAAAAACATTGTTATTTTTGGTGAAGAAGTGGTTATAGACGTAGTAATTTCTAACCCATCTCTACAAGCTAAGAAAAAAGTAGAGGTAGAAATTATGAAAGTAATTCACGAGAAGGTTCATCAGAAAATTGCAGTTAAAGTGAATGTAAAGGTAGAAAAAGCCGCTCCAAAAGAAGATCCTAGCTTAATTAGAGGAAAAGAAATTCCAAATATTAAAAATATTATTGCAGTTGCATCTGGTAAAGGAGGTGTTGGAAAATCTACCATTACAGCTAATTTAGCTGTTTCATTAGCTAAAATGGGCTTTAATGTTGGCGTTTTAGATGCAGATGTTTACGGTCCATCTCAACATTTAATGTTTGATGTAGAGAAAGAAAGACCACTTTCTGTAAATGTAGATGGCCGTTCTAAAATGAAACCAATTGAAAACTATGGCGTAAAATTATTATCTCTTGGGTTTTTTACAAATCCAGACCAAGCAGTAATTTGGAGGGGACCAATGGCATCAAAAGCATTAAAACAATTAATTTTTGATGCAGATTGGGGGCAGTTAGATTTCTTACTTATAGATTTACCTCCAGGTACAGGAGATGTTCATTTATCTATAGTACAAGCATTGCCAATTAATGGCGCAGTTGTAGTAAGTACACCTCAAAATATTGCTTTAGCAGATGCCAAGAAAGGAGTTGCTATGTTTCAGCAAGATAGTATAAAAGTTCCTGTTTTAGGAATAATTGAAAATATGGCTTATTTCACACCAGAAGAGCTTCCTGATAATAAATATTATATCTTTGGTAAAGATGGGGCAAAAAATTTAGCAGAAGATATCAATACTACATTTTTAGGAGAAATTCCATTAGTGCAGAGTATAAGAGAAGCAGGTGATGTTGGTCATCCAGTTGCTTTACAAGAGGATACTATTTTAGAGCAAGCATTTAACGATATAACTAAAGAAACTGTTTCTCAACTTTTAAAAAGAAACGCTAACTTGCCACCAACAGAAGTAGTAAGAATAACAACTATGAGTGGTTGTAGTGCAGTAAAAAAGTAAATTATGACAACACAAGAAATACATACAAACGTAGAAAAGGCTTTAGAAGAAATTCGTCCTTTTTTAAAAAGTGATGGTGGTAATATTAAACTTTTAGAAATAGAGAACGATTCTATTGTAAAAGTACAGCTAGAAGGCACATGTACAGGTTGCTCTGTAAATCAAATGACTCTAAAGAATGGTGTAGAAGCTACCATAAAAAAATATGTACCACAAATTACAGAAGTTATAAATATTGCATAGACTTATGTGACTTTTGTCACATTTGTATTCTACATTTTCGCTTAATTTTACAAAAACTTTTTTCATAGAATGATATCTACAGATATTCTAATAATTGGTGCAGGTCCAACAGGGTTATTTACTGTTTTTGAAGCTGGCCTTTTAAAATTACGTTGTCATTTAATAGACGCTCTTCCACAACCAGGAGGGCAATGTTCAGAAATTTACCCTAAAAAACCTATTTACGACATTCCTGCTTATCCAGAAATCCTTGCTGGTGATTTAACAGACAAATTAATGGAACAAATTAAGCAATTTGAGCCTGGATTTACTTTAGGAGAACGTGCAGATACTATAGACAAACAAGAAGATGGCTCTTTTATAGTCACAACTAATAAAGGCACAAAACATCATGCAAAAGTTGTTGCAATTGCAGGAGGCTTAGGTTCTTTCGAGCCAAGAAAACCACCTATTTCTAATATTTCTGAGTTTGAAGATAAAGGTGTAGAATACATTATTAGAGACCCAGAAATCTACAGAAATAAAAAAGTGGTTATTGCAGGAGGTGGAGACTCTGCTTTAGATTGGTCTATTTTTTTAACTGATGTTGCTTCTGAAGTAACACTAATTCATCGAAGAAATGAGTTTAGAGGAGCTTTAGATTCTGTAGATAAAGTACAAGAATTAAAAGACGAAGGCAAAATACGATTAATAACTCCTGCAGAAGTGAAAGGTATTATAGGTGATGATACCGTAGAAGGTGTAATTGTAGAAAGAAAAGGAGAAGACCCAATTACCATTGCAACAGATCATTTTATTCCACTTTTTGGATTATCGCCTAAATTAGGTCCAATTGCAGACTGGGGCTTACAAATAGAAAAAAACGCCATAAAAGTTAACAATGCTCTTGATTACCAAACTAATATTCCTGGTATCTATGCTATTGGAGATGTAAATACTTATCCTGGAAAACTAAAACTAATTTTATGTGGTTTTCACGAAGCTACTTTAATGTGCCAAAGTGCCTACCAAAGAATTTATCCAGATAAAAAATATGTCATGAAATACACTACTGTTGGCGGTGTTCATGGTTTTGATGGCACCAAAAAAGAGGCTCCAAAAGCAGTTATTAAAAAGATTGAATAATATTATTTTAATTTATTCTAAATAATTATTAGATTTGCCACATGAATATTTTCAGTGGCATTTCTTTTAGTATTCAATTGCAAAAAATACACTTTTGTAAGTACCAGTTAGTTGTAGATGATAAAGTAATGACCCTTACTTTTCCGCAATTACTTCAACTTAGAAACAAATTAAATAAATTAACTACGTTTGAAAGTTTAGAACGTATTGTTGCAAATGAAAATTACGTACTACTATTTGTAGCCGATAAACAACATTTATTGTTTTTAGAAGTTCCAAGACTTTTGGATCTAAGAGATGAGATGCATTGTTATTTTGCTGTGTAAAACAAAGTTAAATTACAATTCCTTTATTTAGATTACTTTTAAATTTTTGCTAGGCTTTAGAAATGCAGTGTAATAGCTGTATCTTTGAATATCTAAAATTTAAAAATCATGAAAACAGCAATAAGAAGACAAATGACTATTCATCCTGATGTGATGGATGCTTTAAACAATCAAATTGCATTAGAAATGCACGCATCTGCCTCTTATTTAGCAATGGCTTCTTGGTGTGATCAAAGAGAATTACTAAACAGTAAAGCTTTTTTTTATAAGCAAGCAGAAGAAGAAAGAGAGCACGGAATGAAAATATTTAACTTTATTAACGATGCAGGTGGTGCTGCAATTTCACCAGCTGTTCCTGAAGTAAATAACGAATTTGAAAGTTTAAGAGATATTTATGAAAGGTCTTTAGATCAAGAAATAAATGTAACACAGTCTATTTATAAGTGTTTCTCTGCAGCAAGAAAAACTGGAGATTACGCATCAGAAGTATTCTTACAGTGGTTTGTAAACGAGCAAGTAGAAGAAGAAGATACGGTTAGAAGTATTCTAGATATTTTCGATTTAATGGAAGGTATGCCATTAAAAATGATAGACGAAAGATTGCCAACAGAGTAATTTTTTTAACACAATACATAAAACCGAAACTAGACAGTTTCGGTTTTTTTATTTGTAGATGTAAAAATTACAAATAAACCATTCCACTCATTTTTATATCTTTGTATATATTACAAAATAGATAGATATGTTTACAAACTTATTATCTTTCTTAAAGTTTTTAAATAAACGCAATCCAGAATAATATTTTCTTTTTTGTTCTACAACAAGTATTGTAGAGTTTTATTTAAACCTTACTATTAATTTACGTCTCTACTTTAAGAGATTAAAAAAAGAAAAAACATGCCTTTTTATCATAAATTAGGAAAAATTCCACCTAAAAGACACACGCAATTTCGTAAAGAAGACGGTAGTTTATATTACGAACAATTGTTTGGTACTATAGGTTTCGACGGAATGTCTACCAATAGCTACCATGAGTACAGACCAACCATGGTAAAATCTATAGATAAGCAGTATTCTGTTGCACCTAAAGTAGCTAAAGCAAATAACATACAGTCTTATCGTTTTAGAGGTTTTCAAGTAAAACCAGAAAATGATTATCTAGAAAGTAGAAAAGTAGTGTTAACTAACTCAGATTGTAATATCATATTAGCTGCACCTAAAAATTCTACAAAAGACTATTTTTATAAAAATACGGATGCAGATGAGGTAATATTTATTCACAAAGGAACAGGAAAGTTAAGAACGCATCTTGGAAACTTAGATTTTAAATATGGAGACTATCTTGTTATTCCAAGAGGTATAATCTATAAACTAGATTTTGATTCAGAAGACAATAGATTGTTCATTGTAGAATCTTATCACCCCATATACACGCCAAAAAGATATAGAAATTGGTTTGGCCAACTTTTAGAACATGCACCATTTTGTGAAAGAGATATCAGAAGACCAGAAGAGTTAGAAACCCACGATGCGTTAGGTGATTTTAAACTCAAAGTAAAAAAACAAGATGAAATTATAGAAATGACCTATGCTTCTCATCCATTTGATGTGGTAGGTTACGATGGATTTAATTATCCTTATGCTTTTTCTATTCACGATTTTGAACCAATTACAGGTAGAATTCATCAACCACCACCAGTTCATCAAACGTTTGAGACAAGCGCTTTTGTGATTTGCAGCTTTGTGCCAAGATTATACGATTACCATCCAGATGCAATTCCTGCACCATACAACCACAGCAATATAGATTCTGATGAAGTTCTATATTACGTAGATGGAGATTTTATGAGCAGAAATGATATAGATGCTGGTCATATTTCTTTACATCCTGCAGGAATTCCCCATGGTCCACACCCAGGTGCTACAGAAAGAAGTATTGGTGAAAAAGTAACGGAAGAGTTAGCAGTAATGGTAGATACATTTAAGCCATTACAAGTTACAGAAGAAGCAATGAAAATTGCTGATGAAGATTATTTTAAATCTTGGTTAGAGTAAATTTTAAAACTTAATTAGAAAATTAGAAAGAATGTCTAAAGAAATAAAATCAGTAAACTACGGTTTAGAAAAAATATTTGAAGGAGCACAAGATTTTTTGCCACTCTTAGGTACAGATTATGTAGAATTTTATGTTGGTAATGCAAAACAAGCTGCTCATTTTTATAAAACCGCTTTTGGGTTTCAATCGCATGCTTACAGAGGTCTAGAAACTGGAGCTAAAGATTCCGTTAGCTATGTATTAACACAAGATAAAATTAAGTTAATGCTAACGACACCTTTAAGCAGTAAATCGCCAATTAACGACCATATTGTTAAGCATGGTGATGGGGTTAAAGTCATTGCTTTATGGGTAGAAGATGCAAGAAAAGCCTATGAAGAAACCACTTCTAGAGGGGCAAAATCTTACATGGAACCAACTGTAGAAAAAGACGAACATGGTGAAGTGGTAAGAGCAGGAATCTACACCTATGGCGAAACGGTTCATATGTTTGTAGAACGAAAAAACTACAATGGTGCCTTTTTACCAGGCTTTAAAAAATGGGAATCTGATTATAACCCACCAACATCTGGATTAAAATACATAGACCATATGGTTGGAAATGTAGGTTGGAGTCAAATGGATGTTTGGGTAAAATGGTATGAAGATGTTATGGGATTCGAAAACTTCTTATCTTTCGATGACAAGCAAATTCATACAGAATATTCTGCATTAATGAGTAAGGTTATGTCTAATGGAAATGGACGTATAAAGTTTCCAATTAACGAGCCAGCAGAAGGAAAGAAACGTTCCCAAATAGAAGAATACTTAGATTTCTATGAAGGTGCAGGTGTGCAACATATTGCTGTTGCTACAGACGATATTATTAAAACAGTATCTCAATTACGTTCTAATGGTGTAGAATTTTTATCAACACCACCAGAAGAATACTATAAAGCTGTTCCAGGAAGGTTAGAAGAGTTTAGTCATGAATTAAGAGAAGATATAGAAAAACTAAAAGCTCTTGGAATTATGATTGATGCTGATGAAGAAGGCTATTTATTGCAAATATTCACAAAACCAGTAGAAGA
>CAYZDK010000012.1:63207-72105 GCA_964477255.1 uncultured Polaribacter sp.
TTGATGCTGATGAAGAAGGCTATTTATTGCAAATATTCACAAAACCAGTAGAAGATAGACCAACTTTATTTTTCGAAATCATTCAAAGAATGGGTGCTAGAGGCTTTGGTGCAGGAAACTTTAAGGCACTTTTCGAATCTATAGAAAGAGAGCAAGCAAAAAGAGGAACATTGTAATTCTTCTTTATCATTTAACATAAGCCAAGAATCAATTAAATTTTGTTTCTTGGCTTTTTAATAGCAACCAATGACAAGAGAAGAAATTTTAAAAGCCATAGAAGAAAAGTACAACACTTTAGGTGTACCTGTAGATTCTATGTTAGAGGGCTTATTGTGGAGCACACCAATTACCTATTGGGATTATATTCAAACGGATGCTTTATTAGGATTGCAAACCCCAAGAACAACGCAGCCAGATGAAATGGTGTTTATCATGTATCATCAGGTAAATGAATTGTTATTTAAAATGGTATTGTGGGAAATAGATCAAGTAGCAAAATCAGACGACGTTTCTGCAGATAAGTTTACCATGCATTTAGAAAGAATTAGTCGTTATTTTGACATGCTTTGCAGCTCTTTTGAGGTAATGGCAGAAGGCATGCAGCCAGAGCAATACCTTAAATTCAGAAATACATTAACACCAGCAAGCGGATTTCAATCTGCACAATATAGAAAAATTGAGTTTGCTTCTACTGAGTTGATTAATTTAATAGACGCACGTTTTAGAGACACTATAGATAGAAATTCGTCTTTTAGAAACGCTTATAATCATTTGTATTGGCAAGCAGCAGGAAAGAATTATACCACAGGGCAGAAATCAACATTATTAAACTTATTCGAAAAAAAATATATGGGTGATTTCATAGACTTTATGGAAGACTATAATGAAATTAACCTGTCTAAAAAATTTAAACAGCTACCAGTAAACGTACAAGAAAACCCAAAACTAAAGCAAGCCATGCGTCATTACGATTATACAGTTAATGTTAAATGGGTAATGGCACATTATAATGCTGCTGGAAAATATTTAGGAGGTAAAGACAAAGATTTAGAAGCAACTGGAGGAAGCAGCTGGAGAAAATACATGCATCCAAAATACCAAAGAAGAATCTTTTTTCCGTATTTGTGGAGTAAAGAAGAATTAAAAAATTGGGGAACATTTTAAAATTATTCTTAAAACTATATTAAAAAGTCAGATTAAAATAAAAGATATCTGACTTTTTGCGTTTTAATACATTCCTTTCTCACATGATTTGTTTAAGTTTGAAATAATGAAGGTAATTATTTTTATTTTATGCTTTTTTTGTGCTTTCTTAAATTTAGAAGCGCAAACAAAAATACCAGCTTTTAAAGATGGCGAAATGCTCAAGTATAAAATGAGTTATAGCGGCTTTTTAAGAGCGGGTACTGCTGTTTTAGAAGTGGAAGAAACCCAATTTAGAGGAGAAAAAGTATTTCATGCCACTGGCAAAGGATGGACCTCTGGAATGATAAAATGGTTTTTTGAAGTAAACGATAACTACCAATCGTATTTTGCTAAAGACTCTGTTGTTCCTTATTTGTTTAAACGTAAGATAAATGAAGGCGGCTATAAAAAACACAGAATTACCTCTTTTAATCCAAAGTATAAAACAGCCTATGTTCAAGATTTTATAAAACAAACAGATACCATTATACCAGCTGCAAATATCCAAGATATGTTATCTTCTTTTTATCATTTAAGAAACATGGATGTTACAAATATTAAAACAGGTGATGAAATAAAATTAGATATGTTTTTAGATGCACAAGTGTATCCTTTTAAACTTCGCTGTTTAGGAAGAGAAGAGATACGTTCTAAATTTGGAAAAATTAATACCATTAAATTTAGACCGCTAGTGCAATCTGGAAGAATATTTAAAGAAGAAGAAAGTGTAACTATTTGGATAACAGACGATAGCAATAAAATACCTATTAGAATGAGAGCCTCTTTAGCTGTAGGTTCTTTACGAGCAGAGTTAGAAGATTTTAAAGGATTAGCCAAACCCTTAATGGCTAAGTAAGTTGTTTATATAATTGTATAACTCATCTTCAGAAATTGAAAAAAAATAGTTTAATTTGTAACTTGATAGTAATCAGAAAATCTATTTAAAACTTGAAGAAAATCCTAATACTTTTTACTTTAATTCTCGCTTTTTACAGCTGTAAAGAAGATGCGAAAGAAGAGATTAAGCAAATAGAAGAAGTAAAAGAACCAGTATATAAATACGGCTATAATTTAGATAATTTTAAAGTTATACAAGACACTATTAAAAAAGGAGAAAGTTTTGGAATAATACTAGATAGACACCATGTTTTTTACCCTAAAATTAACAAGATTGCAGGCTCTATTAAAGATATTTTTGATGTTAGAAGAGTAAGAGCAGGAAAACCATATACCATTCTTGCAAGTAAAGACTCCATAGACGAAGCCCAAGTATTTATTTACAAACACGATAAAATTAATGCAACAATTATAGACTTTAAAGATTCTACCATCGTTGCTAAAGAATACAAAAAACCAATTAAATATGTAGAAAGAGAAGTTTCTGGAACCGTAAATTCTAGTTTTTCAGAAACGATGGATAGTCTAGGTGTGTTGCCAAATATGACCATACAAATTGCAGATATTTATGCTTGGACATTAGATTTTTACAACATTAGAAAAGGAGACCAATTCAAGGTTATCTTCCAAGAAAAATTTATAGACGATACCACTTTTGCAGGCTATGGATATGTTAAATCTGCGGTTTTTAAACATAGAGGAAGAGACTTATATGCTTTTAGGTACTTAGCAGATTCTACTTTAAATATTCATGAATACTATGATGAGAATGCAAAAATGCTAAGAAGTCAATTCTTAAAATCACCTATAAAGTTTCAATACAGAATTTCTTCTAGATATAATCTAAGAAGAAGAATCGCTTACTACGGTAATAGAATTAGACCACACAAAGGTACAGATTTTGCAGCTAAAATTGGCACTCCTATTATTGCTACTGCAAGTGGAACTGTTGTAGAATCTACCAGAAGAGGAGGTAATGGTAAATTTGTAAAAATAAAGCATAACAGTACGTATTCTACCCAGTACTTACACATGAGTAGTCAAGCAGTAAAAAAAGGGCAATATGTTAGGCAAGGAGATGTAATTGGTTATGTTGGTATGACAGGAAATACTTCAGGACCACATGTTTGTTATCGATTTTGGAAAAATGGTAGGCAAGTAGACCCTCTTAGAGAAAAACTGCCAGCAGCAAAACCTATGAAGAAAAGTATTCAACCAAAATATCTAGAATACATTCAACCTCTTAAATACGAATTAGATTATGGTAGAATTCCTGTTCAAGAACAAGAAGTAGTATCAGAATCAATTGCAAAAAACTAAATCATGTCTTTACAAAATATAAATCCAACTACAACAATAGCCTGGAAAAAATTAGAAGAGCACTTTAATACAATCCAAAATATTAGAATCCAAGATTTATGCAAAGAAGAGGATCGTAAAGAAGAGTTTTCTATAAAATTTAAGGATTTAAGTTTAGATTATTCTAAAAATAGAATTACTAAAGATACAAAACAATTACTTGTAGATTTTGCAAAAGAGGTTGGGTTGCCACAAGCAATAGAAGCGCAGTTTACAGGAGAAATAATAAATGAAACCGAACAAAGAGCAGTGCTACATACTGCGTTAAGAAGCACTTCTGAAGAACCAATTTTG
Source organism: uncultured Polaribacter sp. (assembly GCA_964477255.1). GTDB lineage: Bacteria > Bacteroidota > Bacteroidia > Flavobacteriales > Flavobacteriaceae > Polaribacter. Next base: position 66,943 of record CAYZDK010000012.1, read on the forward strand.
GTGGATGGTAAAAATATAAAACCCAAAATTCAATCGACATTAAGAAAAATTAGAAGTTTTAGTAATAAAGTTATTTCAGGGAAATGGAAAGGTTATACAGGGAAATCTATAACAGATGTTGTAAATATTGGTATTGGAGGTTCAGACTTGGGTCCAGATATGGTGGTACAATCTTTACAATTTTATAAGAACCATCTTCAAACGCATTTTGTATCTAATATAGATGGAGACCATGTATCAGAGACTTTAAAAAAATTAAATCCAGAGACTACTTTATTTGTTATAGTTTCTAAAACATTTACAACCCAAGAAACCATTACAAATGCAGAAACCATTAAAAATTGGTTTTTAAAATCTGCGACTATATTTGATATACCTAAGCATTTTGTAGCAGTTTCTACAAATTTAGAAGCGGTAGATAACTTTGGAATCGATAAAAATAATGTTTTCCCAATGTGGAACTGGGTTGGTGGACGTTTCTCATTATGGTCTGCAGTTGGTTTATCCATAAGCTTATCTGTTGGTTTCGATAATTACAAAGCACTTCTAAATGGAGCTGAAGAAATGGACGTCCATTTTAGAACAGAAAATTTAGAAACAAATATACCTGTGATTCTTGCCTTAATAAGTGTTTGGTATAATAATTTTCATAAAGCAGAAACAGAGGCTATTTTACCATATACACAATATTTATCTAAACTCCCAGATTACTTACAACAAGCAATTATGGAGAGTAATGGTAAAGGTGTAGATAGAAACGGCAATATTGTAAATTACGAAACTGGAACCATAGTTTGGGGCAGCACAGGTACAAATATGCAGCATGCCTTTATGCAGTTAGTACATCAAGGAACAAAACTTATTCCTACAGATTTTATTGGATTTAAAGAGTCACTAAACGGCCTCACAGGCCATCATACGAAATTAATGGCAAATTATTATGCACAAATGGATGCCTTAGCCTTTGGTAAAACCAAAGAAGATGTGCATTTAGAGTTAAAAGTATCTGGTCAAGAAGATAAAATAAATAAACTTTTACCTTTTAAAGTTTTTGAAGGCAATAGACCTAGCAATGCTATTTTATTCGAAAAATTAACTCCTAGATCTTTAGGAATGTTAATAGCAATGTATGAACATAAAATTTTCACACAAGGAATTTTATGGAATATATATAGTTACGATCAGTTTGGAGTAGAGCTAGGAAAAGAACTAGCAAAGAAATTACTTTCAAAAAAATAGCACCTTTTTTGTGTATTTCACATTGTTAATAAGTACTTAATTTTTAGTTAATAAACTTGTTGATATCTAAAATACAGATAGTCAATACTTAAAACTTATCTTTTTAATTTTATTCGGTCTTAATATTATGTTAAAACTTAACATTAAGTTAACTTAACACAGACCTAAAAGCAGGAATTTTGCACCACGTTTAATAAACCTAAAATTAAAAATGAAAAATTTTAAAATTGTATTATTTGTAGCAATGATTTTAGCATCTGCTACTGCAATGGCACAAGGTGTTACCACTTCTTCCATGAGTGGTAAAATTACTGACATTAATGGAGAACCTTTACCAGGTGCAGCCATTGTTGCAGTGCACACACCAACAGGATCAACGTATGGAAATGACTCAGATTTTGATGGATATTTTAGAATCGCTAACATGAGAGTTGGTGGTCCATACACAATTACAGTTTCTTACATTGGTTTTAAAAAGTATGTTCAGAAAAACATCTTTTTAACTCTTGGACAAACAAAAAACTTAAACATTAAGTTAGAAGAGTCTGCAGATCAGTTAGACGAAGTTATTATAACAGCAGTTACAGATGGTGTTATTAACGCTAACAAAACAGGTTCTGAGACCACAATTAATTTAAAACAGATAAACGCTACACCAGCAGCATCTCGTTCAATTGCAGACTTTGTAAGGTTAACACCTCAAGTTCAGATATCAGAAGGAAATGATGGTTTCTCTATATCTGTAGCAGGTCAAAATAATAGATATAACTCCGTTTATATTGATGGTGCTGTAAGTAATGATGTTTTTGGTTTAGCAGGTTCTGGTACAAACGGAGGGCAAACAGGAGTTAACCCATTCTCTGTTGATGCTATCGAATCATTTCAGGTTAATTTAGCACCTTTTGATGTGAAAATTTCAGGTTTTACAGGTGCAGCAATTAGTGCTGTAACAAGATCTGGTACAAACGAAGTAGAAGCTTCAGTTTACTCATTCATGAGAAATGAAAAATTAGCGGGTAAAACAAATAACGTAGAAGCAGAAAGAAGAGGTATAGAAAGACAAAGATTAGATGACTTCTCTGCCTTAACCTACGGTGTTAGAGTTGGTGGTGCTTTAATTAAAGATAAGTTATTTTATTTCATTAACTACGAAAGACAAGAGGATGAAATACCTGCACCTTTTCAATTAGGACAATATGGGGGAGACAGCAACACTGCTGCTGATATAGATAGATTAAGAGATTTCGTATTTAACACATATAATTACGATATCGGACGTTTTGATAATGCTACATCATCTTTAAAAAGTAATAAAATTACTGCAAGATTAGATTGGAACATTAACCAAAGCAACAAATTAACTGCTAGATATGGTTTTGTAGGTGCAGATAATTTAGAAGCTAGAGCATCTGACTTTAATGACCTACAATTCCAAAACGGAACGGAGTTTTTTAAATCTAGAACTAACTCAATCTCAGTAGAATGGGCTTACCAAGGAAAGAAAACTTCTAATAGTTTATTAGTTAGTTATGCAGGGGTTAGAGACGATAGAGATCCCTTAGGAGATCCATTCCCTTCTGTTACAATAGGTGACGGCTTTAACGTCTTTAGAACCGATGGTATTACATTTGGTGCAGAACGTTTTTCAACTGCAAACTTATTAAATACAGATATCGTTACTATAACAAATAATTTCCAAATCTATTCTGGAAAACACACAATAACTTTAGGTACGCATAATGAATTTGCTAGTGCAAAAAACTTATTCTTTGCGTCTAACTATGGTTTCTACAGATATAATTCAGTAGATGATTTTATTAATAACACAAACCTAAGAGATTACGATAGAGGATATTCTTTACTTGCTCCAGGATCTGGAGATACTTCATCTGGAGCTGCTGAATTTGGTACTGTACAATTAGGTTTCTACGCACAAGATGATATTCAGTTAACAGATAATTTTAAATTATCTGCTGGTATTAGAGTAGATATGCCAATCTGGGAAGATGGTATTGTAAACGAAGACTTTAATAGTAGAGTTCCTGGCTTAGTTGGTGAAGAAGCACTAAGAGGTGCAAGAGTTGGTAAAGGAATTGATACGAAATTACATATTGCACCTAGAGTAGGTTTTAACTGGAACGTAAACGGTGAAAGCAGAACGCAATTAAGAGGTGGTATAGGTGTATTTACATCAAGATTACCATTAGTATGGCCAGGAGGAACATATAATAATAATGGTGTAACTGGTGGTTTCTTTAGTGGTGATGCTGGAGATGGTATAACATTTAACCCAGATGTTAATAACCAACCTGTAGGTGCAGTTCCTGGAACCGGACAAACAGGAGGTAATGTAGATTTATTTGCTACAGACTTCACTCTTCCACAAATTTTAAAGTATAACTTAATCTGGGATCAGAGATTAAATAATGGATGGTCTTTCACATTAGATGGTACTTACCAAGATCAGCTTTCTCAGGTATTCTATGAAAACTTAAACGTACCTTTAACTCCAGCAGGTATTATTCAAGGTGCAGGAGGTCCTAATAACAGGCCTTATTTTGATAGAGGTAGAAGTGCTAGACCTATTAGTGGTTACGAAAGAGTAGTATTAGCTTCTAATACAAGTGTTGGTAACTCTTGGAATACAACCTTTACTTTACGTAAAAATTTCACAAGCGAATTTATTGACATTTTCGGAACAGCTTCTTATTCTTACGGTGATGCTTATGCTATTTTTGATGGTACTAGTTCTCAAAATAGTTCACAGTGGAGAGGAATTATCACAAAGAATGGTAAAAATAATGCTGAAGAAGGAAGATCTAGCTTCGCGCAAGGACACAGAGTGTTATTCAACACAAGTATAGACTTCAAGTGGAACGAAAGATACAAAACTACAATTGGTTTATTATATGATGGTACAATTGGTCAGCCATTCTCTTACGTATATGATGGAGAAATGTTAAATGACGATTCTAGAGATAATGCACTTTTCTTTGTGCCAGAAAGAGCTTCTGATGTAAACTTAGTTCCTTACACTGATGATGGAAGAACAGTAACTGTAGCTGAACAACAAGCAGCATTAGATGCATTTATTGATGGAAATGACTACTTAAGCTCAAGAAGAGGTCAGTATACAGAAAGAAATGGAGACTGGGGTAAATGGAGTCATATTGTAGATTTAAGAATTGTGCAAGACATCAAATTAAAAGGAAAGAAAAATCACACTTTCCAAATAACTGCAGATATCTTTAACTTCACAAACCTATTAAACAAAAACTGGGGTGTAAGATACTTTGGAAACACTACAAGTGTTTTAGCAGTAGAAACAGCGCCTGCAGATAATAATGGTTTAGCAGAGTTTACTTTTGATCCAAGCAGAGTAGAGCAAGTTGATAACTTAATTGATGATAGAGGATTACAATCTTCTAGATGGCAGGCTCAAATTGGATTCAGATATACTTTTAACTAATAGTATTTAGAAGAAGTAAATAATTCAACTTTTAGATATAAACTCCCAGCAAATTTTTGTTGGGAGTTTTTTTTAATAGAGGTGAAGAATTCTAATATCGATTTCAAAATTATTCGAGTAAACACGTTATTTAGAGAGTATATGTTTAAAGTTTATTTAAGTAAGATTTTAATCTTCTTTAACCACTAGAAGGACCCAAGTATTTCATGAAGATTAAAATCCTATTAAAAAGAACGTTATACAGTTAACTTATAGTTTAGGTTATCATTAACTATTAATAATTTCTTAAGTTAAAATTTGTATTTAAAATAATAATTTGAATAAAAGCCTTCTAAACTATACCTTTTATTAGCTAGAATTTAAATATGTTAAGTGTAAAAACAAAAAAACCTTTAACAAGTAAGTTAAAGGTTTTTGTACAGAAGATGGGACTTGAACCCATACGGACATTACTG
>CAYZDK010000013.1:0-38485 GCA_964477255.1 uncultured Polaribacter sp.
CCTTAAAAATAAACAATAAATTATTAATTATGAATCATTACGAAACTGTTTTCATTTTGAATCCCGTTTTATCTGATACTCAGATAAAGGAAACAGTACAAAAGTTTAATGACTATTTGGTTTCTAAAGGTGCCGAAATGATTTCTAAAGAAGATTGGGGCTTAAAAAAATTAGCTTATCCAATCCAAAACAAAAAAAGTGGTTTTTATCACTTATTTGAGTTTAAAGTAGCTGGAGAAGAAATTGCTGCATTTGAGTTAGAATTTAGGAGAGATGATAGCGTTATGCGTTATTTAACTGTTAAATTAGACAAACATGCTGCAGCTTGGGCTGAGAAAAGAAGACAAACTAGAACTGCAAAAAACTAAGAAATGGCATCAATTGAACAACAAGCAAAAGGTGGAAAATCTGCTGACGTTAGATACTTAACGCCATTAGATATAGAAACAAAAAAAGAAGCTAAATACTGTAGATTTAAGAAAAAAGGAATTAAGTATATCGATTATAAAGATGCAGATTTCTTAATGTATTTAGTAAACGAACAAGGTAAAATTTTACCAAGACGTTTAACAGGAACATCATTAAAATACCAACGAAAGGTTGCTCAGGCAATTAAAAGAGCGCGTCATTTAGCGTTAATGCCTTACATTGGAGATATGTTAAAATAAAAAGCAGTAGAAATGGAATTGATATTAAGACAAGACGTAGAAAACTTAGGATTTAAAGACGACGTTGTAACGGTTAAAAACGGTTATGGTAGAAACTTTTTAATTCCTACAGGTAAAGCTGTTTTAGCTACTTCTTCTGCTAAAAAAGTATTAGCTGAGAATTTAAAGCAAAGAGCTTTTAAAGAAGCAAAATTAGTTGAAGACGCAAATAAAATTGCAGATACAATTAAAGGATATGAAATTAAAATTGCATCTAAAACTGGATCTGGAGATAAATTATTTGGATCTGTTAACAATATAGACGTAGCTGCAGCTTTAGAAAAATTAGGAACAGAAATCGACAAGAAATTTATTAAAGTTGTTGGTGGATCTGTAAAAAGATTAGGTAAATACGAAGCTTCTGTAAGATTACACAGAGAAGTAGTAGCTGATATTACTTTTGAAGTAGTAGCAGAATAATTTATCTTTAGTAAAGAATTAAAAGCTCGTTATTTAACGAGCTTTTTTTATTTTAAAACCATGAAATATAGACAACTTACCAAAGAACAATTTGAAAGTCTTCATGAAGAATTTGCTAAATTCTTAGCTACCCAAAGTGTAGATGTAAAAGAATGGAATCAGATTAAAAAAGAAAAACCACACGTTGCAGAAGAAGAAATGAATGTGTTTTCTGATATTGTTTGGGAAGACGTTTTAAATAAAACTAATTACGTAGAGCATTTCTCTAAAGATTCTGCTAACTTGTTTAAATGCAATGAGAAAGACATACAAAGAATTGCAATTAAAGTAAACTGGGATATTAACTTATTGGAACAAGAAGGTTTTGAGTGGCTTATGAAAAACCCTACAGATAATTCTGTAGAGATTTATAAAGGAACAAAAAAATACAACAAGGAAAGAAACAAAGAAATATTTGACTTAATAGAAAAAGGTAGTCATATTTCTAAAGGAGAAATCTTTGAATATTTTAGTAGTTTAATAGGGTAAGCAATTTATCTGTACCAGAACTTGCAAAATCTTTAATAACTGTTAAATTACCATAACTATTTTTAGTAACAGTTGGTTTTGGATCGATAAAAAAAATAGGACACTCACTGGGTGCATAATGCACTAAACTTGCTGCTGGATAAACCTGCATAGAAGAACCAATAACAATCAAAATATTTGCTTTTTGTGTTAAATGAATAGCTTGCTCTAACATAGGAACCATTTCACCAAACCAAACAATATGTGGTCTAAGTTGGTGGCCTTTTTTACAAGTATCACCAAGGTTTAAATCTTTTTTCCAGTTGTAAATTAAACTTTCATCACCAGTACTTCTTACTTTTAATAATTCTCCATGCAAATGGGTTACATTTTTACTGCCAGCGACTTCGTGTAAATTATCAACATTTTGTGTAATTATGTTTACATGATAATCTTTTTCTAGTTTAACTAAATTGTAATGGCCTTTGTTAGGTTTTACGTTTAATAACTGGCTTCTTCTTTGGTTGTAAAAATCTAAAACTAGCTCAGGGTTTTGTTTAAAGCCTTCTGGTGAAGCAACTTTAGTTACATCATGTCCTTCCCAAAGTCCGTTTTCATCTCTAAAAGTTTTCAATCCACTTTCTGCAGACATTCCTGCTCCAGTAAGTACAACTACATTTTTCATATTAGTAAAAATAAGAATTTAATAATATGTTTGTATTTATGATAGACAAAGAATTTTTAGAGTATTTAGAAGGCTATTTAACACACAATCGAAAAGCAACATTTAAACGAGTTTTAAATTCAAGAACTAGACATTTTACTGTGGTTCTAGAAGATATTTACCAACCACATAATTCTAGTGCAGTAGTTAGAACTTGCGATATTTTTGGTGTTCAAGATTTATATACCATAGAGAGTAAATATATTAATAGAGTAGCAACAGGAGTAACAAAAGGGTCTCAAAATTGGATTAGTTACCATCGTTATAAAGAAGATACAAATAATACTCTGAATTGTTTATCAGACTTAAAAAGTAAAGGTTATCAAATTATAGGTACAACGCCCCATACAGATTCTTGCGTTTTGCATGAATTTGATTTTACAAAAAAAACAGCTTTTGTTTTTGGTGCAGAAAAAGATGGAATTTCAGAGGAAGTAAAAAAACATGCAGATGGATTTTTGAAAATTCCTATGGTAGGTTTTACAGAAAGTTTTAATATTTCGGTTGCTGTAGCTATCATTTTACATGATGTGACTACAAGATTAAGAAATTCTTCATTAGAGTGGGAGTTAAGTGCACAGGAAAAGTCAGATTTATACTTAGAATGGGTGCAAAAGTCAATTAAAAATATAGATAAGATAAAAGAACATTATTTGACTAATAAAAGGTAGCGCTTGAATGCTAAAACTTTTTAAAAGAAAGGTTTTATGAAATGTATGAAAGTTGCTAAGGTTCTATTTTTTTTATTTCTTTAATAGTGGCAATAGAATCGCATCTTTCTACTATTAAATTTATTGTTTTCAGCTCTTCTGTTCCTGTGATATAATATTCTGCACAAGGTTTTTGTCTTGGTTTACTTTTTCCAAAATCAACATCTCCATTTTTAAGAATTATAGTAACAGATGCTGTATCTATACCCTCTTTAGCTAAAAACTTCATAGATGCTTCTGAGTAAAGACGGTCTTTTAGTCGTATAGATTTTAATGTTCTTGCATTTGGTCCATAATCGAAAGTTGCATTCTTTTTTTGCCAGAAAAAATAAACTCCAACTGTACCTATAGATAAACCAATAAGATAATAACCAATTCTTTTTAGAAGCATAATTTAAATTTGTGCTGCAAAGATAAATTTTTAGAACGATTTAAAAATTTATAGAATCAATAAATTAATATCTCTAAATGGTAAATCAAACCAGTTAGCAACAGTTCTATTGGTTAAAATTCCGTGGTAGAAATACATGCCATTTCGTAAACTTTTATCAAAACGTGCCGCATTTTCAAATCCGCCTTCATCTGCTATATTTAGAAGGTAAGGCGTAAAGATATTACTTATTGATAATGAAGCTGTTCTAGAGTATCTTGCTGGAATATTTGGTACACAGTAGTGAATAACACCATGTTTTACAAATGTTGGTTTATTATGAGTTGTTACATGAGAAGTTTCAAAACAACCACCTCTGTCTATACTTACATCTACAATGATAGCACCTTCTTTCATCTTTTCAATAGTTGCTTCTGTAGCACAAATTGGCGATCTGTTTTTTCCACGAATAGCACCAATGGCAACATCACTTCGCATTAAAGCTTTCACAACCGATTTTGGTTGTAATGTAGAGGTATAAATTGGAGCATTTAGGACGTGTTGTAATTTTCTTAACTTAGAAATAGAATTATCAAAAACCTTAACTCTAGCTCCTAATCCTAAAGCCGTTCTTGCAGCAAATTCACCCACAGTTCCTGCGCCAAAAATTACTACACTAGAAGGAGGTACACCTCCTATATTTCCTAGCAATAAGCCATTTCCTTTACTGCTACCACTCATTAATTCAGCAGCAATTAATACAGAAGCTGTACCTGCAATTTCGCTTAAAGATTTCACTATTGGGTAGGTGTTTTGTTCGTCTTTTATATAATCGAATGCAACCGCTGTTATTCTTTTCTTAGCCAAACTTTCAAAATACGATTTGTCTTGTGTTTTTAATTGAAGTGAAGAAATTAATATAGTTTGCGGATTCATATAACTAATTTCTTGTTCTGTTGGCGGTGCAACTTTTAAGACTATTTTTGATTTGAATGCTTCTTCTACATCATAAGAAATTTTAGCACCTGCTTCTGAATATTCTTGATCTGAATAATTTGCATTATCGCCTGCACCTGTTTCTATTACAATTCTATGGCCATGCGCACATAAAGCAGAAACAGCATCTGGTGTTAAACAAACTCTTTTTTCACCTAACTGCGTTTCTTTGGGCAAACCAATAAACAGTTCTCCTTTTTGCTTTTTTACTTCAAGCATTTCTGTTTGAGGAATTAGCTCTTCTTTGCTAAATGGAGAAAATGAACCCATAGTTAGTTTTGGTTTAGTTGAATATTACGTAAGTTGTTTTCTTCTTTTGATAAACGAATTACAACCGAATCTAAAGGTAATAAATTTTCTATATTTTCTGGCCATTCTATAAAGCACCAAGCATCGTTGTTAAAATAATCTTCAATACCTATATCATAAGCTTCTTCTTCATTTTCAATTCTATAAAAATCAAAATGATAAATTGCTCCATTAGAGGAAGAATAATATTCGTTTACCAAAGCAAAAGTAGGCGAAGAGATAACATCTACAACTCCTAATTGCTTGCAAATTTCTTTAATTAAGGTAGTTTTTCCAACTCCCATTTCTGCGTAAAAAAGTATTTTTTTATGCTTTGCAGTATTTATAATCTTTTCTGCAATCTTAGGCAGATCACTTAAAGTATAATTCTCATTCATTGGGTAAAAATAAGTACAATTCTATTTTGGAGCATAAACACTACAAGGAATTATCATCTCTTCTAAAGAAATACCTCCATGTTGGTAAGTGTTTTTGTAATATTTAACAAAATGATTAAAGTTATTAGGGTATGCAAAAAACAAATCTTCTTTTGCAAATATAAATGGACTATTCATAGATATTGCAGGTAAAAATATTGCTTTAGGATCTTTAACAGCATAAACGTCTTTATCTTCAAAACTTAAACTTCTTCCTGTTTTATATCTAAGATTTGCACTAATGTTTTTGTCACCAATAACTTTAGAAGGATTGGTACAGTTAATGGTTCCATGATCTGTTGTAATTACTAATTTATGACCTAAAAGTTGTGCTTTCTGAATGATATCAAAAAGTGGCGAATTTTTAAACCAACTAAGCGTTAAACTTCTATAGGCTTTGTCATCTCCTGCAAGTTCTTTTATAACCTCCATTTCTGTTTTAGAATGCGATAAAATATCTACAAAGTTGTAAACAACAATTGTTAGGTTGTTGTTTTTTGTAGTATTAAAATTATCTACCAACTCTTTACCTGCCTTTAAAGTGGAAATTTTATAATATTCGTGTGTAATATCTAAACCTAATCTTTTTATTTGTTCTGTTAGAAATTCATTTTCATACAGGTTTTTGCCACCTTCATCTGTATCGTTCTTCCAAAAATTAGGATATTTTTTCTCCATTTCTGAAGGCATTAATCCAGAAAATATAGCATTTCTAGCATATTGAGTTGCCGTTGGTAAAATAGAAAAATAAGAGTATTCTTCTTCTTTTTTATAATGGTTGTTAATTAATGGCTCTAAAACTTTATACTGATCGTACCTTAAATTATCAATTACAACCCATAATACGGTTCCGTTATTTTTTATTTCTGGTACAACATAATTTTTGAATAAAGTGTGAGAAAATGTTGGTTTGTCATTAGCAGTTAACAAACTTTCGTAGTTCTTTTTTACAAATTTAAAAAACTGTGAATTTGCTTCTGATTTCTGACTTTCTAGAATTTCTAGCATTGCAGAATCATTTATGTTTTCTAAAGCTAACTCCCAATGAATAAGTTTTTTATATAAATAAATCCAATCTTCATAAGAATTTACCATTGCTAAATCCATAGCTATTTTTCGAAACTCTTGTTGGTAGCTAGAGGTTGTTTTTTGAGATACAAGCCTAGAAGTATCTAAATTCTTTTTTAAACTAAGTAAAATTTGGTTTGGGTTAACAGGTTTAATTAAATAATCTGCAATTTTAGAGCCGATAGCTTCTTCCATTATGTATTCTTCTTCACTTTTGGTAATCATAACTACTGGTAAGTGCGATTGTTTTTGTTTAATTTCTGATAAAGTATCTAAACCAGACAAGCCAGGCATATTTTCGTCTAGAAAAACGATATCAAAATTTTTGTCATTTACCAAATCAATTGCATCTGCACCATTTGTGCACGTAGTAACACTGTAATTCTTCTTTTCTAAAAAAAGCACATGTGGTTTTAGTAAATCTATTTCGTCATCAACCCATAAAATTTGAATCTTACTCATAAAAAGTGGTCTTATTTGTCTAAAAACTTAAAAGTATACATATCTAACGCTCTTGGTATACTTAAAATTATAAAATATTGCTAAAAGTAGATTATTGTTAGTAATTTGCAATAGAATGTAAACTTTTGTTTTTGGAAACTAAAAAATCAAATAAATTAAAAATATTAAACGATCCAATTTATGGATTTGTTCAAATTCCGAACTCACTAATTTTTGATATAATAGAGCACCGTTATTTTCAGCGATTGCGAAGAATAACCCAAATGGGGTTTTCTAATTTTGTTTATCCTGGTGCAAATCATACAAGATTTCATCATGCAATAGGATGTATTTTTTTAATGCAAAAAGCAGTTCGTGTTCTACGTTTAAAAAAAATTGTAATCTCCGAAGAAGAAGAAAATGCACTTTATATAGCAATTTTGTTGCACGATATTGGACATGGCCCTTTTTCGCATGCCTTAGAACATAGTATTGTAAATGGTATTTCTCATGAAAGTATTTCTCTTTTATTTATGGAAAAGCTAAATGAAGAATTTAATGGAGCACTAAGTTTAGCAATACAGATTTTTAAAGGCGAATACAAAAGAAAATTTATGTGTCAGCTCATCTCTAGTCAGTTAGATATAGATCGTTTAGATTATTTAAGAAGAGATAGTTTTTATACAGGAGTAACAGAAGGTAATATTTCTTCCGATCGTTTAATAACCATGATGAATGTTAAAGATGACACTTTGGTTATTGAGCAAAAAGGAATTTACTCTATAGAAAAGTTCTTAATAGCACGTCGTTTAATGTATTGGCAAGTTTATTTACATAAAACAGGTTTAGCAGTAGAGTGTATGTTAGTAAATGTTTTAAAAAGAGCTAAATATCTTGCAAGTAAAGGAGAAGATTTGTTTGCAACAAGTTCTTTTTTGTACTTCTTAAAAAATGAAATAAATGGCAATGACTTTTCAGAAAAAACTCTCGATTTTTTTTCAAAACTAGACGATTACGATATATTGTCTGCGATTAAAGAATGGACAAATCATGAAGATGTTGTACTTTCTAAATTATCTCAGATGATTATTAATCGTAATTTATTAAAAGTAGAAATTAAAGAGCACTCATTTTCAAAAGAAATTATTAATAAAAGGCTTCATAAAATTTCTAATATGTTTAATATTTCTTTAGAAGAAGCTACATATTTTGTATTTACAAATCAAATAGAGAACCATGCTTACAGTTTAAAAAATCCAATTTTGGTACTTAGCAAAAAAGGAAATTTAAAAGATATTGCTTCAGCTTCAGACCAATTAAACATACAAACATTATCTAAACCTGTAGTAAAGTATTTTCTTTGCTATCCAAAATAGATAGAATTAGTGCAATATGTATAAATTTTATACTTTTGCCATTAATGAAATTTAAAGCAAAACAAATAGCAGATATTCTAGAAGGTGAGATTTTTGGTAATCCTGAAGAAGAAGTTTTTAAGCTATCTAAAATAGAAGAAGGAGAAAAAGGTTCTTTAACCTTTTTATCTAACCCAAAATATAATCCGTATCTATACAAAACAAATGCATCAGTTGCTATTGTTAACAAATCATTTATACCAGAGAAAGAAATACACTTAACCTTAATTAAAGTAGAGGATGCTTACGAATCTTTCTCTAAACTTTTATCATTTTACAACGAAGTAAAAAATAACAAGCAAGGTAGAGAAACACCAAGTACAATATCAGATACAGCAAAAATAGGTAAAAACGAGTATATTGGTGCTTTTACTTATATTGGAGAAAACGTGAGTATTGGAGATAATGTAAAGATTTATCCTAATTGTTACATTGGAGACAATACAACAATAGGAGACAATTCTATCATTTTTTCTGGAGTTCAATTGTATTCGGAAACACAAATAGGGAAAAATTGTAAAATTCACTCTGGATCTATAATTGGTGCAGATGGTTTTGGTTTTGCTCCAAATGAAAAAGGAGAGTTTAGTGCAATTCCACAAATAGGAAATGTAATTATAGAAGATAATGTAGATATTGGTTCAGGTTCTACCATAGATAGAGCAACACTTGGTTCAACAATTATAAGAAAAGGTGCAAAACTAGATAACCAAATTCAAATTGCGCATAATGTAGAGATAGGAATGAATACAGTAATAGCAGCACAAACAGGAGTTGCTGGTTCTACCAAAGTTGGTAATAATTGTATGATAGGTGGGCAAGTTGGAATTGTAGGACATTTGGTAATTGGTAATAATGTAAAAATCCAAGCCCAATCAGGAATCACTAAAAATTTAAAAGATGGAGATGTTGTGCAAGGAACACCAGCATTTGGCTATTCAGATTTTAACAAGAGCTACGTTTACTTTAGAAATTTACCAAAATTAGCCAATACAATTAACTCAATCGAAAAAAAAATTGATGCTCAAAAAGATAAATTATGAGTAATAAACAAAAAACTATTCAGAAAGAAGTAACCTTAAAAGGTGTTGGATTACATACAGGGAATAACGTTTCAATGACTTTGAAGCCAGCTCCTGCAGGTCATGGATATGCTTTTAAAAGAGTAGATTTAGAAGGACAGCCTGTAATAGAAGCAAAAGCAGATTATGTAGTAACCACACAAAGAGGTACAAACTTAGAGAAAAATGGAGTAAAAATTCATACTTCAGAACATGTATTAGCTGCTGCTGTTGGTTTAGACATAGATAATTTATTAATAGAAGTAAATGCCTCAGAACCTCCAATAATGGATGGTTCTTCTAAATACTTTATAGAAGCTTTAGAAAAAGCAGGGATAGCAGAACAAGAAGCAGAAAAAGAAGAATACATAGTAAAAGAAATTATTTCTCATAAAGATCCAGAAACGGGTAGTGAAATAATCTTAATGCCATCAGAAGAGTATCAAGTTACTACTATGGTTGATTTTGGAACTAAAGTTTTAGGAACTCAAAATGCAACATTAGATACCATTTCAGATTTCAAAAATGAAATTGCTGATGCAAGAACTTTTAGTTTCTTACATGAAATTGAAATGCTTTTAGAAAATGACCTCATAAAAGGAGGTGACTTAAATAACGCCATTGTTTATGTAGACAAAGAACTGTCTGAAGGCACCATGGAGAAATTAAAGAAAGCATTTAAAAAAGACGATATTGCAGTAAAACCAAACGGAATTTTAGATAATTTAAACTTGCATTGGGCAAACGAGGCTGCAAGACACAAATTACTAGATGTTATAGGAGATTTAGCACTTGTAGGTACAAAAATTAAAGGAAAGGTTATTGCAAATAAACCTGGTCATTTAATAAATACTCAATTTGCCAAGAAGTTAGCTAAGATTATAAAATTAGAAAAAAGAAATAATGTGCCAGATGTAGATTTAAATCTGCCACCTTTAATGGATATTCATCAAATTATGGATATCTTGCCACACAGACCGCCATTTTTATTAGTAGATAGAATTTTAGAGTTGTCTGATAGCCATGTTATCGGAATGAAAAATGTTACCATGAACGAAAGTTTCTTTGTAGGGCATTTTCCAGGAGCGCCAGTTATGCCTGGTGTTTTACAAGTAGAAGCTATGGCTCAATGTGGAGGAATCTTAGTATTGAGTACAGTACCAGATCCTGAGAATTATTTAACATATTTTATGAAAATGGAAAATGTTAAGTTTAAAAGAAAGGTTCTTCCTGGAGATACATTAATATTTAAAGCAGAATTAATTACCCCAATACGAAGAGGAATTTGTCATATGCAAGCTTACGCATACGCTAATGGAAAATTAGTAGCAGAAGCTGAACTTATGGCGCAAATTACAAAAAATAAATAGTATGAATCAGCCTCTAGCCTATGTGCATCCACAAGCCAAAGTTGCACGAAATGTGGTAATTGAACCATTTACAACAATACATAACAATGTAACCATTGGTTCTGGAACTTGGATAGGTTCTAACGTAACTATCATGGAAGGTGCAAGAATTGGTAAAAACTGTAGAATATTTCCTGGTGCAGTTATTTCTGCAATACCACAAGACCTAAAGTTTGATGATGAAGAATCTACTGTAGAAATCGGAGATAATGTAACAATTAGAGAATGCGTAACCATCAATAGAGGTACTAAAGACAGAATGAAAACCGTAATTGGAGACAACTGTTTAATAATGGCATATTGTCATATAGCTCACGATTGCTTAGTGGGTAACAATTGTATTTTCTCTAATAATTCTACCTTAGCAGGTCATGTAACTATCGGAGATAATGTAGTTTTAGCAGGTATGGTAGCAGTACATCAATTTGCATCTATTGGAAATCATGCCTTCGTAACAGGAGGATCATTGGTAAGAAAAGATGTACCTCCTTATGTAAAATCTGCAAGAGAGCCATTATCGTATGTAGGTATAAATTCTGTTGGATTACGAAGAAGAGGTTTTACATCAGAAAAAATAAGAGAGATTCAAGATATTTATAGAATTCTATTTCAAAAAAACTATAACTATTCTCAAGCGATAGAAATAATTGAAGCTGAAATGGAGGCAACTCCAGAAAGAGATGAAATTATTCAATTTATTAAAGATTCTCATCGCGGAATAATGAAAGGATATTTTAAAACAAACTAAAATTAAGATTTTAAATGGCAACAACTTCAGATATTAGAAACGGTTTATGCATAAGATACAATAACGATATTTATAAAATAGTTGAGTTTTTACATGTAAAACCAGGTAAAGGACCTGCTTTTGTTAGAACAAAATTAAAAAGTGTAACAACAGGTAAAGTTATAGACAATACTTTTCCTTCAGGAAGAAAAATAGATGATGTTAGAGTAGAAACTCATAAATTCCAATATTTATATAATGATGGTGATACCTACCACTTTATGAATGAAGGCGATTATACCCAAATTCAATTACAAAAGAGTGCATTAGATACTCCAGAGTTAATGAAAGAAGGTGAGGTGGTTACTATTATAATTAATGCAGAAGATAATATGCCGCTTTCTGTAGAAATGCCAGCAAGTGTAATTTTAGAAGTAACGCACACAGAACCCGGAGTAAAAGGAAATACTGCAACTAATGCTACCAAACCTGCTACCGTAGAAACAGGAGCAACAGTTAATGTACCATTGTTTATTAATGAAGGCGACAAAATTAAAATTGAAACTTCTTCTGCTTCTTACAAAGAAAGAGTTTAAGTATCTAGTACATTTAAAATAGAATAATTGGAGTTTCCTAAACCATTCACTTTAAGCGAAATAGCTGCCATAATTAATTCGGAATTCATAGGAGAAAAAGACTTTAAAATCTATGGTATTAATGAAATTCATGTGGTTAGAGAAGGGGATATTGTTTTTGTAGATCACCCTAAGTATTATGATAAAGCACTACTTTCTGCAGCAACTGTAATTTTAATAAATAAAAAAGTAGACTGCCCTTCAGGTAAAGCACTGCTTATATCAGATGATCCTTTTCGAGATTTTAATAAATTAACTACTTATTTTAATCCATTTACAGCTTCATCTAATGCTATATCAAAATCAGCATCAATAGGTTTAAATACCGTAATACAACCAAACGTATTTTTAGGAAACAATGTAAGAATTGGTAAAAACTGTGTTATTCATTCTAACGTATCTATTTACGATAATACAACTATAGGAAATAATGTAACAATTCATGCGAATACAGTTATTGGATCGGATGCATTTTACTACAAAAATAGACCAACAGGTTATGATAAACTCATCTCTGGAGGTAAAGTAGTTATTGAAGATAATGTAGATATTGGAGCCTCTTGTACTATAGATAAAGGCGTTACTGGCGAAACAACTATAAAAAAAGGAACTAAAATAGATAATCAAGTGCATGTTGGCCATGATACAATTATTGGACAAAATTGTTTGATAGCCTCACAAACCGGTATTGCAGGTTGTGTTATAATTGAAGACAATGTAACATTATGGGGTCAGGTAGGAACTACAAGCGGAATAACAATTGGTAAAGGTGCTGTAGTATTAGGACAAACAGGAGTTACAAAATCCATACCTGGAGAAAAAACTTACTTTGGTACACCAATTGCAGAGTCAAGAGAAAAATTAAAAGAAATTGCAGCAATAAAAAGGTTAATTAGAGATAAAGAAAAGTCTTAAACACCAACTTTACTTTATCTCTAATTAACCAAGAAAACTCTAAATTTCTTTTTCAAAAAGATAACAATAAGTTATTTTTGTAAAACAAAATAAAAAATTAAACCATGAGTGTTTTAGTAAACAAGAATTCAAAAATAATTGTACAAGGATTTACAGGTAGTGAAGGTACTTTTCACGCTGGTCAAATGATAGAATATGGTACGAATGTAGTAGGTGGTGTAACCCCAGGAAAAGGTGGGCAAGAGCATCTAGGTAAGCCAGTTTTTAATACTGTTAAAGAATCAGTAGATAAAGTTGGTGCAGATACTTCTATTATTTTTGTGCCACCTGCATTTGCTGCTGATGCAATTATGGAATCTGCAGATGCCGGAATAAAAGTAATTATTTGTATTACTGAAGGAATTCCAACAGCAGACATGGTTAAAGTAAAAGCATATTTAGCAGATAAAGATTGTAGATTAGTAGGCCCAAACTGCCCTGGAGTTATTACTCCAGAGGAAGCTAAAGTTGGTATTATGCCTGGTTTTATATTCAAAAAAGGTAAAGTAGGTATTGTATCTAAATCCGGAACCTTAACGTATGAGGCTGCAGACCAAGTTGTAAAACAAGGTTTTGGTATTACCACTGCAATTGGTATTGGTGGTGATCCTATTATTGGAACTACTACTAAAGAGGCAGTAGAAATGTTAATGAATGATGACGAAACTGAAGCTATTGTTATGATTGGCGAAATAGGAGGTAACCTAGAAGCTGAAGCAGCACAATGGATTAAGGCAGACGGAAACAGAAAACCTGTGGTTGGTTTTATAGCTGGACAAACTGCACCTGCAGGAAGAACAATGGGGCATGCTGGAGCTATAGTTGGTGGTGCTGATGATACTGCACAAGCAAAAATGAAGATTTTAGCAGAAAATGGCGTACATGTAGTTAGTTCACCAGCCAAAATAGGTGAAATGGTTGCTAGCGTTTTAAAATAGTAACAGTAAAACTTCACAACAATATTAAATTCCCGTGAAAACGGGAATTTCTTTTTTATATTTGATTGTCAACTAAATATTAAAATATGAAACTATTAGAAAATAAATCTGCGATTATAACTGGTGCTACAAGAGGTATAGGAAAAGGTATTGCTATAGCGTTTGCAAAGCAAGGTGCAAATGTAGCTTTTACCTATAGCTCTTCTGTAGACGCTGCACTAAAACTAGAAAAAGAATTAAAAGATCTAGGTGTTAACGCAAAAGGATATCAATCTAATGCTGCAGATTTCGATTCTGCACAAGAATTAGCCAATGAAGTTTTAAAAGAATTTGGTTCTATAGACGTACTTGTAAATAATGCTGGTATTACAAAAGATAATTTACTAATGAGAATCTCTGAAGAAGATTTTGATAAAGTTATCGAAGTTAACCTAAAGTCAGTATTTAACTTAACAAAAGCTGTGATCAGACCAATGATGAAGCAAAGAGCAGGTTCTATAATCAATATGAGTTCTGTTGTTGGTTTAAAAGGTAATGCTGGGCAAACAAACTACGCTGCATCTAAAGCAGGTATTGTTGGCTTTTCAAAGTCTGTTGCCTTAGAATTAGGTTCTAGAAATGTTAGAAGCAACGTAATTGCGCCAGGATTTATAGAAACGGAAATGACTGCAAAATTAGATGAAAATGTAGTACAAGGTTGGCGAGACGCGATTCCTTTAAAAAGAGGTGGTACGCCAGAAGATATTGCAAATGCATGTGTATTCTTAGCATCAGACATGAGTTCTTACATTACTGGTCAAACATTATCTGTAGATGGAGGGATGCTAACATAAACAAATTACTAGATTAAAAAAAAGCTCACATTTAATGTGGGCTTTTTTGTTTATCTAAAGTAAAGTACCATTTATCGTATTAAGAATGTTATTGGTCTAAATTACAATTAATTAACTCGAAATCATTTATACATTTGTATCAACAATAAAGAACAAGTACCCTAAAAATAGATATAATCATCAAAAACACCCCAAGACCCCTGAAAAACCCCTAAGTAAACATGTAGAGAAAAAACTCCTAAAAATTAATTTTAAAACCTATAACATTAATGTTATAGGTTTTTGATTTAAAAGCATATTCTTATATTTAGACTTGTTAAAAAAAGAATCTATATTTTGTTAATTTTTCTTTTACTAGCCCTTATTTTCAGTGTTTTGGTTGCTTATTACCAATACATTTACAAGATCTCTTTGATAAGAAAAATAACATATTTACTATTTGCTTTAAAAGCATGTGTTATTTTTTTTATTTTAATTCTCATTTACAACCCTTCCCTAGATAAAACTATCATAACAAATAAAAAGCCTACGTTAAATATACTTGTAGATAACTCTCAATCTATTTCGTTTTTGAAAGAAAATGATAATATGAAGAGAATGGTTGCAAAAATAGTAGAAGATGAAGATTTATCTAAAAAATTTACAATAGATATTTTACCCTTTGATGCAAACGTAAAAGTTGGTAATAATATAGATTTTAAAGGAAGCCAATCAAATATTTTTAATGCATTAGAAACTATAAATAAAAACATAGAAAACGAATTTTCTGCAACAATTTTACTAACAGATGGTAACCAAACAATTGGCAGAGATTATCAATTTTTTAACGCAAAAAGTCCCTTATATCCTGTAATTTTTGGTGATACATTAACTTACTCAGACGTAAGTATATCCGCAATTAATGCAAACAAATATAGTTATCTAAATAACGATTTTCCTGTTGAAGTTTTTTTAAATTATTCTGGAGATAAAAATGAAAGTTTATTATTTACAATTTCAAATTCAGGGAAAATTATTTATCGTAAAAACGTAATATTATCTAAGGAGAAAAGAAGTGAAATTGTTTCTTTAAATTTAAAATCAGAAGCTAAAGGCCTACAACAATACTCTGCAAGAATTGAATTTTTAAAAGAAGAAAAGAATACAAAAAATAATATAAAAGAATTTTCTATAGAGGTAATAGACCAACAATCAAGAATTGCAATTATAACCTCTGTATTACATCCAGATATTGGTGTTTTAAAAAGAGCAATTGAAAGCAATAAAGAGCGTAAAGTAGATATTTATACAAATGATTTTAAAAATATAGAACTAGAAAACTATCAACTAGTAATTGCTTATCAACCAAACCAAAGATTAAAAGCTATTTTAAATACTTTAAATACACAGAAAAAAAACTTTTTGCTAATTACAGGAACAAATTCCGATTGGAGTTTAATCAACAGTTTGAATATTGGTATTCAAAAAAATGCAATTAACCAAACAGAGAATTATTTTCCAGTTTTTAATGCATCATTTACAGCATTTAGTCAAGAAAATATAGGCTTTAATGAATTTGCTCCTTTAAAAGATAAATTTGGTGCTTTACGTTTTTCTAAAAGTATAGATAACCTTTTAATAAGTGCTATAAACGCCATAGAAACCAATAATTCTCTAATTGGTTTTGTAGAGAGTAGCAATCAGAAAATAGGTTTTATTTTAGGAGAAGGAATTTGGAAATGGAGATCTTCTAGTTATAGATTGACTAATAGTTATATAGAATTCGATAACTTTATTGGGAATATTATACAATTATTGGCCTCTAAAGAAAAAAGAGAGCGTTTAGATGTAGAAATAGAAGACAACTTTTTTTCTAATGAAGCTGTAATAATTACTGCGTTCTATAGAGATAAGAATTATTTATTTGATTCTAGAGCTAGTATTCAAGTAAAGCTTAAAAACCTTAAAACTAATGCGGAATTAACCTTTCCTTTCTCGCTTCAAAATAATACATACCAAACCAAATTAGAAAACCTTTCTCCCGGAAATTATACTTATGAGATAGAAGTTCTAGGGCAAAATATTAAAAAGTATGGAAGTTTATCAATTTCAGAGTTTAAAATAGAAGAACAATTTTTAACTGCAAACAAACAAAAATTGAAACAGCTAGCGTACAATTCTAAAACTAAACTTTATCATAAATCCGAGTTAGATTCAATTTTTAAAGCTCTTTTAGAAAACCAAAATTTAAAAACTATTCAAAAATCTAATATCGAAAAACAAAGTTTAATACAATGGCAGGTTTTACTGTTTATCATAGTTTTCTTGTTAGCTATAGAATGGTTTATTAGAAAGTATTTTGGTAAGTTGTAAAAAAATAAAATTGTAATCCCCTTTTTTTTACTTACCCATAATTTAATTAATATTAAGAATTTTGAATTGTGTTTACGGTGTTTAAGTCGTAAATTTGATATATAAATATAAAATAAAAGAAATGGCAAATAATCAAGTTGAATTAAACTTTCCAAAAGGAGGATTGTTTTTTATTATAATCGCGGTCGTTGTAATAATATTGTTTTCAAAATCTACAGTAACAATTGGTCCTGGAGAAGGAGGTGTAGTTTTTGAACGTTTTGGAGATGGAATTAACACAGAGAAAACTTATGGAGAAGGTTTTCAAATTGTTGCTCCTTGGAACGAAATGATAGTTAGAAAAGTTCGTCAACAGTCTGTTTCTGACGAAATGAATGTATTATCTGTAAATGGATTAGAAGTTAAAGTAAGTGGAACTGTATGGTACGAACCTGAATTTAGTAATTTAGGATTGCTAATTAAAACCAAAGGTGAAGATTACGAAAGAGAATTACTAGACCCAGCTATTAATGCAGCCGCAAGAAGTGTTTTTGGACGTTATACACCAGAACAATTATATTCTAGTAAAAGAGATGTTATTGAGCAAGAAATCTTAGATGAGGTACAAAAGCTTTTAGAAGACCAGTACTTAGTTGTAAAAAGAGTTCTTGTAAAAGATGTAAAATTACCACCTACAATTAGAGAGGCTATTGAAACTAAATTGAAACAAGAGCAAGAGTCTTTAGAGTATGAATTTAGAATAGCAAAAGCAAAAAAAGAGGCAGAACGACAAAGAATTGATGCTGAAGGTAAAGCTACTGCAAACCGTATTTTAAGTGCATCTTTAACCGAAAAGATTTTACAAGAAAAAGGCATTGAAGCAACATTAAAGTTAGCTGAATCTCCAAACAGTAAGGTAGTTGTTGTAGGTTCTGGCAAAGATGGTTTGCCAATAATATTAGGAAATAACTAAACTTTAAACTATTATCAATATTTAACCCAGCTTATTTTAAGTTGGGTTTTTTTATGGTGTATCTTAAATAATTGTTAAACGACTATGCTTTTTGTAACGAAATCAAATAATAATAGTCATATAAGTGTAAATTAAATTAAAGAATAATGAAAACAAAAGTAATTAATAACACCGAAAAAAGAAACAATTCTGGGGAGTTGGTTTTTTCTAAAAGAACTACATGGAACTCTAGAAGAAAATATAACTATAAATACATAACAACCGTATTTTAGTTAGTAATTAGTTAGTTTTTAATAGTTGAGAAAAGAGCTAAGAAATAATATTACTTAGCTCTTTTTAGTTTTTATTAGGAATTCTATTTCTTTCTATTTTTCCTTTTTTCAAGGCTTTATAATTTTCGTAACAATTAAGGATAGCCTCTATCATTTGAAGATCAGAAGCCTTTTTTATAAAATAATCAGAATAATTACAATCTGTTAAAAGCTCAGAAAGTTCTTGTCTATCCATGTCAAGATATTCCATCATTACCTCTCTATCAAACTTTCCAGCCATAATTTTCCTAAGATTATCTTCTTTCTTTAACTTCTGCAGTTTTTTAAGTTGCTTTGGTTTATTACCAAATAAATTATATAAGAAATCTACTGGTTGAAACAATGCTGCAAGAGGAGAAGATACATTTCTTTTTTGTGGCTTTCCAACTTCATACGCTTGCGAAAGACCATTAATTTTTATTCTAGTAAACCGGTCTTGTGGTACTTGTTTTACATCTATTTCTAAAACACCAATTAGCTTTGTAGATTGAATAATTACTTCTTTTATTTCTTCTGGTTTTTCAATTAAAGCAATTTCTAATTCATTCCCTTTTAGCAAGTCATTCGTAACTTTTAACTTAATAGAAGAATAACCTACGTAAGAAACTAGGATTGTATCATTTACTATACTAGGAATTTCAAAGAAGCCATCTTCATTTGTAATGGTACCTTGAACTGAATTAAGATTCATTATGTGCGCAGCACTTAAGGGGCTTTTCCCTTCTGCACGAACTATTTGACCTTTTAATAGCTTTTTGGAGGGTATAGAATCATTTTGAGAAAAACAACTAATACTTAACAATAAAAAAAAGAAAAGAATTTTTTTATACATAAAAGCAAAAATAAGTATTAATGTTTCTTAAATGGTTAATTTTTTGTGAAGAAGATTAAAAAAGTGCGCACAAGAAGACTCGAACTTCCACGAACTTGCGTTCACTGCCCCCTCAAGGCAGCGCGTCTACCAATTCCGCCATGTGCGCGCAAAAAGAAAAAGTTAAGCTAATGCTTAACCTTTTGTGACCGGGCTGGGGCTCGAACCCAGGACCCTCTCCTTAAAAGGGAGATGCTCTACCAACTGAGCTACCCGGTCTTTTTCTGGTCTGCAAATATACCATCTCTTACTGTAATTATTCCTATATTTTTAAAATTTTTAACGAACTTTGCTTAAAATATTTACAATGAAAATAATTCTCTTAGGTTACATGGCATCTGGTAAAACATCTATAGGAAAAAGATTAGCCAAAGCATTAAATATAGAGTTTATTGATTTAGATGATTTTATTGAGGAGATAGAAAATAAATCTGTGACTAATATATTTAGCGAAAACGGAGAAATTTATTTTAGAAAAATAGAACATGCATCTCTAAAAAAACTTCTAAGTTCTAATAAAAGTTATGTTCTAGCGCTTGGAGGTGGTACTCCTTGTTATGCAGGTAATATGGGGTTAATTAAACAAGCAAATAATGTAAATTCTTTATATTTAAAAGCAAATAATGCTACTTTAATAGAAAAACTGATACGTAAAAAAGCAAAAAGACCCTTAGTTGCATATTTAACAGATGAAAAAATACCAGAGTTTGTAGCTAAACATCTTTTTGAAAGAAGGCCTTTTTATGAACAGGCACATTTACATGTTAACGTAGATCGTAAATCTAAAGATGAAATTGTTTCAGAAATTTTAGAAATTTTAGATTAAGTATGCTTTTGAGTCGTTATCTGAAAACTCTACCTGAATATGTTCTTTTAAAGATGTAGATAAAGAAGTACCTTTAAAATCTGCTTTTACAGGATATTTTTTATGATTTCTATTTACTAAAACAGCTGTTTTAAACTGTTTTAAAGGTACATTTAAAAAATGCTTAACGCCATATATTAAGGTAGTTCCAGAATTTAGAACATCATCTACCAATACAACAGATTTATCTTGGTAATCTACTTCATTAATCGTAGTTGTAACATCTCCAAGAGGATTAGATTTGTCTATGTTTACTTTACACAATGTAACCTTTAAGTTAGTAATAGTTTCTAAGACAGCTACAATCTTTTCTGCTAAAACATAGCCATTTCCAGTAATTCCAGCTATAATAACTTCTTGTTCATTACTATTAGCTTCGAATATTTGGTAACTAATTCTTCTAATTTTTTGGTTAATTTGTTTATTGTTTAAAATCAAGTTTGTAGTTGTCATAATTCACTATTTAAGTCTTGATACCCTTCAATATCTCTTCTATCTTTTTTTGTTGGTCTTCCTGTTCCTTTTTTTCTGTAGTAATCTATAGCAAATTTTAATAAATCATTTTTTTCAAACTGCTCTTTAGGAGTCAGGTCTTTTCTGTATAAATCTATCAATTTTGCACCAACTCTACTTTCTGGTAAATCTAAGACTTTAAATTTGTAATTTATTTGGTTTTTTCTAACATCGATTAATTCGTTACCAAATACTTCTTTAGAAGGTTTAACATTAGAATTTTCTATCTTTACTTGTCCTTTTTTACAGGCATTTGTAGCTAGACTTCTAGTTTTAAAAACACGAATGCACCATAAATATTTATCAATCCTCATAAAAAAAGTTAAAATAAACTAATTGTCTTTTTACAAAGGTATAAAAATGCTAAATTGCGAGCTAAAATTATGCATAATAAATGATGAAGTTTAAAAACTTATTAGCCTTATTCTTACTAGCAATAACAATATATTCTTGCGACGATAATAATTTTTTTAATGACCCTTTTGCAGACGTAGATCATGTGGCACTTGCAGTTTCCGATAACGATTCTATAGTTAAGTTTTTAAAAGGGCATTATTACGATTCTTCAGAAGATATTTTAAAACCATTAACAAGTTCAGCAACTTCATTATACGATGATTCAGCTAAACTTAAAACTATAGATATTACTGAAAATGATATTGATTATAAACTATATGTTTACGTAACTTCTGAGGGTTCTGACCCAAATCAAAAAGGAAACCCAACGTTTGTAGACTCTGTTTTTGTAAAATACGAAGGAAAAACTTTTTCGGGCACTAGCTTTAGTACTTCTAATTTCGATCAAAATAATAGAATTTGGTTTAATTTAACTTCAGTGGTTAGAGGTTGGTCTTTTGGATTTTCTGAAATTAAACCAGGACAGTTAAAAACTGAACCAAATGGAGATCCTTTTAATGGTCCAATAACTTATTTAAATCCTGGAAAAGCCTATATTTTTATTCCTTCTGGTTTAGCATACCCTTCTTCTAGCATTCAAAATAGAACCAACTCTTTAGTAGACGACATAATATTTTTTAAAGTAGAATTGTATGATTTTGTAGAAAATACAGATCAAGATAATGATGGTGTTCCTTCAATATTAGAAGATGTGAACGAAAATAATTCTGTTAGTGACGATGATACCGATGAAGATGGAATTCCTAACTTTTTTGATACTGATGATGATGGTGATGGAATTCTAACAAAAGATGAAGATGCTAATGGTGATGGAGACCCAACTAATGATTTTAGTGATTCTAACAATCCATCATTGCCAGATTACTTAAATCCAGATATTCGTTAATTTTTTAACTGTTTAGCGTTTTCGTTTAAAGAGGCTTTTAGTTGTAAAAACTTTGAGTTTTTCTTTTTATCTAAGTAGTGTCTAAGTACACCTCCTTTTACATTGTTTACATCAAACTCAACGATAAATGCTTCGTTATCAATTTCATCTACAATTTTGTACATTTTTTTAATGTCAATTCTGTTAATAATTGTATGAATAATGTCAAAATCTGTAGTTGTTCCTTTACTACCAAAACCAGAACTGCCTTTATAAATTGTTAAACCAGCACCTAAGTCTTCTAGTAAAGAAACTTTTATTTCATCGTAATGTTTAGAAACAATTGTAACACCAATAAAGTCTTCGAAACCTTCTATAACAGCATCTGTAACCTTAGCAGTAACAATATAGGTTAGAATAGAGTAGAGGGCAATTTCTACAGAAACTACAAATGCAGTAATAGAAAATAAGACGATATTAAAAATTAATATAATTTGACCTATACTTATTCCGAATTTATCATTTAAAAAAACACCAAGTATTTCAGAACCATCTAAAACAGAACCGTTTCTTATTGCTATACCTATGCCAAGACCAACAAATAAACCTCCAAAAATGGAAATGAGAAGTTTATCGTCTGTAATTGTTGTAAAATTTTCGAAATAAATAAATAACGCTAGTACAACAATACTGGTAATAGATTTTATAACTATTCGTTTCGAAAGCGTATAAAATCCTAAAATTATAAAAGGGATGCTAAATAGTATTAAAAGAAAAGAAATATTTACGTCTACAAAATTTCTAAACAATAATGCAATTCCAGTTACACCTCCATCTAAAAATCCATTTGGAAGTAAAAAAGCTTTTAAGCCTATACTTGTTAATACAATTCCAATAAAAATTTGAACGTATTCAGAGATTAGATTTTTGGTTTTATTAAATTTCATTTTGCATTCTCTGGCAAGCTAATAAGGTATTCTTTAAAAGCATTGCAATTGTCATAGGACCAACACCACCTGGAACAGGAGTAATATAATCTGATTTTTTAGAAACTTCATTAAACGCAACATCACCAATTAATCGAAACCCTCTTTTTTTGGTAAGATCTTCTATTCTAGTAATACCAACATCAATGACAGTTACGCCTTTTTTAACCATGTCTGCTTTTAAAAATTCAGGTATACCAATTGCAGCAATTATAATATCAGCTTGAAGTGTAATTTCCTTTAAATTTTTAGTTCTACTGTGGCAAATAGTAACCGTAGCGTTTCCTACTTTTCTTTTCTGAGATAATAAAATACTCATAGGACTTCCAACAATATGGCTTCTACCTAAAACAACTACATGTTTACCAGATGTTTCTACGTTATAACGATCTAATAACTCTAAGATTCCAAATGGTGTTGCAGAAATGAAAGTTGGAAGATTTAAGGCCATTTTACCAACATTTGTAGGATGAAAACCATCTACATCTTTATCTGGATGCACAGCCATAATAACTTTTTGCTCGTCTATATGTTTAGGTAATGGTAACTGTACAATAAAACCATCTATATCTTTATTTGTGTTAAGAAGATGTATTTCTCGTAGTAATTTATCTTGGGTAATATCTTCTGGTAAACGAATAAGTGTAGACTCAAAACCAACTCTTTCGCAGGCTTTAACTTTAGCATTAACATATGTTAAGCTAGCGCCATCATTTCCCACTATAATGGCAGCTAAATGTGGTGTTTTTTTATTGTTTTTTTTCAAATCTGCAACTTCTGTTGCAATTTCAGTCTTAATGGTTGCTGCTGTTTTTTTTCCGTCTAAAAGTATCATGTAAGCTGTTTTTTTAAATAAAAAAAGAGATAATTTTATTATCTCTTTAGTAGTATTTTTATTGCATTCCTTTCATCATTTGCATCATTTTTCTTCCACCACCACCTTGCATCATTTTCATCATTTTACTCATTTGATTAAATTGCTTTAGTAGTTGATTTACTTCTTGAATAGAAGTTCCAGACCCTTTTGCAATTCTTTTTTTTCTACTTGCATTTATTACTGATGGCGTACTTCTTTCGTTAGGTGTCATAGAATGAATTATAGCTTCAATGCCTTTAAATGCATCGTCATCTATATCTATATCTTTTAAAGCTTTTCCAGCGCCTGGAAGCATACCTACAAGGTCTTTCATACTTCCCATTTTTTTAATTTGCTGAATTTGACTTAAAAAGTCATCAAAACCAAACTGGTTCTTGGCAATTTTCTTTTGCAGTTTTCTTGCTTCTTCTTCATCGTATTGATCTTGCGCTCTTTCTACAAGAGAAATAACGTCTCCCATTCCTAGAATACGATCTGCCATTCTGTCTGGATGAAAAACGTCTATAGCTTCCATTTTTTCACCAGTACCAATAAATTTAATTGGCTTGTCTACTACAGATTTAATAGATAAAGCAGCTCCACCACGCGTATCTCCATCTAACTTGGTTAATACAACTCCATCAAAATTAAGAATATCATTAAACGCTTTTGCAGTATTTACAGCATCTTGACCAGTCATAGAATCTACAACAAACAATGTTTCTTGTGGTTGAATTGCTTTGTAGATGTTAGAAATCTCAGTCATCATTTGTTCATCTACTGCTAAACGACCAGCAGTATCTATGATAACTACATTTTTTCCATTTGATTTAGCATATTGAATTGCATTTTGAGAAATTTCTACTGGATTTTGATTTCCTTCTTCTGCGTATACTTCTACACCAATTTGTTCTCCAACAACTTGTAATTGGTTAATAGCAGCTGGTCTATATACATCACAACCAACTAATAGAACTTGTTTTGTTTTCTTATTTTTTAAATAATTTGCTAGTTTACCAGAAAAGGTTGTTTTACCAGAACCTTGTAAACCAGACATTAAAATTACTGTTGGAGAACCACCTAAGTTTATACCAACAGAATCTCCTCCCATTAATTCAGTAAGTTCGTCTTTAACCAACTTAACCATTAATTGACCAGGGTTAAGCGTAGTTAATACGTCTTGACCTATTGCTTTTGCTTGAACCTTTTTCGTAAATTCTTTGGCAATTTTAAAGTTAACGTCTGCATCTAAGAGAGCTCTACGTACTTCTTTTAAAGTCTCTGCTACATTTACTTCTGTTATTTTTCCATGCCCTTTTAGAGTATGTAAGGCTTTATCTAACTTATCACTTAGATTATTAAACATAAATCAATTAATTTTTGGTTTACAAATATAAAAAATACACTTTATTTAAGGTTTCAATAATCCTTTAAATTACAAAAAACTATTATTCAAATTTTTGAAAAAGACTAATTAAAAAGTTAATGGTATGAATAGCTATTGATACTAAAAAAACAATAAAAGATAAAAATAAGATTGCATTATAGTTTATAGTGTTTTCATAAGAATTGCCAGCTTTGCTAATTACAAATAAACTTATTAAAAAAGGGATGGTTGCGATAACTTGTAAAATTATATGAATAATAGTTAATAGCTTAATTGGTTTTTTATTAGCCCATTTTATTAAATAATAATTGACTCCTATTAGACTTACAAATATTGCCGATAAGAAACACCAATTACTTACTTTTAAGACTATATAAAAAGATAAAAAAGACACGGACACACTTTTTTCTAGACCTAGTATTCCTGAAATGATAAAAATAGGAATAAGAAGAAAAAAGAATTTATAAGGTTTCCCAATCATAAAAAGAAACTTTTGAATGCACGTTTAAGTCAATAATTAAAATTATCTTTTATAGGTATATAAAAACCCAACCTAGGTTGGGTTTTACTTTAATTCTTTTTTTCTACAAATTCTAAAGCAACACCATTTATACAATGTCTTTTTCCGGTTGTTTCTCTTGGACCATCATCAAAAGAGTGTCCCAAATGACTACCACATGTTTTGCATTTGAGCTCTGTTCTTGCATAACCTAATTTATAATCTACATCCAGTTCTACCTTTCCTTCTATAGCTCTATCAAAAGAAGGCCAACCAGAACCAGAGTCATATTTATGATCTGATTTATACAAAGCAGTTTTACATGCAGCACATGTATATACACCTTTCTTTTTATTTTTATTTAAAGGACTAGTAAATGCTCTTTCTGTACCAGCTTCTCGCAATACATAATATTCCATTGGAGATAGAATTTTTTTCCATTCTTCTTCAGTTTTAGATACTGCGTACTGTTTGTTTTCTTTGTTCTTAGAATCTGTTTTGGTTTTATCCTGAGCATTTCCCGAACAACTAATAAAAATACTAATAATTAAAACGCTAAATATTCTTTTCATCATTATGTTTTATAAATTTTACAATTGTGTTTGTTGTTTTCCTATCTCTTAAAATCTTAGTATGACCTAAATTTCTTGTAATTTCTAACTTTCCTTTTTTTAGTGCATTTCTAATAGCTAGGGCACAATAAACAGAAACATCTCCATCTAATGCATCATGAACTATATAAACTGGAATATTAATTTTCTTTGCTGCTATACTAGACGAAAAATCATCTAGTTTTAATTTCCATTTTTTCTCAAAATGATTTAGTAACATGGTTCCAAATTTCTTAGTAAGACCAAGATTTATACCAAAATTGGTTAAAATCTCAGAAACTTTATCTGCTGAACCAACAGTTACTAACTTTTGAAACATTTGAGTTTCTGCTTGTGTATTTAAAATAGCCATACCTCCAAAAGAATGACCTACGGCTGCATAAAAAGGCCCTATTTTTTCTCGAATTGTTTTTATACTTTCAATGTATTCTAAAAGATTGCTTGTTTTACCTGTTGATTTTCCATGTGCTGGGCCATCAAAAGAAACAACCATATAGCCATTTTCTAATAATTTGTTGGCAATCATAAATAATTGTGTGCTTCTGCCTGCCCAACCATGAGCTAATAAAACTTTTTTGTCTGAATAACCATAAGATAATACATGTATTTCTTTATTAATGGAAGGTACTTGTAAAAACATTTTCTGAGCTGCATTTAGCATAGGTAATTCTCTTTTAGGAGTCTTAAATTTTACAGGTGTAGAAAATAATTTTGCAGCAAGTAGTACCGATAACTTTGAAGAAACTAGATTTATGCATTTAAAAAAAACCTGAACATATATTGGTATTCTTAAACTTGGAAGAAAAACATTATCAGAAGAGAAGTGGCTCATTAAGTAATAACTTATTGTATCTTTATAACGAAATTAAAGATTTTAAATCTCCATTATTTAAATTTAAAGTTAAAATATGAAAAAACTAATCGTCTTATCTTTTGTTGCAATTTTGTTTATAGAATGTAGTACGGTTCCTATTACTGGTAGAAAACGAATTAACTTTGTTAGTGATTCTCAGGTACTACCTGCAAGTTTTAGTCAGTATTCTACTTTTTTAGAAGAAAATAAATTATCTACAAACCAAGAAAAAACAAATCAAATTAAAGAAGTTGGTAAAAACATATCTGAGGCTGTAGATCGTTTTATGCGAGCTAATGGAATGGAAAAAGAAGCTGAAGCATATGAGTGGGAGTTTAATTTGGTAGAAGATAAAACAGTAAATGCATGGTGTTTACCTGGAGGAAAAATAGTGTTTTACACAGGTATTTTACCTATTTGTGATAATGTTGATGGTGTAGCTGCAGTTATGGGGCATGAAGTTGCTCATGCTTTTGCAAAACATGGACAAGAGCGAATGTCTAAAGGGCAAATTCAGGCTCTAGGTGGTGTAGCAGTTGCTTTAGGTACGTCAAACAAAGATCCTAGAACACAACAGATTTGGAATCTTGCCTATGGTTTGGGTTCAACTGCTGGAATGTTGGCGTATAGCAGAACACACGAAACAGAAGCAGATAAATTAGGTTTGGTTTTTATGCTTATGGCTGGTTACGATGGAAATGAAGCTGCCCAAGTTTGGGTAAGAATGGCAGAGAAAGCAGGTAATTCTAAAACCCCTGAGTTTTTTAGTACACATCCATCTCATGAAAAAAGAATAGAAAATTTAAAAGCGTATTTACCTGAAGCCAAAAAGTTAGCTATTAAGTACAATCAGTAAACTTAACATTTAAAGCTAAGATACTTTCGTTATATTGTGTCGTTCAAAAAAAATTGAGCGACATTTTTATTTATATATTATGTTAAAAATAGGCGATACAAAATTAATAAATAGTTGGGCATTTTACGATTGGGCAAACTCTGTGTATTCTTTAGTAATAAGTACCGCAGTTTTTCCTTTGTATTATACAGCTATAACAGAAAATAAAGTAGTAAGTTTTTTAGGTACAGAATGGGATCATCCAGATAGTTTATATAGCTATGCATTGTCTTTTTCTTTCTTAATTGTAGCTTTTATATCACCTATTTTATCAGGTATTGCAGATTATACAGGAAGTAAAAAAAGTTTTATGAAGTTTTTCTGTTGGTTAGGAGGTTTATCTGTTTGTAGCTTGTACTTTTTTGATGGAATTGATACAGTTTGGATAGGAATTGTATTTACAATTTTAGCGAGCATTGGTTTTTGGGCCAGTTTGGTTTTTTATAATGCATATCTGCCAGAAGTTGCTCATCCAGAACAACAAGATAGAGCAAGTGCTAAAGGATTTATTTATGGTTATACAGGTTCTGTTTTATTATTAATACTAAATCTAATTATGATTCAAAAACCAGATTTATTTGGAATAGATTCTGGTTTAGCTTCTCGAATTTCTTTTGTTCTTGTTGGATTTTGGTGGATTGGTTTTGCGCAAATAACTTTTAAAAGATTACCGAATAATGTATTTAACAAAAAACCTGATAAAGACTACATCTGGAAAGGATTTAGAGAATTACGTGTAGTTTTAAATGAAGTAAAAGCATACCCAACTTTAAAGCGATTTTTAATTTCTTTTTTTTCTTTAAGTGTTGGTGTGCAAACCATAATTTTAATGGCTGCTATATTTGGTTCTAGCGAACTTGGTTTATCTGCAACAAACTTAATTATAACCATTTTATTGGTTCAGATTGTGGCTATAGTTGGAGCTTTTGTTTTTTCTAGAATTTCTGAAAAAGTAGGAAATTTAAAAGCTTTAAAAATTACCATTCTTATCTGGATGTTGGTTTGTTTTACTGCATTTTTATTACACAAAGATCAAGAAAATGTAGATCTTTATTTCTATGCTTTAGGAGGTTTGTTAGGTTTTGTTCAGGGTGCAATTCAATCCTTAACAAGATCTACTTACTCTAAACTTTTGCCAGAGACAGAAGACCATGCAACTTATTTTAGTTTCTATGATGTAACAGAAAAAATAGCAATTGTTTTAGGTACTTTTGTTTATGGTTTTCTTTATGCAATTACAGATTCTATGCAATGGAGTGTTTTATGTTTAGCTATATTCTTTTTAGTTTCACTTCTTGTATTAAGCTCTTTAAAAAAGACGAAACACGTATTTTAAAAAAAAAGTGCTACCAATTGGTAGCACTTTTTTTAACAAAATAATTTATTTATTGAACAGCAACACTAAAAGTTACTTCCAAATCTGTTGTACCTCCACCAGATAATGCGTCACTAATTCCTGTGTTTGGTTTTTTACCTTCATGAATAATCGAAATTGTTAAAACTCCAGAGCCTGCATTACCTGTAGAAGCTGTAGTTTCAAAACCTAAAGGATTTCCATTTCCATCTACATCAGTAGTTTGAATAGTAAATCCATCTACGTTAGTTATGTAAAACATTTCATGATCTTCTGCATCATCTTCTGCAATTTCTGCACCAACATCTTCTAATTCACCATCATGTTCATGTAATAATTCTAAATCACCAGTATAAGATGCATTGGCAGTTAAAGATCCAGAAACGGTTGTTGTTCCGTTTGCACCACCTTCACCATCAGGATCGTTAAATTCAAAAATTACAGTGTCGCTTGCATCTGCAACGTTTGTTAGCGTATATCTTAAAATGTTAATTTCTTCATGCTCATGATCATGGTCATGGTCATGGTCGTGATCATCTTCACAGCTAGTTAATATTAATGTTGAAATGAATAAAACGGCTAATAATTTAATTGTTTTCATTTTTAAGTTTTTTTGTTTACTTGTTTAATAATTAATTTTGATTTTTATGTTGAAATTTCTTCCTAAATCGTCAGCAAAAAATCGTAATCTATTTAAATGTTCTCTGTAAGCAACATCAAACAGGTTTTCAATATTAAATTCAATTTTTAACGTACTGTTTTTAAATGCATTAAACACAGCAGAAGATTGTAGTCCAAAAAGCGAATATGTAGGTGGAGTAGAACTTATATCTACCAAAACATCTTCTTGCGTAATTGGATTAAATGTTGAAAAGTTATAATCTGGAAATCTATTCTGTTGATACACTGTTCTTTGTGTTAAACTTATAGATAACTGATGTAAATCTTGATTAAAATAAGAGATTCTGTTATTAAAATTTGTGGCAGGCATATTAATAAGAGGAATATCATCGGAAAGATTGTCTCCTCTTAAAAAGCTAATTCCACCATTATATGAAATATGATTACTTACCTTTTTATTTACATCAATATCAACACCAAATATTCTAGCATCTACTTGATCGTATTTCCATTCTATAAATGCACCTCTAATGGTAGTTAAAGCCTCGTTAGAAGGTATTAACTGAATAAAGTCATTAATATGTTTGTAATACGGACTAATAGAAAAGCCAAAATTTTCGTTGTTTCTTTCTAAAGAAAGTATAAACTTATTTGCAACCTCTTTGTTTAGCAACAAGTTACCTGTTTCTATTCTTGCAGAGCTATGGTGTAAACCATCACTAAACAATTCAGAAACATTAGGTGTTCTAGATGCTAACCCATAATTAAATAAAAGTTGTAAATTATCATTGAGATATGTATTTGTACCAACACTAGAAGAGAAATTATGAAAATCAAATTCTGGAAAAGTAACTATTTCGAAATTTTCTACAACACCAGAACTAAATTCTGGAAAAATTTCATCATAGTTGTTTTCTTGCCAATCAAAAGCTTTATAAATCTTCTCTGCATTAACTCTTACATAGTCATATCTTAATCCTGCACTTATTTCAGTATTCTCACTTAGGTTATAATTACCTACTACATAAGATCCAATTTCGTATCTTTTGTAGTCTGGTATTAACGGGATACTGATACCAGTTTCGTTTTCGCCTGCAGATTGGTTTTGTTGAAAACGAACTAAAATTCCTGTATCTATTGTAAGATTATCGAATTTAGTTATTTCTAAATCTGACTGCAAAGAGGTAGTAAAAAGGGTAAAATCTGCTGCTGGTATATCTCTAAAAGCGGCTCTTCTTCTATCAAACTCTTTTCTTTTATTTAATTGAATATCGTATTGTATAGATAGTTTACCAAGATCTTTAAATCTTTTGTAAGCTTCTATTTTACCAAGATGATGTGTAATATCTTGTCTAGGATTATCAATTGTATGCGAAAAGTCGTCAATAAAAGCAGGATTACCACTGTTTATAGCTCTTACCAAATCGTTTACATTACCTACATGTGCGGCTCTAATAATACCAATTTCATTATTTACAAAACTGTAATAGGCATCAAACCCTTTTTCGTAAGAATTATAACCAAACTGAAATGAAGCATTTATGCTTTCTACACCAGAATTAGATAAATTATAATTGGCAGCATTAAAATCGCCAAATCTTTTATAATTAGCTTGAAACTTTTTGTAGAAACCGTTTTTGTTTGTTTTAACAAATTCGGTATTAATGTTACCTCCTAAACCGTTTGAATTAAAAGCGCTGAGTGTGCTACCAAAAACGGAATCTTTTACAATGTAATTGTTAGGGTTAATTAAAATTAAACCTCCTATTGCATCGCTTCCGTATTTTAAGGTATTTGCACCTTTAATAACAGATATTCTACCACTAGCGTTAATATCTATATTAGGTGCATGTTCATCTCCCCATTCTTGGTCAAAAAGTCTAACATTGTTATTTACAATAAGCAATCTACTAGAGTGTAAGCCATGTATCATAGGCTTTACAATAGAGTTTCCGGTATTTAAAGTAGAAACACCACTAATGGTACTAAGTGCATCACCTAAAGATTTGTCTGAAAAAGTTTCTAAAACATTCTTCTTTATGGTGTTTTCTATACTAGTTGCTTCAGACCGTACACTAGTCTTTAACACAACTTCATTTAATTCTTCTTCATGATGCTCTAAAAATATATTTTTTGAGCTATTTTCTTCTAACGTAACTGTTACACGTTTCGTTTTACAAGAAATGTGTTGAATGATGATATTTAATTTCCCTTTACATAGGTTTTTAAATTCAAATTCACCATCAAGATTAGAAGTGGTATAAATATGTAAATTTTCGATATAAAGAGATGCACCAACAATTGGTGTATTGTCATGAAAATCTAAAATTTTCCCTTTAAAAGTATAGTTACAATTTTGCGCAAAGGTATTTGTTAGCATAAAAAATACTATTGCACTAAAAAATAATTTAGAGCGCATTTTTAAGTTTATATATTATAATAATAAGCTTGTTTCTTATTAATAAATATAAACTGGTGGTGCACGTAGACTAAATGATAATTGCTGATGTGATTTTAAGAAGTTTTTTTTACGCTCTTTTAAAAAAATCTTAGTGTATTCTTTTTGCAATGAAAAAGAATTTTCGATTAAAAGAGAGTTCGTATTTTTTAATAAATGTAAGGTACAGTCTAAATCTTTCTGATGAAAATGGCTTTCATTTTTAGCAAAACAAATATCATGCTTATGATCGCTTAACGCGTGCAAAGAGTCAACAAATAAAGGCAGCATAAAGAGCACTATTAAAAGTGTTCCTAGTTTGTGTCTATAATTTGTATTAATTTTTTGCACCTTTTTTTCTTATTCTTAAATTTAACATTTCTACACCTAGTGAAAAAGCGATGGCAAAGTACAAATATCCTTTAGGAATAACTCCTACTGTTTTGTTAAAAATTTCTGTATGTGATAAGTGTGCACCTTCTGTAATAAGCATAAAGCCTATTAGAATTAAAAAAGACAATGCAAGCATTTGAATAGTAGGATTTCTGTGTACAAATTTGTTTATTGGATTTGCAAAAATCATCATAATTACTATAGAAACAATTACTGCAATTATCATTATTAGAAGTGCCCCATCAATACCGTTTGTCATTCCTACAGCTGTTAAAATGCTATCAAATGAAAAAACTATGTCAATTAGTATAATTTGAATAATTACATTGCTAAAGGATATTTTTTTCGGTGTTTTTGTAATTTTTTTCTCTTCTTCGGCAACAACTTTATGTCTAATCTCTTTGGTACTTTTATATAGTAAAAAAAGACCTCCTAGAAAAAGAATTACGCTCTGCCCAGTAAAACCTGCTTTAAACCAACCAATATCTATAGAATAAAAAGGATCTTTTAAAGCTATTAAGTAAGAAACAAAAAACAACAATATAATTCTTGTTATCATTGCTAAAGCTAATCCCCATATAGTTGCTTTTTTTACTTGATTATCTGGCAGTTTATTTGCAGAAATAGATATAAATATAACATTATCTATACCAAGAATTACTTCTAAAAAGGTAAGTGTTAGAAGGGCAACCCAAGTATCTGCTTGTAAGAAAATTTCCATTACTTAATTTTGTAGATAGTTCCTTTTTTAGAAAATTTAGAAAATCCAATTTTTACAGTAAAATCATACGAATCTTCTCGAACTTCATTAATTTGAATGTACATTGGATCTTTCTGTAAATCATTTTTTGGATTAATATATTTTAGTGTGTAAAAGAAATTATTTTTCCACTCAATAGATAACGTATCTACTTGATTTCCATATTTACTTATTTGAATGCTGTCATTCCTTATAATTGTTTCTTTTACAAAATCTTCACCAGCAGGAATTTCAAATACTCCTGTTCTAAAACGATCTGCATTGTTTTCCATTTTTTGGTTACAGGAAGTCATCATAAAAATGGCGATAAGACTAAAAACTAAATATACTTTTTTCATTTGTTTATCTTTTAAATACCTGTATAGTTTTCAGGAGTAATTGCTTTTAATTCATTTTTTATAGCATCCGAAACTTCTAAAGTGTCTATAAAAGTAGAAATTGATGTTTGATTGATAGCTTCGTTTGTTCTAGTAAGTCCCTTTAAGGCTTCATAAGGATTTGGATAAGCTTCTCTTCTTAGAATAGTTTGAATTGCTTCTGCCACAACAGCCCAATTATTTTCTAAGTCTTGTTCAAATTTAGATTTGTTTAATAGTAATTTATTCAAACCTTTAAGGGTAGAAGTAAAACCAATAATTGTGTGTCCAAATGGCACGCCAACGTTTCTTAAAACGGTGCTATCAGTTAAATCGCGTTGCATTCTAGAGATTGGTAATTTTGCCGATAAATGCTCAAATATAGCATTTGCTATTCCTAAGTTTCCTTCTGAATTTTCAAAGTCAATAGGATTTACTTTATGAGGCATAGCAGAACTACCCACTTCTCCTTTTTTAATTTTTTGCTTAAAATAATCCATAGAAACATAGGTCCAAAAATCTCTATCTAAATCTATAAGAATAGTATTAATTCGCTTTAAAGCATCAAAAAGAGCTGCCATATAGTCATAGTGCTCTATTTGGGTTGTTGGAAAAGAGTGTTTTAAGCCTAAATTATTTTCTACAAAATTAGATCCAAAATGTTTCCAATCTATGTTTGGATATGCAACATGATGCGCATTAAAATTCCCTGTAGCTCCTCCAAATTTTGCTGCATTAGGTACCTTTATTAATGTAGAAAATTGCTCTTCTAATCTTTTTACAAAAACAGTAATTTCTTTACCTAATCTTGTAGGAGATGCTGGCTGGCCATGTGTTCTAGCTAACATAGAAACATCTTTCCATTCGATAGCTAACTCTTTTAATTTATCTAGTAATAAAGTATAGTTTGGAATGAGAACTTCGTTTACAGCTTCTTTTATAGATAAAGGAATTGCAGTGTTATTAACATCTTGAGAGGTTAAGCCAAAATGAATAAATTCTTTTGATTTTTGTAAGCCTAATGCATCAAATTTTTCTTTTATGAAATATTCAACAGCCTTAACATCGTGATTTGTAACTTTTTCTATGTCCTTAATTTTTTGTGCATCTTCAGAAGAAAAGTCTTCATAAATTTTTCTAAGTTTACTACACAAATTCATATCAAAACCTTCTAATTGCGGAAGAGGAATCTCGCAAAGTGCAATGAAATATTCAATTTCTACTCGCACACGATATTTTATTAAGGCTTCTTCTGAAAAATAGTTAGCTAAAGGTGTTATTTTGTTTCTATAACGCCCATCTATTGGCGATATGGCATTTAATTGCGTTAGGCTCATTACTTAAATTTTGTAAAAAACAAAAATAGTTAATTATAGGGTTTTATGAATGAGAATTTTGATGTTTTTCTATTAAAGATAATACCTTTTTTCCTCTAGATTCTGTACCTTTACTTTCATGAATAATTGATGTAGAAATTAATTGTTTTAATTCAGGATGAATCCAATCTATTTTTTTACCAAACAAAAATAACGTATTCATTGTATACGCTCTAACAGCAATTTTTTGAGGCGTGATTAACCAATCAAATCCAGTTTCTACAATTTGATTTATTTGTTTTGGAGTTAATAATGATGGTGATTTATTGGTAATATCCTTATCATATTTTACAGCTAGTTGTTCGCATATTTTTGCACAAGGTCTAATTGCACTGTCGTGTGTAAGATGTTTAATATGAGTACAAAACTTGTCTAAAAAAGGAAGTAAATAGGTTATGCTATGATGGGTGCAAATCCACTCTAAAACCCATGCAGCCTTAACAGATAGGCTGTTGTTAATATCAAATGTAATGGCAATTAAACTAGGAATTAATTCTGAATTTTTCACCATAAATTCTGCAACTCTAGCACGATTATCTTTTCCTGCATTTGCGATACTTTCTAATTGTTCTGTAACAGAATTAAGATGCATTATATATAGATTAATGTATATTTACCAATAAGAATTATTAGTTATGATAAATATAAAAAGTA
This sequence comes from uncultured Polaribacter sp., assembly GCA_964477255.1. Lineage (GTDB taxonomy): Bacteria > Bacteroidota > Bacteroidia > Flavobacteriales > Flavobacteriaceae > Polaribacter. The sequence goes on from CAYZDK010000013.1 coordinate 35,825, forward strand.
TTACGTTATTACTTGTCTTACTTTGTTTTTTTTATACTTCAAACAGTATTTCGCAAAATGTTAATGCATACGATGAGAATAATAAGAGAACTGGAGTTTGGAGAAAATATTACGATAATAATTCCATAAGATATGAAGGCGAATTTTTAAACGGAAAAGAAATCGGTATTTTTAAATTTTATGACAAATTAAACAACAGATTTCCAACTTTAATTAAAGAGTTTTCAAAAAGTTCTGATTCGGTTTTAGTTTCATTCTTTTCTAGCAAAGGCAAACTTCAAAGTAAAGGGTATTTTATAAACAAAAAAAGGGTAGGCACTTGGCAATATTTTTTTGAAAATGGTAAAATACTTTCCAAAGAGAATTACAAAAATGGTGTTTTACATGGAGAATTAATTAACTATTATCCAAATGGAAAAGAAACGGAGATTACCGAATATAAAAATGGCTTAAAAAATGGAATTTCTAAAAAGTTTACTAGTGATGGAGTTCTTATTGAGTTTGTTTTTTATAATAGCAACAAACTCGACGGAAAAGCAAAATACTTCGATTTAGAAGGTAACTTAAAAGAGCAAGGAGAGTATAAAAAAGGAAAAAGAATAGGGAAGTGGCAATATTACATAGATGGAGAGCTTGTCACTAAAAAAGAAAAAGAAAAAAAAATCAAAAATAAAAAAGATGAAAATTAAAATTGTGCTAATAGCTCTAACTGTAGTATTATTAAACTCTTGTAATACAAAAGAAGAAAAGAAACCACAACAAAAATTAAATGGCTTATGGCTGGTAAAAAAAGTGGAGATGAACAATCAAGAAATGACTCCAACTGCAAGATGGATGCAATTTTACCAAGATTCTACCATAACCTCAGGTAATGGATGGTTACAACATACTGTTGGTACTTGGCGTTTAGATGCAAATAACCAACTAGTTATAACAAATACGTTCGGAATTAAAGATAATGCAGCTCCATTTAAAGTTAATTTCGAAAATGATAAAATGGTTTGGAAACGAAAAGAGTATGGTGAAAATGTAGAAGTAACTTTAGAAAAATCCAATAAGTTGCCTACCTCAGAAGCTAATAAATTATTTGGTTTATGGAAGTTTGAAACAATTATTGAGGACAACAAAGATGTTTCTACCTCTCTTAACCCAAGCAACAAAGCAATGCTGTTCTTAAGATGGGATAATACTTACGAACTAAGAAATTATCCTGAAGGTACAAGATATGGTATGTTTAAAACACATGCACACAGACTTCAAATAGATATGGTGAGTTATACTAAAATTCCAGAATTCCAATTTTATACTTTTAATTTAAAAAATGACACTTTATCATTCACGTCTACAAATAGTGACAAAAAAATTACACTAACAAGAATACATGAATTTCTAGAATAGAATAATACGTTTATTACATTCCATAAAACTAATCAAAATTGTAACTTTGCAAACTCAAAATTAACAAATGAAAAGAGTAGTTGTAGGACTGTCAGGTGGTGTAGATTCTAGTGTTACTGCACATTTACTTAAAGAACAAGGTTACGAAGTTATTGGCTTATTTATGAAAAATTGGCATGATGATTCTGTTACTATTTCTAATGAATGCCCTTGGTTAGAAGACAGTAATGATGCCATGATTGTTGCACAAAAATTAGGAATACCTTTTCAAGTGGTAGATTTAAGTGCACAATACAAAGAAAGGATTGTAGATTATATGTTTGACGAATATGAAAAAGGAAGAACCCCAAATCCTGATGTTTTATGCAATAGAGAAATAAAATTCGATGTTTTTATGGATATTGCTCTAAAATTAGGAGCAGACTACGTTGCTACAGGTCATTATTGTAGAAAAGCAGAAGAGGAGATTAATGGTAAAATGGTGTACAAGCTTCTAGCTGGAAAAGATAACAATAAAGATCAATCTTACTTTTTATGCCAACTATCTCAAGAACAATTATCAAAAGCATTATTTCCTATTGGCGAATTAACTAAACCAGAAGTTCGTGAAATTGCAAAAGAGGCAGATTTAATAACTGCAGAAAAGAAAGATTCTCAAGGATTATGTTTTATAGGCAAAGTACGTTTACCAGAATTTTTGCAACAAAAATTAGAACCTAAAGAAGGTGAAATTGTTCAAATTCCAAATGATTTTTCAGATTATCATAAAATAACTCCAAAATTTGAATGTAAAAAAGAGGAGTTGGCTTTTTATGCAAAGAAGTTCAGCTATCAAAAACAAGATGGAAAAGTAGTAGGCAATCACCAAGGAGCACATTATTTCACCAAAGGACAACGAAAAGGATTAGCTGTTGGCGGAACAAAAGAGCCTTTATTTGTTATTGAAACAGATGTAAACGAAAATATTATTTATACAGGAGAAGGAAAAAACCATCTAGGATTGTTTAGAAATGTTCTTTTCGTTGCTAATGAAGAATTGCACTGGATTCGTGAAGATTTAAAATTGAAATCTGGAGAATCGATGCAAGTAGAAGCAAGAATACGTTACAGACAGCCATTAGAAAATGCTATTTTATATCAATTTGATGATGGACTTTATGTAGAGTTTGAAAACAAACAATCGGCAATTCAAGAAGGACAATTTGTAGCTTGGTATGCAAAAGATGAATTGCTTGGATCTGGAGTTATAGCATAAAAATAAAG
>CAYZDK010000013.1:38585-70997 GCA_964477255.1 uncultured Polaribacter sp.
CTTGGTATGCAAAAGATGAATTGCTTGGATCTGGAGTTATAGCATAAAAATAAAGCATGAAAAAACATATTTTATTATTTTTTACAACAATTTTGTTTAGCTCAAACATAATCTCTCAAAGTAATAGTTTTTACACTTACTTAAATGAAAAAGGTTATGAGATTAAAGACTCATTGCAAGCTAGTTATATTAAAGAAACGATTAAAATAAATGACTCTTTATGGAATAATAATTTATACGTAATAAATTTAAGATTTCATTCTACATGGAAATCAAAAGATGTTAAAGGTAAAGTTAGAATAGGTAAACAGATAAACTTTAATTTATTAGACAGTATATCTAGTATTGTTAATTTTAATATAAGTAGCAAAAGACATGGGCTTTTTAAATCGTGGTTTTATAATCGAAATTTAAATACAGAAGGTAGGTATCTAAATGGTAAGAAAGTTGGTGTTTGGAATTATTATCACACAAACAATAATTTGGCTGCAAAAATTAATTATAAGAATGATACTATTTTAAGAGCCATATATTATAATGAACAAGGTGAGAAAATAAATTATGTTAATACATTTAATAATAAATGTGAATGTGAAAGTATAAATACCTCTAAACTTAGAAATCAATTTATCAAAATTTTTGAAAAAACTATTTATAAGATAAAAGGAGAAAATCTTAGAGGTAAAGCCTATGTTGAATTACTTGTAAACGAAAAAGGATATATTGAATTTGTCAATTTGGGAAAAAATGTACCAAAATTATTAAATAGTAAACTAAATAAAATGATTAAAAAGTTTAAGCCTATTAAACCTTTTATTCATAAAAATAGAAAGCTACCACAAAGATTTACAATTCCAATAATGTTAAATAATGCAAAATAAAATTACAGAATTATTTAAAATAGAATATCCTGTTGTCCAAGGAGGTATGATTTGGGTTTCTGGATGGAAACTAGCATCAGCAGTATCTAATGCAGGTGGTTTAGGATTAATTGGAGCAGGCTCTATGTATCCAGAAGTGCTAAGAGAACACATTCAAAAGTGTAAAAAAGCAACCAATAAACCTTTTGGAGTAAATGTACCTATGTTGTATCCTGATATTGAAAAAATTATGGAAATCATCATAGAAGAAGGGGTTAAGATTGTTTTTACATCAGCTGGAAATCCTAAAACTTGGACCAAACATTTACAATCTAAAGGAATTACGGTTAGTCATGTAGTTAGCTCTGTAAAATTTGCAAAAAAGGCTGAAGCTGCAGGTGTAAATGCTGTAGTTTGCGAAGGTTTTGAAGCAGGTGGTCATAATGGTAGAGAAGAATCTACGTCGTTTACCTTAATTCCAATGGTAAAAAAAGAAGTTAACATTCCTGTAATTGCCGCTGGTGGAATTGGATCTGGAAGAGGAATGCTTGCAGCAATGGTGCTTGGTGCAGATGCAGTTCAAATAGGTAGTAGATTTGCTGCTACAATAGAATCTTCTGCCCATAATAATTTTAAAAACACAATAATAGAAGTAAAAGACGGCGATACGCATTTAACACTCAAAGAATTAGCGCCTGTAAGGTTGGTAAAAAATAAATTCTATAACGATGTGCAAGAGTTGTACCAAAAAAATCCAACAATAGACGATTTAAAGAGTTTACTTGGTAGAGCGCGAGCAAAAAAAGGAATGTTTGAAGGAGATTTAGAAGAAGGTGAGTTAGAAATTGGTCAAATTGCTGGCTTAATAGATACTATAAAGCCTGCAAAAACTGTTTTAGAAGAAATTATTAATGAATTTAACGAGGTTAAAGCCTTAATTCATAAGCTTTAAGCCTATAATTAAAAGAAAGTCAATTATTTATACTTTTCTAATTTTTTTGGTGCTATCTTTGTTGCTTTATTAATTGTTGCACAAGCAACGTATATTTTTTATTATGAGTAAAGGTACCGTAAAGTTTTTTAACGAGTCTAAAGGTTTTGGTTTCATCACAGAAGAAGGATCAAACAAAGAACATTTCGTTCACATTTCTGGTTTAATTGATGAAATTCAACAAAATGACGAAGTTGAATTTGACTTAACAGAAGGTAGAAAAGGATTAAATGCGATAAACGTAAAAGTATTATAATATTTATTACCAGTAATTTTTATCTAAAAAGCCCATCAAAATGATGGGCTTTTTTATTATTCTTTAATTGGTAATTTTATATGGTATAATTTTCTACTCTTATTATTAAGATGATTTTCTCGTAACCACGGATTGTAACTTTTAAACTCTTTATAAGTTAAGCCAAAACCTTTTGCAAATCTTGTAATATTAGAAATTGCAGTATCTACTTCTATTACTCTCGTTGGTTTAAATTTATATAAGTCTTGACTTTCATAAACAAAACCATATTTTTCTGGATTTGTTATTATTTCTTTTAAAGCTAAAATTCTAAAGATGTAACGTTCTGTCTCATCAGGTAAAAGTGCATCATAATAATTATCTACTTCTTGTGTTTTTAGTCTTCTTGCAATACCATAATTTCCTGCATTATATGCTGCTGCAGCTAATGTCCAAGATCCAAAACGTTCTTTAGATTTTTTTAGATATTCTGCTGCAACTTTTGTAGATTTTTCAATATGGTAACGTTCATCTACATTTCTGTTTATTTCTAATCCGAATTCTTTACCAGTTTGTTTCATAAAATGCCACATTCCTGCTGCACCAGCAGAAGAAGTTTCGTCTATAAATGCACTTTCTGCTAAAGCTAAAAATTTAAAATCGTCTGGTAAACCATATTTTTCTAATAATGGCTCTAGAATTGGAAAATATTTATTGGCTCTTTTTAATAATAACAATCCATTAGACTGCCAATAGGTGTTTACCAATAACTCTCTATCCATTCTTTCTTTTACATCAGGAATTTCTAAAGGAACTCTTTCGCCTGCTAAATTTAGATTTGCAGGTAGTTTTAATGCTTTAATTTTATAGGTTTTGTGCGTGTTAGAAATAGAACTTACCTCATTTTTATCTATTCCATAAAAGAAAATTAGCGTAAAAGCAATAATGCTAAAAATAGAAAAAGCCCTGTAGAATTTATTCATGATACAAATTTTACACTAAGTTAAGAAGAACCTATAATCTAATCAAGTATCGTGTCAGAAATAATTTTAGAAATAGGTTTTGCTTTTATTAGAATCATTGCATGTGTACCTTCTTGTATCTGTATACAATCTTTAATGTTTGAAATAGGAAAAATATGATCTTTGGTTCCGTGAATATGCACAACTTTTTCATTTACTTCTGATTGCGACCAATTTACAACACAATCTAAAGCCCAATCTAAATATTCTTTATCTCTAACAGATAAGTATTTCTTATATAATTCTGCTCTTGTTTGTAGTTTTTTACCTACAAAAAACTTGGTATACTTTTCAAATTCCTGAACAAGTTGGGTAGGAAAAAGTTTATGAACCGGTATTTTTTTTGCAAGCTTTATATTGGTTGGAAATTCTTGGTTACTTTTTACACTAGAAATAATGATAACTTTTCTACATGCAATAACCTTACTAATTTCTTGTACTAAAATTCCTCCAAAAGATACACCTACCAAAACAGGATTATCATGGGTAATTTCTTTACACATTCTTTTGGCATAATCTGTTAATTTTTCATTTACAGATATTGGTTTTAACCAGCTTAAGTAATTTAAATCGAAATGTTCTTTAGAAAGGTTTAGATTCTCAAATATTTCTGGGCCAGCAGCCAAACCAGGCATAAAGTAAATTGGAATTTTAGCCATTAGTTAATACTTTATCTGCAACAAAATTAAATCGGACTAAACCATCTTCATCTATTTTGGTTAAAGTAACCTTGTGTAGAGTGTTTACCAATTCTGGGTTCCAAGGTGCTTTTACCTTAACATAATTTTCTGTAAAACCATGTATATAGCCTTCTTTGTTTTCACTCTCAAATAATACTGTTAACGAGTTTCCTAACTGGCTTTCGTAAAATGCTCTTCGTTTTTTTGCAGAAAGACCTCTAAGCATTTTGCTTCGTTTTGCTCTTTTGTTTTTTGGAACAACACCATTCATTTCTGCAGCTTCTGTATTTGCCCTTTCAGAATAGGTGAAAACATGCAAATAAGAAATATCTAAATCATTAAGATAATTATAGGTTTCTAAAAAAAGGGCATCAGTTTCTCCTGGAAAACCAACAATTACATCTACACCAATACACGCATTTGGCATAACTTCACGAATTTTTTTTACCCTGTTTGTATAGGTGTTTCTTAAATACCTACGTTTCATTTTTTTTAATAAGGTATCACTACCAGATTGCAATGGAATATGAAAATGTGGTACGAAAGAGTTAGATTTTGATACAAAATCTATGGTTTCGTCTTTTAATAAATTAGGCTCTATAGACGATATTCTAAGACGATGAATACCCTCTACCTTATCTAATTCTTGAACCAGTTCTAAAAAAGTATGTTCGTGTTTTTTATTGCCGAATTCCCCTTTACCATAATCTCCGATATTTACTCCAGTTAGTACAATTTCTTTAATATTTTTGGCAGAAATTTCTTTGGCGTTTTTTATCACATTTTCTAAAGTATCACTTCTGGAAATACCTCTTGCAAGAGGTATAGTACAATACGTACATTTGTAATCACAACCATCTTGTACTTTTAAAAAAGCACGAGTTCTATCGCCAATAGAATAAGAACCCACATAAAAATCGGCATCACTTATTTCGCAAGAATGTACTTCTCCAATTTCATTTTTTGTTAAATCGTTTATATAACTGGTAACGTTGAATTTTTCAGTAGCACCTAATACTAAATCAACACCATCTACTGCTGCTAATTCTTCTGGTTTTAGTTGTGCATAACAACCAATACCAATAATAAAAGCATTATTATTTTGCTTTTGAGCGTTTTTAACAATTGTTTTAAAACGTTTATCTGCGTTTTCTGTAACTGAGCAGGTATTAATAACGTACACATCTGCTTTTTTAGAAAAATCTACTCTTTCGAAACCTTCATTTACAAAGTTTCTTGCTATTGTAGACGTTTCCGAAAAATTTAATTTGCATCCTAAAGTGTAAAAAGCTACTTTTTTTTCTATTACCATTAGTGTACTTTTAAGCGATGCAAATTTACAATATTATTAGCGATATAAAAATTGCCTTACCTTTTATAGAAATGATATGTAGTAACTTAAACTTATGATTGTACAACATTTAAAACCACCATACTATGCAGTTATTTTTTCTACAATAATGACAGATTATAAGGAAGATTATGATAAAGTTTCTTCTGAAATGCTAACTCTTGCAAAAAAACAAAAAGGATTTTTAGGTGTAGAAACAGCAAGAAGTGAAATTGGAATTACGGTGTCTTATTGGGATTCTTTAGATGCTATTCTTAGTTGGAAAAATAATTTAGACCACATAAAAGCAAGGAAAATGGGAAGAGAAAAATGGTATGCTAAATATCAACTTAGAATAACAAAGGTAGAGCGTGAGTATGGTTTTGTAAAATAAACTACCAACTTACAATGGTCTGAATTGGAAAATGATCTGAATATTTAACCTTTTTTGAAGAATAGCTATGGATTTTTGCATTTCTATCTGTTAGAATAAAATCTATTCGTAATGGAAATTGATAATCGTAACTTTTACCAAAACCAGATCCAGCTTCTAAAAAAGCGTCCTTTTTGTTTTTTATAAGTGTATTATACACCCAAGAATAGGAAGTATTATTAAAATCGCCTCCAATTATTTTTTTTCCTTGCCATTTCTTTTCATGTAAATGCAATTCATTTGTTTGTTGTGCCTGTTTAATAAATCCGTTTTCTAAACGAGAAATAAGTTTTGTAGAGTTTTTTTCACCAAAATTAGATTGTAGTAAATTTATTTGTAACGACTGTAAATGCACATTATAAAAACGAATGGTATCTTCTTTTACAAGAATATCTGCATAAATAATGTTATTAAACGTGTCTTTAAAATTAAAAGAGCCACTGTTTATTATTTCATATTTAGAAAAGATGGCTAAACCAGCGTTGTCTTTAGAGTTTTTAGTTTTGATGTATTTGTATGGGTAATTAATGGTTAAACTATCTTTTTTGTAAAATTCTTGAAACAATATTACTTCTGGTTTTTCTTTTTTAATAAACTCAGAAATTTTTTTCGGAATTGCATCCTCTTTTTTCCACTTCCAATGATTAAACATTTTTACATTATAACTCATTATGTTTAATCCACTTAAAGTTTCATTCTTTTCTTTACTAAACTTGTAAATAGTAGGAGAGAAGCACCAAAAAATGGTTACAACTATACTAGAAAGAAGAAATTGTTTTTTTAATTGTACAATCCAATAAATTACAAAGAGTAAGTTGAATATAATTAAAAAAGGAACTAACAGGCTTACAATAGCAATTGCTGGTATTACCTCTGGAGAAATTTTTGGTAGAAATATAGAAAGAAGTAATAAGGTTGCTAGTAATGAGTTAGCAAAAAATAATAACTTATTTAAAAAGGATAGTTTTTTCAAAAGTGTTTAGAAATATTATTTTTTTCCTTGTTTAAATAAGAACTCTTTTTCAGATTTGGTTAAAGTATCGTAACCAGATTTACTGATCTTATCTAAGATTTCATCGATTTTTTTCTGATTAACATCTTTCACTACAGCATTATTTACATTTCTTTTTTTGGACTTATGAACTGTTTTTAATGGTTTCTTTTTGGTTTTAAAAAGGGTACTTAATCCATCAAAAAATGTAATTTCTTTATTACTTGCATAATGAACGTATAAGAAGCCAAATAAACTTCCACCAAGATGTGCAAAATTACCACCAGCATTAGCACCTACAAGTCCCAAAACATCAAAAGCTACCCAAATAGCTGTAATATGCCAAAGTTTTACAGAACCAATTAACGGAAAGCGTAATCTATAATTTGGTATGTATGTAGCAATACCAACAAAAATGGCAGATACTCCTGCTGATGCACCAACTAAATAAGAAGATCTACCCTGAAAAAGAGGAAAATAATTTTGACTAAAAATATAGAGAATACCTCCAAAAAAGGTTCCTAATACATAAAAATTTAGTAACTGTTTTTGGGTAAAATATTGCAAAAACAAATTACCAATAAAATATATTGCTACACAATTAAAAAGAATGTGTAAAAAGCCACCATGCAGAAAACCGTAACTTAGTAACGTCCAAGGTTTAATAAAAAATGCATTTAAATCTGCATCTAAAGCAAACCAATTTATCCAAAAATTTGTTTCTCCTCTATACAATCCTTGTACAACATTGGTTAACAGTGTTATAACAAATACAGCAATATTTATGTAGATTAATTTTTCTACAATAGTACCAAGTTCGTACCGTTTTTTAATTTCATCAATAAAACCCATTAGTAAAATTTAAATTGATTTTTTTTCCAATAGTATGCAATTAGAAACCCTATTAACGCTCCTCCAATGTGTGCAAAATGTGCAATATTACCTACAGAGTATTTTGTCATGCCAAAAAACAAATCGAAACCTATAATAGCAGGAATAAAATATTTAGCAGCAATAGGAACAGGAAAAAAGATTAAAGCCAATTTAGCATCTTTAAAGTACATACCAAAAGCAACTAAAACACCATAAACAGCTCCAGAAGCACCTACTGCTGGAGTTAAATAAAGACTTGTAATTTTATTAAATTGTGCTTGTGTTATAGAGTTTACTACTCTAGGGTCATTTGTAGAACCTGCTTCTAGAATAGAAATTATTTCTTGATGATTTAATCCTACATCAACAAAGATTTCATAAATACCACTAAACTGGTAATAGTTTGCTAATGTATAAATTACTCCAGCTCCAATACCAGCAGAAAAATAGAAGAATAAGAATTTATTTCTTCCCCACATTTGCTCTAGAGGAGTTCCAAAAGCCCACAAACCATACATATTAAACAAAATATGTCCAAAGCCACCATGCATAAACATATGCGTAACATATTGCCAAATTCCAAAGTTTTTATTTTCAGGATAATGCAAGGCCAATATGTTGGTAAAATCTAACTGTAAAATTTGCGGTGCAATAAATACAATTACATTTATAATTATAAGGTGTTTTATAGCTTCTGTAAGTCTATTCATTTCTATGTATTAAACAGATTATCAATTTCATGTAAGGTTAATGTTTTAAAAATTGGTTTACCAAATGGAGAAGTATTTGGCTCTTTACAAGAAAATAAATCATTAACCAAATTCTCTTGTTCTTTTTCTGCTAGCTGTGTTCCTGTTTTAATAGATAGTGTTTTAGCAAAAGATTTTGCCATAATATCAAAATGACTAAAGCTTGCATCAGGCACTTCTAGTTCAATATCATTTAGAAGTTCTTCTAAAATAATGGTAATTTTACTTTCTGTTACAGAAACAGGTATTCCTTTAATAGTTACACTTTCTTTTGTGAACTCGTCAAAAGAAAATCCAGCATTTTCTAGCTCGCCTTTTAAGCTATATATCATCTCTATTTCTTTAGAGGTGAATGATATTGTAACTGGAAATAATAATTGCTGGCTATTTGCTTCTTTAACCGTTATACTTTCTAAAAATTGTTCGTACAATATACGTTGATGTGCTAAAGACTGATGAATTAAAACCACACCAGATTTTATTAAACTCATTACATATTTACGTTGAATCTGAAATGTTTTATGAGTTTTAACTTCTTCATTATCAGAAAATATACGTTCTTGAGTTGAAGTTTCAGTTTCGGTGTATAATGTTTCCCAATTTTCTGTAGATTTTTCTCTTTTGTATGGAAAACGAATTTCTTTTTGTTCTGTTTCTTTAAATGGATTAAAATCTGGATCAACCATTATTTTTGGTACAGATGCTTTTACAGAGCTTGTATTTTGTTGGTAGGAAGTATCTAGGTTTGCATCTCTATCAAAATCTAAAACAGGAGCAATGTTGTATTGCCCTAAGCTGTGTTTTACAGTTGCTCTTAACATTGCATACAAAGCTTTTTCGTTATCGAACTTTATTTCTGTCTTTGTAGGGTGAATGTTAATATCAATACTTTTGGTAGGAACATTTAAATATAAAAAGTAAGAAGGATGTGCACCATGTTCTATTAACCCATCAAAAGCACTAACTACAGCATGATTTAAATACGAACTTTTAATAAATCTATTGTTTACAAAGAAAAATTGTTCTCCTCTTTTTCTTTTGGAGAATTCTGGTTTTGCAACAAAGCCTTCTATAGTAACTATATCTGTTTGCTCATTAATAGGAACTAATTTTTCGTTCATTTTAGAGCCAAAAACAGCTACTATTCGTTTTCTTAAATTACTAGATCTTAGGTGGTAAACTTCATTGTTATTATGATGTAACAAAAAGCTAATGGATGGGTGTGCAAGAGCCACTCTTTGAAATTCATCTACAATATGACGCGTTTCTACAGTATCTGACTTTAAAAAATTTCTTCTAGCAGGAATGTTATAAAACAAGTTTTTAACAGCGATACTAGTTCCTTTTGCGGTATTTATAAAATCTTGCGCAATAACTTTACTGCCTTCAATTTTTAGCACATTACCTAGTTCTTGATTTTCTTGTTTGGTTTTTAACTCTACATGAGCAATAGCAGCAATAGAGGCAAGAGCTTCACCACGAAAACCTTTGGTGTTTAAATTAAAAAGGTCTTCTGCTTTTGTAATTTTAGAGGTAGCATGTCTTTCAAAACACATTCTAGCATCTGTTGCGCTCATTCCAATACCATCATCAATAACTTGTATTAAAGTTTTACCAGCATCTTTTAAAAGTAATTTAATACTCTTTGCGCCAGCGTCTATAGAGTTTTCTAAAAGCTCTTTTACAACAGACGCAGGTCTTTGAACGACCTCACCTGCAGCAATTTGATTGGCAACATGATCTGGTAAGAGCTGAATAATATCTGACATTAATTTTGCAAGAATATGGATAAGTCAAAATCTATGATGTATAGAAAAATAAAAACAAGAATTAAAACAATGTAAATAATAGTTTTATTTACTGTTTTATCTGAATTTTTTAATTCATCTAAGGCATCTGTAAATTTGGTTTTTAAGCCTTTGTTTTTACCAGTTGTCTTTCTAAACTTATCGTATTTATGTTCTATTTTGTATGGGTTTCCTTCTCCTTTGTAATAACGAGGCTTGTAATCAAATTTTTTATTAGTTCGTTTTAAAAATCCCATTTTATTATATTAATTGTACTACTATTTAAAAAATTATTTTTATAATAGTATATATCAAAATTAAAGAAATAATAACAATACTTCAAGTATTGAAACTAAAAAGAATTCTTAAAATATTAAGATAAATAGGATTTAAAACCCAATGTTTTCAGAAGATTTTTTTTGATTTTTTAGTGCTGCCATTTTAATTGCAGCAACTGCGCATTCAATGCCTTTATTACCAAGTTTTCCTCCAGATCTGTCTAAAGATTGTTGTTTGGTGTTGTCTGTTAAAACACAAAAAATAACTGGAACATCGTATTTTACATTAAGGTCTACAATTCCCTGTGTAACACCTTCACAAACAAAGTCGAAATGCTTAGTTTCTCCTTGTATTACATTTCCTATTGCTATTACTGCATCCAGTTTTTGAGATTCGATCATTTTTTTGCAGCCATAAACCAATTCGAAACTTCCAGGAACTTTCCAAGAAATAACATTGTCGAGAACTGCTCCACAATCTACTAAAGTATCTATAGCGCCTTTGTGTAAGTTATCTGTAATTTCCGGATTCCACTCAGAAACAACAATCCCAAATCGAAAAGGTTTCGCATTTGGGATTGTTGCTTTATCGTAGTAAGATAAATTTGTTGTTGCCATTTACTTTATTATTTGGCAGCAAATTTTGCAGCATTTATATATTTTTCTATTTGATTTCCTTGGTCAGAATTTGGATAATCTTTTTTGATTCTCTCAAACATTTTTTCTGCAGTATTGTAATCTTTTAATAACAGTGCTGTTTGGCCTGCTTTAAAAAGGTATAAAGGTGCTGTAAAGTCGTTATCTTTTTTATTTGCTGCTTTTGTGTAATATTCTAAAGCGTCTTCTTGCTGATCAATATCTGAAAATGCATCTCCAATAGAACCTAACGCTACAGGACCTAACATTTCGTCGTCAGAATTAAATTTGTTTAAATACTCAATTGCTTTATCGTATTGCTTTAATTGTAAGTAAGAAATACCTGCATAGTAGTTTGCAAGATTTCCAGCATCAGTTCCGCTGTAAGCGTCTGCAATATCTATAAAACCATAATTACCATCTGCTCCTTCTAAGCCTAAAGTAAGTAAAGAGTCTATTCCAGAACCTGCAGTTGCAGCTTCGTCAAAATATTTTCTAGGAAAAGCTAATTCGTTAGAAGCTTCTAATTCGTTTGGTTCTGCAACTAAACTATTGTAGGCTAAAAATGCTAAAAACACAACAACTATTGCTACTAACGTAGAAAATAACACTTTGCTATTCTTTTGTATCCATTGCTCAGATTTTGAAGCAGTTTCGTCTAAAGTGTTAAATACTTCAGCAGTTGTGCTATCCATATTATCTACTTGTTGTTGCTCTTCTTTATTTTTTGGTTTGTAACCTCTTTTCTTATATGTTGCCATAGTTGCTTTAAAATTATTGGCGACAAAAATAGTTTTTTTAATTGGATTTTAAAAGCGGTTAAATAGCAAAAATTTCGATAATTTGCAGCTTTAAAATTAGTAGTTTTTTTATTTATGTATTTAGAAAAAATAGCAATAGTAAATTTCAAAAATTTATCTTCTGAAACCTTTAATTTTGAGAGAAAGGTAAATTGCTTTGTTGGTAACAATGGTGTAGGAAAAACAAATATTCTAGATGCCGTTTATTACTTGTCTTTTGCTAAAAGTTATTTTAACTCTGTTGCCTTACAAAACATAAAACATGGTACCTCTTTTTTTATGATTGAGGGCGAATACATCATTAACGATAGAACTGAAAAAATTATTTGTAGTTTAAAAAAAGGTCAAAAAAAGATTTTAAAAAGAAACGATAAAAATTATACCAAATTTTCTGATCACATAGGAAGTTTTCCTTTAGTAATAATTTCTCCAGCTGATAGAAATCTTGTTATAGAAGGAAGTGATACAAGAAGAAAGTTTATAGATGGTGTAATATCTCAACAAAATAAAACGTATTTACAAAATCTTATTGCGTACAATAAAGTTGTTAATCAGCGTAATGCTTTATTAAAATATTTTGCTGCAAATAGAACTTTTGATGCGTTAAATCTTAAAGTATATGATGACCAACTGATAGAATATGGCACTAAAATTTATAATGTACGTAAAGCATTTTTAGAAGATTTTATTCCAATTTTTAACAAAAAATATGCTACCATATCACAAGATAAAGAGAAGGTGAATTTAAACTATAAAAGTCAGTTGCATCATGATACTTTTAGAGATCTCTTGGATACGTCTTTAGAAAAAGATAAAATACTACAATATACTACAACAGGAATTCATAAAGACGATTTAAACTTTGAAATAGGGGATTATCCTATTAAAAAGTTTGGTTCTCAAGGGCAACAGAAATCTTATTTAATTGCATTAAAGTTAGCGCAATTCGAATTTATTAAAAAACAATCTGGCTTAACGCCAATTTTATTATTGGATGATATTTTTGATAAATTAGATGAAAATAGGGTACAACAACTAATAGATTTGGTTAATAATGATGATTTTGGGCAAATATTTATAACAGATACTCATGCAGAGAGAACAGAAAATATTATAAAGCAAAGTAATAAACCCTATCAAATTTTTAAATTATAATGGCAAAAAGGGAAAACGATTCTTTATCAATCCAAGATTTAATGCAGTCTTTTATAAAAGAAAATAACCTTTCTAAAGGAATGCAAAAAATTAAAATCGAAGAAGCTTGGACAAATTTAATGGGACAAGGTGTGGCTAATTACACAGAACAAGTACAGTTGAAAAACACAACGTTAATCGTAAAATTATCATCTTCTGTTTTAAGGGAAGAGTTATCGTACGGAAAAGATAAAATTATTAAAATGATTAATGATGAAATGGGAGTAAAAGTTGTTACAAAACTAATACTAAGCTAGCATTTAATTTTCTTTACCAAGCTCTACAGCACGCTCAAAAGCTGCATAAGCAGCTTCCTTTATTTTAGCACTAACATTATTGTCTTTCATGCTGTCTATTGCTGCTTCTGTAGTACCACCTTTAGAAGCAACTTTATTAATCCAGCTTTCAGGGCTTAAGCTAGATTCTTTAAATAGTTGCACAGCTCCATCAAATGTGTTACTTATGAGTACTTTAGAATCATTTGCAGAAAACCCCATTCTAAGTGCAGCTTCAAACATAGACTGCATAAAATAAAATACATAAGCAGGACCACTACCAGAAATTGCAGTAGATTTGTTTATATAAGTTTCGTTTTTAACGTGAATAGCAACTCCTGTACTGTCTAATAAATCACGAATAGCAATTTGTTCTACTTTAGATACTGCCTCTGTTTCTGTAAATGCGGTAACTCCTTTACCTACTTTTGCTGGTAAATTTGGCATAGCACGAACCACTTTTGGAATGCCAGACGCATTAACCAAAGCATCTAGAGTTACACCAGCCATTAAAGAAACAAGTATTTGTTGATTGTTTAAATGTGGTTTAATTTCCTTAAAAAGATCTTCATAATGGTATGGTTTTACAGCAATAAAAAGTATATGTGCCCTTTTAGCTGCTTCTCCTACAGAGTTAGAAATGCTAAAACGATTGTCTGTGGAGAGTTTTTCTAATACACTATCACTTTTATCGTAAATTAACAAATCTCCTTGTTTAATATTAGGAGAATTTGCAAGACCCTCAGCAAAAGTTAATCCCATATTTCCAGCGCCAATCATTAAAACTTTCATAATATTTTGTTTATTTTATTACAAAGGTAAAGACTGCAAATAGAATATAAAAACCTTAACTTAATTGGTTTTTTTTTAATAAAAAAAACTCACAAAAATAATTTGTGAGTTTTTAGATAAATATATTTTAGACTAAGAATTTCTAAAATTCTTAAAATTGCTCTCTTCCAGAAAAATGAAAATTACCCTCTATTTCTGCATTTTCATCTGAATCAGAACCATGCACTGCATTTTCTCCCATAGAAGTAGCATACATTTTTCTAATGGTGCCTTCTGCAGCTTCAGCCGGATTTGTAGCTCCAATTAAAGTTCTAAAGTCTTCTACTGCATTATCTTTTTCTAAAATTGCTGCTATGATTGGACCTCTAGTCATGAACTCAACTAATTCGCCAAAGAAAGGACGTTCTTTATGCACTGCATAAAAAGTTTCTGCGTCATTTTTTGTCATTTGTGTCTTTTTTAATGCTACAATTCTAAACCCTGCAGCATTAATCTTTTCTAATATAGCACCTGTATGTCCGTTTTCTACAGCATCAGGTTTAATCATTGTAAATGTTCTGTTTGTTGCCATTTTCTAAAAATTTGCGCAAAAGTACATATTTTATTGTTAATTACAAGTTAAGGATACACTTGTGTTATTTCTTGTTGTACAATGTTGTTTAAACCTCTCATTTGCATGGAAACTTTTCTAGATTTTAAATCTATTTTTAATATCCCAAAACTTTTATCCCTCACAACCTGTAAAACTCTATTTTTATTCGGTTCTCCTGAAAAATGTGTGCTGGAATGTGTAAGACCACTAGAAGTAAAATCAATTAAAGGATAATTTAAGCCATCAACTTTAGTTTTGGTGAATTCAGAAATATGCCTATCACCAGTTAAAATAATAACTCCTTTTGCTCCAGAATTTCCAACAACCTTTTTAAACTTTGCTAGTTCACTTGGAAAATTACTCCACTTTTCAAATCGATGTTCAGAAGATAGAATTTGAATACTTGAAACGATTATATTAAAGTCAGCATTAGAGTTATTCATTTCGTTAGTGAACCAGTTCCATTGTTTATTTCCTAAAATTGATCCAGTTTCGTTAGGTAGGTACACTCCATTTTTTCTTACCAATGAATCTCTGAAAAATCTCGTATCTAAGATTATAACTTTTAGAGTTCCACTTGATGTTTTAAAAATTTTGCTATGATAAATTCCTTCTCTTTTTCTTCGTTCGTCATTTTTAGCAACATCCATAAAATCTAAAAATAATTGTTGCGCTTCGTTTTTCATTTTAAACTCTTTACCACCATCGTTAATACCATAATCATGGTCGTCCCAAGTACCTATAACTTCCATTTTGTTTTTAATAGAAGCATATCCCTTTTGGTTTGCTTGGATTTTATAATCGTTTGCCATTTTAGTCATATTATCCGTATCCGAATAAATATTGTCTCCACCCCAAATCCAAAGTTTTGGATTGTTTTTCAATACTTCATTCCAAAGTAAATTTTCAGAATTTTGTTTATTACACGATCCAAATGCAATAACAAATTCGTTATCGTTAGTAGGTGAATTAAGCTTAGAATTATTTTTTGTAGATGTACAGTTTATAAAGCTAATTATGATAAAAAATAGTATAGTTTTCTTAAGATTCATTTGTGTGAAATTTAGGCGTAAATGTACTTAAAAATAGTAGTACTCATTGTTAATAAATTGTATATTCGCATACT
The DNA here is from genome assembly GCA_964477255.1 of uncultured Polaribacter sp. Classification (GTDB taxonomy): domain Bacteria; phylum Bacteroidota; class Bacteroidia; order Flavobacteriales; family Flavobacteriaceae; genus Polaribacter. The sequence continues at coordinate 54,230 of CAYZDK010000013.1, forward strand.
ATGATAACAAAAGGACTAGATGATTTAAAAGTATTTTTAAGTAAGCCAAAAAACGTGGTTATTATTGGCCATAGGAATCCAGATGGAGATGCAATGGGATCTACTTTAGCGCTTAAATTTTATTTAGAAAAAAAAGGCCATAAAGCTACTGTTGTTGTACCTAATGAATATCCGGATTTTTTGCATTGGTTACCAGGTTCTGATTCTACGTTTCGTTTTGATTGGCAGAACTCACAATCTATGAGAGCCATTAAAAAATCTGACCTTATTTTTTTATTAGATTTTAATGCGTTGCATAGAGTAGGTTCTGATATGCAAAATACATTAGAACAATATCCTAACGATTTTGCTATGATAGACCATCATCAGCAACCAGATGACATGAAATATATGTATTCAGACACTGAAATTTGTTCTACTTGTCAAATGGTGTATCAATATATTGAAATGAACGATGATTTACATCTTATAGACAAAAACATTGCTACTTGCTTATATACAGGTATTATGACAGATACAGGTTCTTTTAGATTTAGATCTACAACAAGTAAAACCCATAGAATAATTGCAAACCTTATAGATAAAGGAGCAGAAAACGATAGAATTCATAACAATGTTTACGATGCCAATTCTTACAATAGATTATTATTGTTAGGGCAGGCTCTAAGTAACCTAAAAATCTTACCTGAATATAAAACTGCTTTTATCACTTTAAGTTCAGAAGAAAAAAAGAAGTATAACTTTAAAAAAGGAGATACAGAAGGTGTGGTAAATTACGCACTTTCTCTAAAAGGAATTATTTTTGCAGCCATATTTATTGAAGATACAGAACAAAAAATAATAAAAATATCTTTTAGGTCTAAAGGTGCTTTTTCAGTTAATAAATTTGCTCGAAATCATTTTGATGGTGGAGGACATGATAATGCTGCAGGAGGTAGGTCTGAATATTCATTGGAGGAAACAGTAACTAATTTCACAAAAATACTAACTAATTATAAAAACGATTTATTAAACTCTTATGAGAATTAGTATTTTTCTACTTTTTATTTTTTTCTTAAACGGTTGCTCAAATATTCAGCCAAGAAGGCCTATAAATCCTAAGCCTTCTACTTCCATTTATACAGACGCAATAAACCAAACCAAACAAATTAATAAAATAGAAGAACAACGAATTTTAAAAGTTATCGATAGAGATTCTACCAATAAATACATTCGATCAACAAGTGGTTTTTGGTATACTTACATTACAAAAATCAATGAAGAGAGTTATAAGCCTGTAAAAGGAGATAAAGTTGTTTTTGAATACGAGATTAAAGATTTAAACGATTCTATAATTTACAGTAAAAAAGATTTAGGTGTAAAGGAATATACAGTAGATAAAGAAAATTTAATATCTGGATTGCAAAAAGGAATTAAGTTGATGAAAGAAGGAGAAACAATTACCTTTGTTATTCCGTATTACAATGCCTTTGGAGTATCTGGAGATAATAACAAAATAGGAATAAATCAGTCAATAAAAAGTACAATTACATTAATTAAAATAGAAAAATAAATTATGAAGTTTTACAAAGTTATAGCAGTTTTTACATTAAGTATTGCAATGATTTCTTGTAATCAAAAATCAGCAGGAGATGTAGATCAATTAGCAACAGAGATAGATTCTGTTAGCTATGCACTTGGATTAAACATGGGAAGAAGTATTAATGCAGATTTTAAAGAAATTAATACTGCAGTTTTTAATCAAGGATTTAGAAATGGTGTTTCTGATAAAAATAAATTAATGGACGAAAAAAATATTAATGTATTTTTAAATAAATTCTTTATGCAAAGACAAGCAGAAAAAAGAGAAAAAGAACTCGAACAAAAGTTTGGAGAAATTAGAAAAGCTGGAGAAAAGTTCTTAGCAGAAAATAAATCTAAAGAAGGAGTTGTAACTACAGAAAGTGGTTTGCAATATATGGTACTTAAAGAAGGTAATGGTCCATTAGTTCAGCCAGAAAATAGAGTTAAAATTCATTATCACGGAACTACAATAGATGGTGAAGTTTTTGATAGCACTGTAGAAAAAAACAAACCTTACGAAAATAAAGCAAATATTTTTATACCAGGTTTTAATGAAGGTTTAGCACTGATGAAAGAAGGAGCAAAGTATCGTTTCTTTATTCCTCAAGAGTTAGCTTACGGGACACAACAACGAGGAGAGTTAATTAAACCTTTTTCTGCGTTAATTTTCGAGGTAGAAGTTTTAGATATTATAGAATAATGAGAAAATTTTTAAGTTTATTTTCAATTGTATTTTTTCTATATTCATGTACCTCAGAAAAGTATACTGGTTTAGAAGATGGTTTGTATGCAGAAATTACAACCAATAAAGGCTCTATTTTTGTAGCTTTACATGCAGATGAAGTTCCTATGACTGTTGCTAATTTTGTTTCTTTAGCAGAAGGTGATAACAATAAAGTAACAGATTCTTTGAGAGGAAAATCCTTTTATAATGGCTTGCTTTTTCATAGAGTAGAACCAAACACACTTATTCAAGGAGGAGATCCTACAGGTACTGGAAGAGGCACTCCAGGTTATCGTTTTGGAGATGAGTTTCCGATAGATAACAACGGAAATTTACTTTTTAGTCATAAAGATATTGGTGTTTTATCTATGGCAAATGCAGGTCCTGAAACAAATGGTTGCCAGTTTTTTATCAACATTCAGCCCATGGAGTTTCTAGATGGAAAACATTCCATATTTGGTAAAACAACGGTTAATCCAAAACAATTAGAAATTTTAAAAGCAAAATATAAAGATTCTGAATCTTTAGCAAAAGCGATAGATTCTACAAGAATGCACGTAGTAAAAAATATTGCGGCAAGAGATACAATTTTCAGTATAGAAATTATTCGTCATGGTTCATTCGCAGAATCTTTTGATTCTGGTGATGTTTTTGACGCAGAATTAATTAAATATGCTAGTAAAGCAGATGAGCGAAAAGAAGCGGAAGAAGAAGCAGAAAAAGTTCGTTATGCGAAGTATTTAAAAGACAAGGCATCTTTCTTAAAAGAAATGGAAGAACCAAAAGCTACAAATTACGATAATGGTATTCGAGTGTTAAAACTAAAAACAAATCCAAAAGGAGAAAATGTACCACAAGATAAACCATTTAAATCTCATTATACTTTGTACACTGCAGATGGTAAATTGATTCAATCTACTTTAGAAAGTGGTCAACCATTTGTATGTCGTTTAAACGATGAACAAAGACCAATGATTACAGGTTTTAAAGAAGGTGTTTCTAAATTAAAAGTAGGCGAGAAGGCACGTGTGTTTATTCCATATACGTTAGGTTTCGGACCAGAAAAATATGGGCCTTTTCCTGCAAAATCAGATTTAATGTTTGAGATAGAAATATTAGAAATAAATAAATAAAGTGTTAGAATCATTAATACAATTAGATAAACAAATCGTTGTTTATTTAAATAATTTAGGAAGCGAACAGTGGGATTGGTTGTGGTTAGGAATAACAAACCAATTCTACTGGTCTCCTCTATTTCTATTTATCTTTTATTTAACGATTAAGACCTTTGGTTGGAAAAGAGGTGGTTTTTTTATTTTAATGATGATTGTTCTGGTAGCTTTTTCCGATCAATTTGTAAATCTTATAAAAAATACAGTCGGAAGATTAAGGCCAAATAATGATCCAGAAATTAATCACCTTTTGCGAATTTTAAAAAATCCACAAGGAAAAAGTTTTATTTCAGGCCATGCTACAACTTCTACTTTCTTTACCTTGTTTGTGTGTTTTTTATTCAAAGAAAAATACCAAAAAATATACATTCTTTTACTTTGGCCAATACTTTTTGCATACAGTAGGTTGTATTTAGGTGTTCATTTTCCTTTAGATATTTTATTTGGTGCTCTTACAGGTATTTTGCTAGCTAATATCTACTATAGCTTCGTTAAAAAACTAGACAAAAAATATTTTTTAAGCAATTAATTAGCTGTAATAGAGTCAATTAGTTTGTTAAATGATTTTTTAAACTTTTCATGAGCAATACCAGTTGCAGGACCATTAAAACCAGATTCTATTTTCACTAAATTTTTATTTTTATCTAAATAAATTGTTGTAGGATAAGAAATTAAATTTGTTAACATCGGTAGTTTTTCCAAAGCCTTTTCTTTGCTTTCTTCATTACCATACTGAGCAAGTAAAACCGGATATTTAATTCCAATTCTTTTTGTTAAATCGTTAATTCTTTGGTACGCTTTTTCTCGAGTTCTTGCAGTTTCAAAAGCTAATGCAATAAATTGTAAATCTTTTTTTGGGTTTTTTGCTTGGTATTCAACAAAAAATTTACTTTCATCCAGACAATTTGCGCACCAAGAACCCATTATTTGAATAACAATAGCTTTGTTATTAAATTCTTCGTCGCTTAGAGAAACTACTCTTCCTCTGGTATCAGTAAAAGAAAAGTCAAAATTTTCATACCCTTTTTTAATTGCAACTAAATTTTTTTCATTGGGTAAAGAAAAGTTATTGTTTTTTCTTGCTTTAAAAATTTCTTTCGAATGGTTTCCTTTGTAAAATACACCACTCATTACGGTATCTGTAACTTTTGCCACAAATAGAAGAGCTCTTGCACCATCATAAGTAGAAAGTTTCAAGGAATCTCCATCTACAATACCTTCAAGAAATCTATAATCGCCAGTTATAGTTCTAAAAGTTCCTGTTACAATATTGTTAGTTTGTTTAAAAATTCCTTTAGAAATATACGATTCATTTGTATCAACTGCTGTAAAAGTTGCTTCCCAATTTCCAGCTACATTAAATTTAGCAGCTTTTTTTGCTGTAAAACGAGAACTGTCTTTGTACGCTACAAAAGGTATACTTCTTCGCATGCTTTCGTTAACATATTTACCATTTAATTTTTCACTATCTATTTTTGCTATAAGATACCCTTCAAAAACAGGCGTTTTTATAATTACAGAATCTTTTCGTTTAGAAATCTCAGTTACTTTTATAGTCTCATTTGCATTGTAGATGTATATTAACGAATCATTTTTCACATCAAACAAAAAAGGCAAATTATGCTCATTTGATACTTTTAAAACACCTCTAAATCTTGCTGTTTCTAATAAGTTTTCTTTATCTTGATTACAAGAAAAAAGAATAAAAAGTAGTGCAAAAAATAATAATTTATTGTTCATTTTTATCATTTTTTCGATTTCCAAATTTACAATAAATACTTGATGACTGATATAGCTTAATTTTTAAAAATTGGTTAATTTAGCCGCTGAAAAAATTATATCAGGTATGAAAATTTCTTACAATTGGTTACAGCAATTTTTGCAGATAGATTGGGATGCAAATAAAACTGGAGAATTGCTTACTGATTTAGGTTTAGAGGTAGAAGGAATTGAAAAGATAGAGTCTATAAAAGGAAGCTTAGAGGGGGTTGTTGTTGGTGAAGTTCTAACTTGCGAAAAACACGCAAATGCAGATAGATTGAAAGTTACCACTGTAAATATTGGCCAAACAGACCCAGTACAAATTGTTTGTGGTGCACCAAATGTTGCTGCAGGTCAAAAAGTACCAGTTGCTACTGTTGGTACCACTTTATACGATGCAAAAGGGGAAGGTTTTAAGATAAAAAAAGGAAAAATTAGAGGGGAAGTTAGTCAAGGTATGATTTGTGCTGAAGATGAACTTGGACTTGGTTCAGATCATGATGGTATCTTAGTTTTAGATGCTAATTTAGCTCCAGGAACTCCTGCTGCAGAAGTTTTTAATATCGAAATAGATTATGTTTTTGAAATTGGATTAACACCTAATCGATCTGATGCTATGAGTCATTATGGTGTTGCAAGAGATTTAAGAGCGGGTCTTATTCAGAATAACTTACAAAAAGAATTCATATCGCCATCTGTTAGCGATTTTCATGTAGATGAAAGAACACTACGTTTTGATATCGAAGTGGAAGACAAAGATTTAGTACCAAGATATTGTGGTATTACAATTACCGATATTACCGTTAAAGACTCTCCACAATGGATTCAGAACAGATTAAAAGCTATAGGAATTACTCCAAAAAACAATATTGTTGATATAACCAACTATGTTTTACATGAATTAGGGCAGCCTCTTCATGCTTTTGATGCGCAAAAGATTAAGGGAAATAAAGTTATAGTTAAGACTCTAGCTGAAGGCACAAGCTTTACAACTTTAGATGTAATAGAGAGAAAACTCTCTTCAGAAGATATCATGATTTGTGACGCGGACGAGAATCCATTATGTATTGGTGGTGTTTTTGGAGGTTTACATTCTGGAGTTACAGAAAATACAACCTCAATTTTTTTAGAAAGTGCCTATTTTAATCCTGTTTCAATTCGAAAAACTGCTAAACGTCATGGGTTAAACACAGATGCTTCTTTTCGTTTTGAGAGAGGTATAGATATTAACTTAACAGAATACGCACTTAAAAGAGCGGCTTTATTAATTGAAGAATATGCTGGAGGTAAAATGGCTTCTGATATTTCTGATTTTTACCCTGAAAAAATAGAAGACTTTCAAGTGTTTTTATCTTATGAAAATGCAAATAGGTTAATAGGACAAGAAATTCCTAGAGATACTATAAAAACAATTTTAGCATCTTTAGAAATAAAAATAAATAGCGAAACAGAAGGAGGTTTAGGATTAACTATACCCTCTTACAGAACAGATGTGCAAAGAGAAGCAGACATTATTGAAGAAATACTTCGTGTTTATGGATACAACAATATTGAGTATTCTTATAAACTAAATACTTCAATTTCTTTAAATAAAAGCAATGCAACAAAAATAGAAAATGTTGTTGCAAATCAGCTTTCTGGACTTGGTTTTAATGAAACAATGGCAAATTCGCTCACCAAGCCAGATTATGCAAATTTATCAGAACAAATTAGTAAAGATGCAAACGTACAAATGTTAAACCCTTTAAGTAACGATTTAGGGGTAATGCGTCAATCTTTGTTATTTACTGGTCTAGAATCTGTAGCTTACAACATTAATAGAAAAAATAACGCTTTAAAGTTTTACGAGTTTGGGAAAACCTATCACAAATTCAATAATAAATACCAAGAAGATAAACATTTAGCACTATTTGTTACAGGTAGCAGAACTAAAGAGGTTTGGAATGGTAATTCAAACCTTTCTGATTTCTTTTATGTAAAGGGAATTATTACTTCTATTTTAGAAAAACTAGGCATAGATAATGTAAAGAAAACGCCAGTTAAGGCTGATATTTTTTCTGAAGGCTTAACCCTTAGCCTAGGCAAAATTAAGTTGGTAGATTTTGGATCTGTAAAACGTACTATCTTAAAAGAATTTGCTATTAAACAAGAAGTTTTATTCGCAGATTTTAATTGGGATAATATTTTAAAATTATCAGGTAACAGAAATATTAAAGTTTCTGAATTATCGAAATTTCCATCTGTTAAAAGAGATTTTGCATTATTGCTAGACAAGTCTATAACCTTTAAAGAAATTCATAATTTAGCATTCCAATCAGAAAGAAAGCTACTAAAAGAAGTAGATTTGTTTGATGTTTACGAAGGCTCTAACTTACCAGATGGAAAAAAATCGTATGCGATTAGTTTTATGTTACAAGACGAAAGCAAAACGTTAAACGATAAACAAATAGACAAGATTATGCAAAAATTACAGCAAACTTTTGAGAAAAATTTAGATGCTGTACTAAGATAATTTAAGGCTCCTTTTTGGAGCTTTTTTTATAATTACCATTTTTATTATGTATAAGAATTTTATAAGACCGGTTTTATTTCTTTTTGATCCTGAAAAAGTTCACTATTTTACTTTTTCTCTAATAAGAATAGTTTCTAAAATACCATTTATGTCTATGGTTTTTAGGTCTGTTTATGAAGTGAAAAACAATAAATTAGAAAGAAACCTGTTTGGGTTAACTTTTAAAAACCCAGTAGGTTTAGCTGCAGGATTCGATAAAAATGCAGTGCTTTATAACGAATTGGCAGATTTTGGTTTTGGTTTTATAGAAATTGGTACTGTAACCCCAAAATCGCAAGAAGGAAATCCTAAAAAAAGATTATTTAGACTTAAATCTGATAAAGGTATTATCAATAGAATGGGTTTTAATAATAATGGATTGGCTGCTGCAATTGTTCAACTTAAAAAGAACAAAAAGAAATTAATTATTGGCGGGAATATTGGCAAAAACACCCAAACAACACCAGAAAATTATACAAAAGATTACCTAGAGTGTTTTTCAGAATTACATTCTTATGTTGATTATTTTGTGTTAAATGTAAGTTGTCCGAATGTTGGGAGTCATGCAAAATTAACAGATAAAGATTATTTGGTTGAGTTAATTAACGCTTGTAAAGAAATTAATATTTCTAAGCCAAAACAAAAACCAATATTATTAAAAATTGCTCCAGATTTAAATGAAATTCAACTAGATGAAATTATAGCATTAATTGCAGAAACAAAAATAGATGGCGTAATTGCTTCTAATACATCTATTAGTAGAGAAGGTTTAAAAACTTCTACAAATCGTTTAAATGAAATAGGAAATGGAGGTTTAAGTGGGAAACCAATAAGAGAAAAAAGTACAGCAGTTATTAAATATTTGGCTGATAAATCTAATAAAGCTTTTCCAATTATTGGAGTAGGAGGTATTCATTCAGCAGAAGATGCTTTAGAAAAAATAAATGCAGGTGCAGATTTGGTACAAATTTATACTGGTTTTATTTACGAAGGGCCTAGTCTTATAAAAAAGATAAATAAGGCTATTTTACAAAAAGAATAGCATTGTCATTATGGTAGAAACTTTAGTTTCATTTGCTTTTGCCACTTCTATTTTAGCTATTTCTCCTGGACCAGATAACATTTTTGTACTTACCCAGAGTTTAGTTAATGGAAAAAAATATGGATTAGCCACTGTGTATGGATTAATTACAGGCTGTATTTTTCATACATCTTTGGTAGCATTTGGAGTTTCTGCGGTTATCAAACAAAATGAAAACCTATTTTTTGTTATAAAACTAATAGGTGCATTTTATTTATTGTTTTTAGCTTTTAAAGTGTATCAATCTGATGCTAAAATACTTTTGTCTAACAACAACATCGAAAAAAAGTCAACATTCAGTCTATTTAAGACAGGCTTGTTAATGAATGTTTTAAATCCTAAAGTATCCATATTTTTTTTAGCTTTTTTTCCTCAATTTTTATTTTCTGACAGTTTGTCTACTATTTCACAATTTTTTATTCTTGGAGGTACTTTTATGCTAGTTTCTTTAGTAATTTTTGCTCTTATAGCAATATTAGCAGGAAAAATTTCAGAATCCATTAAAAAGAATTTAAAAATAGAATTTTATTTAAAGTGGCTGCAAATTGTCGTATTTGTCATAATTGCACTACTAATAATAAAATAAAAAAACCGAGCTTTTGCTCGGTTTTTTTTATCAATCAATAATAGTTAGTTATTCAGCACTCTCTGTTTTTGGTTCAGCTTTGTCTGCAACTATTTTTTTATCTCTATTTACAAGTTCCCATGCTGTATGAAATACTAACCTAGCTCTGTTTTCTAGTAAATCATATTCAATTTTATCTGGCGTATCAGATGGTCTGTGGTAATCTGCATGTGTTCCGTTAAAATAAAAAATGATAGGAATGTTATTTTTTGCAAAGTTGTAGTGATCAGATCTGTAATAAAAACGATTTGGATCATTCTCGTCATTGTACGTGTAATCTAAATCTATGTTCATGTACTTTGCATTAACATCTTCGGATATTTGATGTAATTCAGTACTTAATTTATCAGAACCAATTAAATACACATAGTTTCTATTTTCACTTTTTCTCTTAGGATCAATTCTACCAACCATATCAATATTAAGATTAGCAAAGGTATTGGCTAGCGGAAAAATTGGATCCATATCTGTATAATAACGAGATCCTAAAAGCCCTTTTTCCTCTCCTGTAACATGTAAAAACAAGATAGATCTTTTTGGTCCTTTGCCATTTTCTGCAGCCATTTTAAAAGCCTCGGCTAATTCTAACATAGTAACTGTTCCAGAACCATCATCATCTGCACCATTATAAATTTCACCGTTTTTAATACCTTCATGGTCTAAGTGAGAAGAGATAACTAAAACCTCATTTGGAAACTCAGAGCCTTCTAAAAATGCAACAACATTTTCTGAAGCTAAATCTTCACTTTTTTCAGTAAAACTCATAGAAAAATTAGCAGTAAGGTTTTTAGATTCTGTGTTAGTTTCTATATCAGCTACTAAAGATTTTGCAATTTTTTCGTTAACAAAAAAGTAATTGTTAGCTGCTTTCTTTTCTCCTTTTTCAACTAAAGAAATTGCACCACTGTTACCACCATAGTATTGTTTTATCATACCATACATAGCAGGGCTGTACATCATTACAGCTTTGGCACCTCTTTTAAATGCTGCTTGGCTTTTTACTCTGTATTGTTGTCTATTAGACCATTGCGATTGTTCTGCAGAACCACTAATTACATAATTTTCTCCATTTTTTGGTTCACCAGCTTTTATTAAAACAACTTTTCCGTCAACGTTCATATTGGTGTAACTAGAATACTTCTCAGTATCAATTCCATAACCAAGATAAACCACTTCACTAGCAGTTAAGCTTCCTGTACTACCGCTTATAGCTACAACATCGTCTGAAGTTGTGTAAGATGTACCGTTAATAGAAATGTTAATTTCTGGAGCCATTGCTTTCTTAAGTGGTACTTCTTGGAAGTAATCGTCTTTTCCTAAAGGTGAAGGAATTCCTAAGTCTACATAGTGTTTTTTAAGATATTCTACTGCTTTTTTCTGTCCTGGAGCCCCAGTGTTTCTACCTTCAAATTCATCAGAAGCATAAGTGTAAAGATGCTCTTTAAGTTCTTCTGCAGTAATTGTTTTTGCATATTTTAATGCCTGATCTACATTTGCATCTGATTTAGAAGATGCCTCTTTACTAGTTCCGCAAGCAAGAAATGCTAGCGTACCAGCCAAAATAAATATTTTCTTCATTTATTTATTGGTGTTATTTGTTTTATATGTTTTCAAATTTACCAAAAAAAAGCTGTAAAAAAAATTACTTCTTAGTAATGATAAACTGTTCTAGTTCTTCATTAAATTTAACAATTTCTTCTGGAAATAATTTGGTGAAACTTTTCTTTTCAATTAGCCCTTTTATTGTATCAAATTCTACTTGTTTTTCCGATAATAATATGATTGCATTTGTTAGTTGTATGCAAAGGTTAATTTGATGCGAAGATATAATTATGGTTTTGTTTGTTTGTTTTACAATTTTCTTAAGAAGTTTAAATATTTTTATGGTATGGTATATATCTAAATGAGCGGTTGGCTCATCCATAATTATTAAATCTGTATCTTGAGCAAGGGCTCTTGCTATTAAAACTCTTTGTTTTTGTCCGTCACTTAAAGTATGAAATTGTTTGTTTTGTAATGTTTCTAAGTCTGTTTGTAGAATAGCTTTGTTTATTTTTTCTAAATCTTCTTTTGTTAAAGAATCTAACCAATTGGTGTAAGGTTGTCTTCCTAATGCAATAATTTCAAAAACTGTTAGCTGACTTTCTGGAATTGCATCTGTAAGTACCAAACTTAAACTAGTAGAAAGTGCTTTATTAGATAAAGTTTCTATAGATTTATTTTTGATAAATATTGCACCACTTAATTTTTCTTGTACACCAGAAATTGTACGTAGCAATGTAGATTTTCCTATACCATTCTTACCAATTACCCCAATTAAGTTTCCTTTTTTAATGGATAAATCAATCTTATTGGCTACAGTAATAGTGTTTTTTTTATTTCTGTACCCAATAGTAAGGTTTCTAGTTTCTAGTACAATATGTTTATTTGCTATTTCCAATAGATTATACAAATATTTTCTTTTTTCTAATCAAAAACCAAATTACTATAGGCGCACCAAATAATGAAGTTACTGCATTTATTGGTAATGTAAATTCACTAGTTGGTAATTGGGCAATAGAATCGCAAATAAGCAAAACAATAGCGCCAATTAAAGCAGTACTTGGAATTAATATTTTGTGGTTAGAGGTATTAAAAAATATTCTGGCTATATGAGGTACAGCTAAGCCTATAAATGCAATTGGACCAGCAAATGCAGTAATTACCCCTGTAAAAATACTGGTAATGGCTAAGATTAAAAATCTACTTTTTTTGATGTTGATTCCCATACTTTTTGCATAATTTTCTCCAAGTAAAAAACTATTTAATGGTTTTATAATAAAGAAGGTAGCTAACAAGCCTATTGTATATACAGATAGAAAAACAAGTATTTCATTCCAAGAAAGACTGCCTAAGTTTCCAAAGTTCCAAAATGTATATTGTTGAATTTGAGTTGCTTGAGAAAAATAGGCTAGTACACTAACAATTGCAGATGTTAAACTACCAAACATTAGTCCTATAATTAAAATAGACATGGTATTTCTAACTCTATTGGCAGTAATTAAAACTGAAGATAATACTAAAAAAGATCCAAGGCTAGCTGCAATTGGTAAAGACCATTTAGAAAATACAGCAGAAGTAAAAAGAACTCCACCAAAAAAAGAAGACCCTAAAATTAGCACTGCAACACCTAAACTAGCTCCTGAAGAAATGCCCAAAACAAAAGGTCCTGCAAGTGGATTTCTAAATAGAGTTTGCATTAATAAACCACTAATAGATAACCCAGAACCAACCAAAAAAGCAGCAATTGCTTTTGGTACTCTAAAGTTTATAATAATAGTTTTATAACTTTCTTTTACTTCATCATTTCCAAGTAGGATTTTAAAAACATCATTAAAAGATATGGAAACAGAACCTAAGCTTATGTTTAGAAAAAAAACAACGATTAAAAATAGCAGCAATATTATAAAAGCAGTGTTGTATGTTTTTGTAGATTTCAATTAATATTTTTCAATTAAAAAATTAACTAATTTCTGAATGGCTAATCCTCTATGAGATATTTTATTTTTAATGGATAATTCCATCTCTGCAAAAGATTGTTCGTAATTTTCTGGTTTAAAAATTGGGTCATAACCAAACCCTTTATTTCCTTTCTTTTCTTTTAAAATTTCGCCTTTACAGATGCCTTCAAATAAAAATTGTTTATTATCAATATTTAAACAAATGGCAGTTCTAAATTGTGCTTTTCTATTTGTTTTATTTTCTAAGTTTTTTAAAAGTTTAGCAATATTAGCTTCATTATTTTTTTCTTGGCCTGCGTAACGTGCAGAAAAAACACCAGGTTCTTTATTTAGAGAATCTACTTCTAAACCTGTATCATCAGCAAAACAATCATATCCATATTTTGTTGTAATATAATCTGCTTTAAGTTGTGCATTGCCTTCTAAAGTAATAGCAGTTTCTTCTACTTCTTCATTGCAATTAATATCTTTTAAGCTTAACAACTCTATTGATTTTGGAAGTAATTTTTCTACCTCTTTTAACTTATTTAAATTGTTTGTAGCAAATACAAGTTTCATAAAATGTAATTTCTAGTGTAAAAGTAAGCAAATATTGTTGTTTTAAATTTAGATTTTCTACTTACATTGCAAATTAATAAAAACGCTAGAAAGTCAATACCTTAAAGGATTGTCGTTTAAATGTCGGGTTAAAATCATTTTAAAATTTTGTAAAAACAAATTCTTGAGAATAACATTGTATGAGAAATAAAAATGTATTTAAAATGAAACAGCCAGAGTTAGGTAAGTTAATCTTAGACCTTAGAAAGCAAAAAGGATTAACACAAGAAGAATTAGTAGCATTGTGTAATCTTAATGTAAGAACCATACAAAGAATAGAAGCAGGCGAAGTTTCCCCAAGAACCTACACCATAAAATCTATTTTAGAGGCTTTAGGAGAAACACCTGATGAAATTTTTAGAGAGCCAGAACAAAAATCTCCTTTGTTTACCGAGAAAGAAAAAAATGGGCTTTTTTACAGTGTTATAGGAGTGGGGGTATTAGCAGCTTCTGCGATTATTAGTTTAGTTTTTGAGTTTATAATATCTAGTAGTTTTAATAAATCTATTTTTACGAAGTTTCTCTTTCGGACTTTTATGAGTATAGTAACCATAATTTCTGTTTTTTATTACTTGAATGGATATAAAATTATTGCAAAGAAAATTAGTTTACCATCGTTAAAAAATGTATCTACAGTGTATTTAATTTTAGAAATATTTGTTTCTATACTTCTCATTTTTAGTACACTTATAGAAAATAGCAATACCTTTTTAATTTTTCTATTGATAGCTATAACTTCAGTAACTTTAGGAGTTGGAGAAGTTTTATTAGGTATTAACATTCAAAAACTAAAAACTCAATTTGGTAATTATGCACAAATAATTGGTATAGCAAAAATTATTAATGGTTGCTGTTTAATAGTAGTTATATTATCACCAGTATCTTTAATCTTTACAATACCTATATTGATTTTAGAAGCCGTTTTTTTATATAGATTAACCACTTAAAGTTTTATTTACAATTAAAATAAATTAAGTTTCTAAAGTCTTTTTTTTTGGATATTATAAATGTTTACATAAATTTAACATGTAATTAATAATCTAAATTTTGAACAACGGCAGCTCAAAGGTAAAAAGAGAATCTTTTAAAAAAGAACTAGATAAATTTAAAAACCTTACTGACCACGTTCCAGGTGTAATTTATCAATATCGTTATCACCCAGATGGATCTAGTTATTTTCCTTTTGCATCAAAGAATATTTATAGAATTTATGAGGTTACACCTGATGAAGTAAAAAATGATGCATTAATAGCTTTTTCTAGAATTCATCCAGAAGACCAGAATAGAGTATCCGAAAGTATTAGATTTTCATTTGAAAATTTGACAAACTGGGAGGATACCTTTCGTGTAATTCTGCCAAAACAAGGTTTAAAATGGTTAAATGGAAACTCTAAACCAGAAAAATTAAAAGACGGAAGTGTTATTTGGCATGGTTATATAAAAGACATAACAGATAAAGTTAAAATAGAAGAAAAGTTAAAAGAAACTCAGTTGCGTTGGCAATATGCCTTAGAAGGAGCTGAAGATGGTGTTTGGGATTGGAATTTAAAGTCTAATCATGTTTTCTTTTCTAAAAATTGGAAAGGAATGCTTGACTTTGAAGAACATGAAATAGAAAATCATGTTGATGGATGGAGTAAATTGGTACACCCTGATGATTTAAAACAGGTAGAAACAGATATAAAAAACTATTTAGATGGAAAAACAGACTATTACAAAAATATTCATCGCTTAAGATGTAAATCTGGAAACTACAAGTGGATTTTAGGTCGTGGTAAAATTTTAGAAAGAGATGCAGAAGGAAATCCAACACGTTTTATTGGCACACATACAGATATTTCAGATAGAATTGAAATTGAAAGAGAACTAGAATTAAAAAACAAAGAATTAGAACAATTTAATTATATAGCATCTCACGATTTGCAAGAACCTCTTAATTCTATACTTTCTTTTGCAAAGCTGTTAGAAAGAGATCGTGATAATTTAAGTGATATAGGTAAAAAGAGTGTAGACGTAATTAGTAGCTCTGCTTCTCGAATGAAGAGTTTTATTGTTTCTTTACTAGAATTATCTAGAATTGGCAAACAAACACAAATGGATTGGGTTAATATTTCTGAATCTATTAGTAATGTAAAAGAAGACTTAAGCAGTTTAATTAGCGATAAAGAGGCAACTGTTTTATATCTTGGAGAAGATTTAACTATTAAAGCATATAAACATGAGTTGAGCAAATTATTTCAAAACCTCATAGCTAATGCTATTAAATACACTGAAAAAGGAGTAAAACCAAACGTAAAAATTAACGTTAAAGAAAAAATAGATAAGTATATATTTTCTGTAAAAGATAATGGAATAGGTATTCAAGAAAAGTATTTCGAAAAAATATTTGAAGCATTTAAAAGACTACATTCCAATACAAATGAATATTCTGGTACTGGAATAGGATTGGCGTATTGTAAAAAAATTGTTGAGTTGCACAAAGGAGAAATTTGGCTAGAATCGGAAGTAGGTAAAGGATCTACTTTTTATTTTTCTATACCAAAATAACATTACTCATGATGATAAGGTTCGTTTCTTAAAATAGTAAAGCCTCTATAAATTTGTTCTACTACAAATAAACGTATCATTTGATGCGAAAAAGTCATCGCAGAAAAAGATATTTTACCTTGTGCTTTAGCATAAACTGCTTCAGAAAAACCATAAGGACCACCAATAACAAATACCAATTGCTTTAGCCCAGAATTCATTTTCTTTTGCAAGTATTTAGAAAACGCTACTGAGGTAAATTGTTTTCCTTTGTCATCTAGTAAAATGAGTTGATCTGTATTCTGAATTTTAGATAAAATTAATTCTCCTTCTTTTTCTTTTTGTTGCTCTTGGGTTAAATTTTTAGCTTTTTTTATATCAGGAATAATTTCTAAATGAAACTTTATATAATGCTTTAACCTTTGTTCATATTCATCAATTAACAACTGCAATTGTTTTTGGTCTGTCTTTCCTATGGCTAAAAGTTTAATTTTCATGTTTCAAAATTACTAATAACTAAAGCTATTTACTATTTTTACCTCACAATAGTTTTACAATGATATCAGAAGTACAATTTCAGAAAGAAATAGATTTAATAATTGCAAATGCTATAAGAGAAGATATAGGTGATGGAGATCATACCTCTTTATCATGCATCCCAAAAGATG
>CAYZDK010000014.1:0-66845 GCA_964477255.1 uncultured Polaribacter sp.
ATGAAAACAGTTTCGTAATGATTCATAATTAATAATTTATTGTTTATTTTTAAGGCTGCAAATATAGTAACTTTTTTTCTTGTAATTTGTCTTTTTAGTTAATTTATTTAAGAATTATAAAAAGCTATTTCATTTTCGTAAATCACTGATATGCAAACACCTGAAATACCAAATTTAATACATTATGCAATTCCGTTTTTTGTTGCAACTGTTCTGTTAGAAATTGTTTTAACCGTTCGTGTAAAAACAAAAGATTACGAATATAAAGACGCCCTAACTTCTATTACTATGGGATTAGGAAATGTATTTATTGGCTTGTTTACAAAGGCAATGATTTTAGGAGTGTTCTATTTTTTTTATGAATTTAGACTATTTACAATTCCGTTTGTATGGTGGGCATGGATTTTACTATTGTTTGCAGAAGATTTCGTGTATTACTGGTTTCATAGAATAAGTCATGAAAATAGATTCTTTTGGGCAAGTCATGTAGTACATCATTCTTCAAAAAAATACAATTTAAGTACCGCTTTAAGACAAACTTGGTCTGGTAGTTTTGTAAGTTTTGTATTTTGGATACCGCTAGCTATTTTAGGCTTTCATCCTTTAATGATTTTAGTACAAATGTCTGTAAGTTTAATTTATCAATATTGGATTCATACAGAATTAATTGATAAACTTCCAAAATGGTTTGAAGCTATTTTTAATACCCCAAGTCATCATCGTGTACATCATGCTACAAATCCTCAATATTTAGATAGAAATCATGCTGGAATTTTTATTATTTGGGATCGTTTTTTTGGCACTTTTGAACCAGAAATTGAAAAACCTGTCTATGGTTTGGTTAAAAATATAAATACCTATAACCCTGTTAAAATAGCTTTTTTAGAATGGAAAAATATGTTTACAGACTTTTTTACAGCGAAAACTAGCATTTTAAATCGCTTTAAATATTTTATAAAACCCCCAGGATGGAAGCATGATGGCAATGGAGTTATATCTTCTGACATAAGAAAAGAATGGGAAGAAAACACAAGTAAATAAACAAAAAAACCATCAATAGTTTGATGGTTTTTTTAGAGTTTATTTTTACAATTAGTCGAAATCGAAACGGATTCCCATAGAAATATTTCGAATTTCTGTATCTTGAAATAATGGGTTTAAATCATATTTTACATACAAAGAAGTAGATTTATAACCTACGTAAGAGCTTATACCGTAGTTAAAAGTGTTCATGTTAAAATTATCAAACTGTACTTCTTCTATTTCAACGTCATTGTTATCTCTGTATTCTAAATATTGTCTTGTTCCTAGTTTAAATCCAAAGAATCCTCCTAAACCAATTCTAACGGAATTATTTGTTCTATCTCTTGTAGTTCCATCAGCATATTTTCTGTTTTTAGATAAATCCCACTCTAGGTGTAAAGGAAAATTCATTTGTACATGACGCAATCTACTTTCTGTTAAAGGGTTTGGGAAATCTTGAATTTCTGTAATGTTACCGTTTAAAGTATGAATTCTATTATCTTCTAATCTTAGGTTATTCCATAAAAAAGATACACCATATTTTAAGTAAAACTGAGATGCTCTTTTTGTAAGTCTTGTTTTCCATGTCCAACCAACTTCATAAAATCTAGATCTCCAAAATTGATATTCAGAGTTGTCTAAGGAAGAAAATTGATTGTCTACTAATACGTTATTTACACCTAAGGCAAATACAAATTGTGTGGTTGTAGATCTAGAGTGTTTTCTTTTAGAACGTTTTGTAATTCGCTTGTTAAGATTGTTATCAAAGTCGTCATTGTCTTTAATGTCTAACTTAAATGTTTTGTTGCCAATAGTAAAGGTATTTTCATCATCATAAGTAAAGTCATCTGAACTAGCAATTTTACCATTTGCTCTGTCTTGTACTAACATTTGCAGTAAACGTTCTTGTTCGCTAACTAATTTTTCTATCTGTTTAGCATGATAAGCAGCTGCATCTTTTTTTAAATTCTCTGCTGTAATTTCAGATATTTCTTTGTTAGCTAATTGCTTATCTATATCTTTTACTTTTTGTTTTAAAGAATCTTTCTGTTCTTGGGTAATACGCTCTATTCTTTTAGAAATTTTTGCAACTTCTTTTTCGAAAGTTTTTTCTTGAGATTGGGCAATAGTTGTTACAAACAACACTAGTATTAGTAGTATTCTTTTCATGATATAATAATGTTTAAATTGTGTTTTTAGTTATTTCGATTTGCTATTGTAGAGGCTAACAGGGTAACTCTTTCTTTTACAACTTTTAGAAAGTTATTCTGAAAATTATCTTCTATTATAGACTCTTCTACTTCTGCTAACATAGATTCAGGATTCATTTTTATACTCGATTTTTTGAGCTCATTTTTAATCGTGTTTAAAAGTTTATCTCTGGTTACGTTATATTTACTGTAGTATGCTTTTACTTGCTCTGGTGAATGAGTAACAGCATACAACAAATCATCAGGATTAATAGATATGCTATTTTTCTTGGAGTTATTATTAGAATTTAAAGTGGTATTTATAGATGTATCTGCATTATTCGTTGGCATTACACTTTTTTCTAAACTAGCAACTTCTTCTTTTAATGTGTTTACTTTTTCTGCAACTACAACTTCTTGTTTTTTAGATACTTTCTTTCGATTCATAACAATTGAATTCTTGGGTTCTAAAACCGGGATTGATTTCTCTGTAGATTTGGTATTCTTTGTATTTGTTTTTTCGTTGCTTACAAATTCCGTTTCTTGGGTTTGATGTAAAAATACTTTATCTATGTTTTCTTTAATTTGTTTTTGCTCTTTAGGCGTTACTACAAATTCTTCTTTTGGAGCTGTTAAAGCGTTATTTTTTGTAGTGTTAAGTTGAATTCCTATACTTACAAGAAGCACAACACTAGCTGCAATACTTACATACAAAAACCAGCCTTTTTTCTTTGCTTTAGAATCTTTATCTAACTGCATTTCTAGACGTTCCCAAGCAGATACAGAAGGCGTAATAGTTCTCTTATCTAACTTGTCTTTTATTACTTTATCTATATTATTTGCTTCCATTTGCTATACTATTCATTCTATTATACTTCTCTTGTAATATCTTTCTCGCTTTAAATAATTGCGATTTAGAGGTGCTTACAGAAATGTTTAATTCTTTAGCTATTTCTGCATGTTTGTAACCTTCTATGGCGTATAAATTAAACACCAATTTATATCCTTCTGGCAATTGATCTATTAACTTTTGAATGTCATCTGCATTGGTACTTTCTAAACTTTCTGTTGCTGCATCACTAAAAACATAATCTTCGTCAGACAAATCCACAACATTCTTTTTTCTTAAGTATGAAATACAGGTATTAACCATAATTCTTCTTATCCAACCTTCAAAACTTCCTTCGTGCTTAAACGTGTGTAAGTTGGTAAAAACCTTTAAAAAACCTTGCAATAATAAATCTTCTGCGTGATGTATATCTTTTACATACTGTCTGCAAACTCCTAACATTTTAGGGGAATACAAAGCAAACAACTCTTGCTGTGCTTCTCTCTTGTTATCAATCGCTTTTTTAATTAACGATTTTTCTTTGTTATGCAGTTTTATAATTTTCAAGCCTAGTTGGTTTGTTTTTATCAGCCTTACATATACATAGACTACCCATATAAAAAAATGGTTGCCTGAGGTTATATTTTTTTTTAAAATTTAATACGCGTCTACATCTAATACAAAACGTATAGGTCTAAAATCTTTAACCGCTTCAAAAGTATCTTTTATTTTAAGTAGCTGATTTTTAGTGCTTTTTAAAGATTTTTTTGGAGGAATCTTAATTACTAAATTTTTAATGTATTGGTTTCTAACTCTTGCAACTGCAGGTGCAGAAGGGCCTAAAACATTGGCTCCAAAAACAGTATACAGCGCTTTAAACAACCAATTTATTCCAGTATCTACTTTATTATAATCTCTATGCTTTAAGGTTATTTTTATTATTCTATAATATGGAGGATATTTAAATTGCCAACGATCTTGTAGTTGCTCTTTAAACATTGTAGCATAATCTGTAGTAGAAACTTGTTGTAAAATTTGATGATAAGGGTTAAAAGTTTGTATGGCTACATTTCCTTGTTTTTTGCTTCTACCTGCTCTTCCAGAAACTTGCACCATCATTTGAAAAGCACGTTCATGAGCTCTAAAATCAGGGTAATTTAGCATACTATCAGCACTTAAAATACCAACTAAAGAAACATTATCAAAATCTAATCCTTTAGAAAGCATTTGTGTGCCAACTAGAATATCTATTTCTCTTGCTTCAAAAGCACCTATAATTTTTTGATACCCATGTTTACCTCTTGTAGTATCTAAATCCATTCTTCCAATAACATAATTTGGAAAAAGTTCTTTTAGTTCTATTTCAATTTGTTCGGTTCCAAAACCTTTCGTGTCTAGTTGATTACTACCACAAGCACCACAATTATTTGGCATTGCTCTAGAATAACTGCAGTAATGACATCGTAGTTCACTTCTAAATTTATGAAAAGTTAAAGAAACGTCGCAATTTGGACATTGAGGAGAAACACCACAAGTTTTACATTCTATTATTGGCGAAAAACCTCTTCTATTTTGAAATAATATTATTTGCTCTTTTTGTTCTAACGCTTCTGTAATTAATTTTAATAAACGATCAGAGAAATGTCCTTTCATTTCTCTCTTTTTATACTTTTGCTTTAAATCTATTAATTCAATTTTAGGAAGTTGTACATCTCCGTACCTTCTATTTAGTTCTACAAATCCATATTTGTTTTGTTGTGCATTAAAATAGCTTTCTAAACTAGGTGTAGCAGATCCTAATATTAATTTAGCTTGATGCATTTTTGCTAAAACAACTGCAGCATCTCTAGCGTTATATCTTGGTGCAGGATCAAATTGTTTGTAAGAGGTTTCATGTTCTTCATCAACAACAATTAATCCTAAATTAGAAAAAGGAAGTAATAAAGAAGATCTTGCTCCTAAAATAATTTGTGATTTAGACTTTTTTTGCAGTAAATTTTGCCATACTTCTACCCTTTCATTCATGGAGTATTTTGAGTGAAATACAGAAATCTGCTCTCCAAAAAAGTTTTGCAGTCTACTAATTATCTGTGTAGTAAGTGCAATTTCTGGTAACAGAAATAATACTTGTTTTCCAGAATTTAATACCTCTTGAATTACCTTACAGTAAACTTCTGTTTTTCCAGAACCAGTAATACCATGCAACAAACAAATGTCTTTTTCTTTAAAATTTTGTTTTAATTCTTTAAACGCATTTTCTTGAAATTCGCTAAGGGTTTTTAATGTATCTGTTGCTCCAGAAAATTGAACTCTATCTGTTTGTAGGCTATAAAATTCAAGAATATTTTTATCTACTAATGATTTTAAAATTACAGCAGATACATTTGCTTTTTTTTCTAAATCTTTTGCTTTAATAGGCTTTTTAGAAGTCATTAATTGAAAAAAAGCAAGAACAGCTTGGCGTTGTTTTTTAGCCCTTTTTAATTCTAAAAGTAAACTTTCTAAGGAAGCATCTGTATTATAATTGGAATGCAAACGAACGTGTTTAACCAATTTTGGCTTATATGTTTCATAGATTTCTTCTTTAATGTAAATAGCAGATTTTTTAATCAAACTATTTACTATTGGCATAACTTTTTGTTTGCCAAGAATATCTACAATTTGGTTAATATTAAGTTGCGATTGATGTTGTAGCGCTTCAAAGATTAAAAATTCTTCATCTGTTAACTCAGCATCTTCAATAAATGTTTCATTTTTATAAATAACAGTTTCACTTTCTAAAAGAAAAGCGGAAGGTAAAGCAGCTCTGTATACTTCGCCTAAAGAGCACATGTAATAATTAGCTATCCATTGCCAATGTTCTAGTTGCTGTAGTGTTATAATAGGATTTTCATCTAAAATTTGATGAATTTCTTTTGCTTCGTATAAAGTTGGTGCTTCGTTATGTGTTTTAAACACCAAACCTGTATAAATCTTAGATTTTCCGAAGGAAACAGCAACACGCATTCCTGTTTTTAGAAAAGCATATTCTGCTTCATTTATTTGGTAGGTAAATGTTTTACGAAGAGGAATTGGCAATATGACATCAACAAAATAAGTCATGCATTAGTTATTAAAGACATTTCTATTGCTCAACTTTCTTTAATTTTCTAGAACCTTCATACAATTCGTACTTAACAAACCTACAGTCTAAGTCCCCATTTTTTAGCGGAATTCTTTTAGAGGTTCGTAAACCAACGTGTTTTAACGCGTTAATATCAGAGGTAATTAACCAAGCTGTAGAACCTGGATAATTATTTTTTAAAGTATCGCCTATTTTTCTGTAAAACTCTGGAATATCTATATTTAATCGTTCACCATAAGGAGGATTAAATAATATTGTTGTATTACCAAATACTTCTTTTTTAGAGTTAAAAAAGTTTACATGATGAACCCCTATAAATTCTTCTAAATTGGCAGATATAATATTTTGTCTTGCTTTTTTTATAGCTGAAGGAGCTTTATCAAACCCCATTATTTTAAAGTGAGAAGAACGTATTTTTTTTAAAAGCGAGTCTTGAATAATAAAATACAAATCTTCATCATAGTCTTTCCAATTTTCAAAAGCAAAGAGTTTTCTATTAATATTTGCTGGTATGTTGTTTGCAATCATTGCTGCTTCTATTAAAATAGTACCAGAGCCACACATAGGATCTATAAAATTCTCATCACCTGTATAACCAGAAAGCAAAACCATGCCTGCAGCTAATACTTCATTAATAGGTGCAATATTTGTAGAAGTTCTATAACCTCTTTTGTGTAAAGATTCTCCAGAGGAATCTAAAGATATGGTTAACCACTCTTTGTGTATGTGTACATGCACTTTAACATCTGGATATTTTAAATCTACATTTGGTCTTTTATGGTATTTGTGTCTAAAATAATCTGCAATTGCATCTTTAGATTTTAGAGATATATAATGAGAATTAGAGGTAAAGTTTTTTGAATTTACTACAGACCCAATTGCAAAAGTGCCATCTGCATCTAAATATTTTTCCCATTTTATTTTCTGAATAGCCTCATATAAATCTTCTTCATCATAAATTTTACATGTTTTTATAGGCTTTAAAATTCGAACAGCAGTTCGTAAAGATATATTTGCCTTATACAAAAAGCCTTTATCTCCTTTAAAAGAAACACTTCTTATACCTTCTTTAATTTCTTTTGCTCCTAGCTTTCTTAGCTCGTCTGCTAAAACACTTTCTAATCCAAAAAGTGTTGTTGCTACCATTTTAAAATCACGATTCATAAGTACAAAGTTAGATATAACAATTTAGATATTTTTTGTCATCTAAGATTTATTTACTTTTACAGATTCAAATGAAAACATGAAACAAAAAGATTGGTTCAAAGAATGGTTTAACACACCATACTATCATATCCTCTACAAACATAGAGATTTTGCAGACGCGCAGTCGTTTATGCAAAATATAACTACTTTTCTAGGTCTTAATAAAGACAAACATATTTTAGATTTACCCTGTGGTAAAGGAAGACATGCAGTATATTTAAACTCTTTAGGCTATAGGGTTACAGGTGGAGATTTATCTGAAAATAGTATTGCTTTTGCAAAACACTATGAAAACGATCATTTAACTTTTGAGGTTCACGATATGCGAAAGCCTTTTCATTTAAAATACGATGCGGTTTTTAACTTATTTACCAGTTTTGGATATTTTAATTCGGATAAAGATGATTTGCTTATTTTAAAAAACATTAAAAACGGATTAAAAGAGAATGGTGTTTTTGTATTTGATTTCTTAAATGCAGATAAACTTCAAACCACTTTAATTAAAAACGAAACCAAAACCATTGATTCTATTGTATTTACAATAGAAAGAGAAATTAAAGATGGTTTTATTTTAAAGCACATTTACTTTCATGCAGATGGTAAAGACCATCATTTTACGGAACGTGTTAAGTTTTTAAACTTAGAGACTATGAAAAACTATTTTAACGAAGTTGGTTTTAAAATAGAAAACATTTTTGGGGATTATCAACTAAATAGCTTCGATTCTAAAACCTCAGATCGTTTAATATTGGTTGCAAAATGAGTTATGTAGTTTTATTTTTATCTGTAGTCTTTGGTTTTCTTTTAGTTTTACTTTTTAAACCAAATAGAAAATTTATTCGCTTGTTATTAGCATTTAGTGGTGCCTATTTACTTTCGGTAACAGTAATTCATTTATTGCCTGAAGTTTATAACAATTCTACCAATAATCTAAGTACTGGTATTTTAATTTTGTTTGGTATTTTACTTCAATTTGTTTTAGAATCATTTTCAAAAGGTGCAGAACATGGTCATATTCATTTAGATGAGTCTATTAACAATTTACCTAAATTATTATTTATAAGTCTTTGCATTCATGCTTTTACAGAAGGTATGCCTGTTCATGATGGTCATCATAATTTATTATGGGCTATAATGATTCACAAATTACCAATTGCAATTGTATTATCTTCTTTTTTCTTGAAATCAAAACTTAAAAAATCATCTATTTTCTTGTATCTATTTGTTTTTTCATTAATGACACCTCTAGGGGTTTTTGCAGGAAATTATGTAACATTTTTAGTAGATATTACCCATAAGATAGATGCATTTGTTATAGGTGTATTTTTACATATTTCTACAGTAATATTATTTGAAAGTACAGAAAATCACAAATTTAATCTCCAAAAATTTTTAGCAATTTTGCTAGGAATTATACTAACCATTATAACATAAAAAAAGCCATACAAATTGTATGGCTTTTTTTATTTGTGGCTTTAATTTGCAACTTCGTTAGTAAACTTAATTCGCATTAAACGTAGCTCATCTTCATCGTAATCGCCATCAAATTCATCTAGAGCATCTTGGATTTTATCGGTCTCAGCTTCCATAAAATAATCATGAATTTCCTCTTGCTGATCTTCATCTAACAAATCATCAATAGCATAATCTATATTAAGCTTCGTTCCTGCATAAATTATACGTTCCATTTCTTTTATCAGCTCATCCATTTCTAATCCTTTAGATTTTGCTATATCTTCTAATGGAATTTTTTTATCTGTATTTTGAATAATAAAAAGTTTAAGTCCCGAATTTACTCCTGTACTTTTTACAATTAAATCATCTGGACGTAAAATATCATTCTCCTCTACATAGCTTTCTATAAGTTTTACAAATTCTTTTCCAAATTTTCTTGCTTTACCTTCTCCTACTCCATGAACTTTAGATAATTCATCTAAATTTACAGGGTATTTAAGCGCCATATCATCTATTGATGGATCTTGAAAAACAGCAAAAGGTGGCACTCCAAATTTTGTTGCTACTCTTTTTCGTAAGTCTTTAAGCAACTTTATTAGTTTTTCATCTGAAGCTCCTGCAGATTTTTCATTTGTAATTATTGTACCATCATTTTCGTGCGTATAATCATGATCTTCGGTCATCATAAAACTAGATGGATTTTTAAGAAAATCTTCTCCTTTATCTGTAATTTTTATAACTCCATACTGCTCAATCTCTTTTTTAATAAAGTTTACTACTAAAATTTGGCGTAATAAAGCCATCCAGTAAGATGCAGTATGTTCTTTTCCAATACCGAAAAAGGGTTGCAAGTGTGTTTTATGAGAGGTTAAAAGTGCGTTCTCTTTACCAATTAACGTATTTACAAGCTCTTTACCTTTATATTTTTGGTTGGTTTGTTTTAATACATTTAAAAACGTAGTTACATCTTGTTTAGCTTCGTGTTTTTTCTTAGGGTTTCGAGAATTATCATCCATATCTGCACCTTCACCATTTATTTCATCAAATTCTTCGCCAAAATAATGTAAAAGATACTTTCTTCTATTCATGGAAGTTTCTGCATAACCAACAACTTCTTGTAATAGAGCGTGACCTACTTCTTGTTCAGCAATTGGTTTGCTGGCCATAAACTTCTCTAACTTTTCTATATCCTTGTAAGAGTAAAACGCCAAACAATATCCTTCACCATCATCACGTCCTGCTCTACCAGTTTCTTGATAGTAACTTTCTAAACTTTTGGGTATATCATGATGAATAACATAACGCACATCTGGTTTGTCTATTCCCATTCCAAATGCAATAGTTGCAACAACAACATCACACTCTTCCATTAAAAACATATCTTGATGCTTGGCTCTTGTTTTTGCATCTAAACCAGCATGATATGGTATGGCTTTAATACTGTTTACTTGAAGAATTTGTGCTATTTCTTCTACTTTTTTTCTACTAAGACAATATATAATACCAGATTTGCCAACTCTTTGTTTTGTAAATCTGATAATATCTTTTTCTACTTCTTTGGTCTTAGGTCGTACTTCGTAAAATAAGTTTGGTCTATTAAAAGAGGCTTTAAATCTATTGGCATCTGTGATTCCCAATGTCTTTAAGATATCTTCTTGAACTTTTTCAGTGGCAGTTGCTGTTAAACAAATTACAGGAACATTATCAATAGCTTTTATAATATGTCTAAGGTTTCTGTATTCTGGTCTAAAATCATGACCCCATTCTGAAATACAATGTGCTTCGTCTATAGCAACAAAAGATATTTTTTGAGTTCTTAAAAAAGTTACATACTCTTCTTTTATGAGAGATTCTGGCGCAACGTAAAGTAATTTGGTTACTCCATTAGAAATATCTGTTTTTACTTGGTTAACCTCCGTTTTATTAAGCGATGAGTTTAAAACGTGAGCAACACCATTATTTTCCGAAATACCTCGTATTGCATCTACTTGATTTTTCATCAATGCAATTAGAGGTGATACCACAATTGCAGTACCCTCTTTCATTAAAGCTGGTAGTTGGTAACAAAGCGATTTACCACCACCAGTTGGCATGATCACAAAAGTATTGTTGTTGTCTACAATACTTCGTATAACTTTCTCTTGAAGTCCCTTAAATTTATTAAACCCAAAATATTTTTTGAGTGGACTGTGTAAATCCATGTTATTTATTTGTTTGATCGAAAATAAAGTAAATAAACCTATTTACTTATTGTTTGTCTTAAGCTTTTTTTTATAGTAAATTTGCTTGCTCTTATAACCTAAATATAAGACTTTTTTTTATTCTGATAAAAACTTTAAAGTTGAATAATACTAACAACATTTTAAATAACGGCATACAAACCATATTAGCAGAGGGTAAAGCAATTGAAAATTTAGCTACTTTATTAGATTCAAATTTTGAAAAAGCAGTAGAATACATTTACAATTCTTCTGGTAGAGTAATCGTAACAGGAATTGGTAAAAGTGCAAATATTGCAACAAAAATTGTAGCTACTTTAAACTCTACAGGTACTCCAGCTGTATTTATGCACGCAGCAGATGCTATACATGGAGATCTTGGAAATGTATTAGAAGATGATGTTGTTATTTGTATCTCTAAAAGTGGTAATACACCAGAAATTAAGGTTTTGGTGCCTTTAATTAAAAATTATGGCAATAAAATTATTGCAATTACTGGTAATATAGATTCCTTTTTAGGAAAAAATGCAGATTTTACTTTAAATACTTTTGTAGAAAAAGAAGCATGTCCTAATAACTTAGCGCCCACCACAAGTACTACAGCACAATTAGTAATGGGTGATGCTTTAGCGGTTTGTTTATTAAATCTTAAAGGTTTTACTAGTAAAGACTTTGCAAAATACCATCCAGGAGGTGCCCTAGGTAAAAGACTTTATTTAAGAGTTGCTGATTTAATTAGCAAAAACGATTTACCAATGGTTAAAGAAAACGACTCTTTAACTAAAGTTATTGTAGAAATCTCTGAAAAAAGACTTGGTGTTACAGCAGTAATTAAAGACAATACCATTATCGGAATAATTACAGACGGAGATATACGAAGAATGTTGAGTAAAAGCTCTAATATAGATTCAGTATTTGCAAAAGATATTATGGGTAAAAATCCAAAAACAATACATGTAAATGCTATGGCTATAGAAGCTTTAGACGTATTAGAAAACAATAATATTACCCAGATTTTAGCTGTAGATGATGCTAACAATTACAAAGGAGTTGTGCATTTACACGATTTAATTAAAGAAGGTATTTTTTAATGGCAGAACAGCAAACAGAAATGTCTTTTTTAGACCACCTAGAAGAATTAAGGTGGCATTTGGTAAGAAGTGTAGCTGCAATTTTTATATTTGCTATCATACTTTTTGCTTTTGCTAAAGAAGTATATGACTATTTTCTGTTAGCACATTTAAGTCCAGACTTTATTACTTACAATATATTTTGTGAGTTTTTTAATCTATTTGGTGCCGATAGTGCATTTTGTAACGTTTCTTTTGGTGAAAAAAAATTACAAAGTATTCTTGTAACCTCACAATTAATGAATTCTATATGGTCTTCATTAATTCTAGGTATTATAATTGCGTTTCCTTATATTTTGTGGGAAATGTGGCGCTTTATTGCACCTGGTTTAACAAAAGAAGAAATTAAAAAATCTAAAGGTTTTATTTTTATTGCCTCATTTTTATTTTTTCTAGGTGTTTTATTTAGTTTTTATGTTATTGCGCCAATATCCATTCATTTCCTTTACAATTACCAAATTACCGATGCAATTCAAAATAGTTTTACATTAGAATCTCATATCAGTTTGGTTACAAATATGCTTTTAGGAGTTTCTATTTTGTTTGAACTCCCTGTTTTAATTTATTTTTTAACTAAAATTGGATTAATAACACCAGAATTCTTAAAAAAATATAGAAAACATGCCTTAGTTGTAGTTTTAATTCTAGCCGCAATTATAACACCACCTGATGTAGCAAGTCAAGTAGTTGTTGCCATACCAATCTTATTCTTATATGAAATAGGAATTATGGTTTCAAGAAAAGTAATAAAAAATCAAGAAAAAAATGCCGAATAAAGTTCAGGAATTCAATGAGTATCGTCAAAAAATGAACGATAAAATATTAGCAACAGATAATAAAGTTATCAAAAGAATATTCAACTTAGATACAAACGCTTTTAAAGAAGGACATTTACCCGTTAAAACAAAAGAATTGTTAGGTCTTGTAGCATCTGCTGTTTTACGTTGCGATGATTGTATTCAATATCACCTAGAATCTTCTATGAAAAATGGTGTTACTAAAGAAGAAATGATGGAAGCAATGTCTATAGCTAACTTAGTTGGTGGTACTATAATGATTCCTCATTTAAGAAGAGCATTAGAATATTGGGAAGCTTTAGAAGAAGAAAAGGATTTATCATAAATTTAAGACCTAAGCTACGCAATATTACTATTTTTAAGGCATGATTTTAAGAGCAGAAAATATCCAAAAAATTTATGGTTCTAGAAAAGTTGTAAAAGGAATTTCTTTAGAAGTACAACAAGGTGAAATAATTGGGCTTTTAGGGCCTAATGGTGCTGGAAAAACCACATCCTTTTATATGATTGTTGGAATGATTAAGCCAAACTCCGGACAAATCTTTCTAAATGACGAAGAAATTACAGATTTTCCAATGTACAAAAGAGCTCAAAAAGGAATAGGATATTTAGCGCAAGAAGCATCTGTTTTTAGAAAATTATCTGTTGAAGATAACATTATGTCTGTTCTTCAATTCACCAATTTATCTAAAAAAGAACAAAAATTAAAGTTAGAGTCTTTAATTGAAGAATTTAATATAGGGCACGTAAGAAAAAATAGAGGGGATTTACTATCTGGAGGAGAAAGAAGAAGAACCGAAATTGCTCGCTGTTTGGCTTCCGATCCAAATTTTATACTATTAGACGAACCTTTTGCAGGTGTAGACCCTATTGCAGTAGAAGATATTCAGAGTATTGTTGCACAATTAAAACATAGAAATATTGGAATTTTAATTACCGATCATGATGTACAAGCAACTCTTGCAATTACAGACAAAACATATTTAATGTATAATGGAGGAATCTTAAAAGAAGGTACCCCTGAAGAGTTAGCTGCAGACGAAATGGTTAGAAAAGTTTACTTAGGGAAAGATTTCGAATTAAAGAAAAGGAAATTTTATCAAGAGTAAAAGCATCCAATATGCCATAAGACTCCTGATGGATCGTGAATAAAAAACTCTTCTCCCCAGTTGTTTCTAATTATTTTCAGAAATTTTAGAGGATGGATAATTATCTATAAATCTTTTGGAACGAAGTTTATGTAAATATCCTTCAACATCTTCTACTTCTAGAAATAACATGGAATTCTCAACCCAATCTTTCACGTAATAATCTTGAAGATAAAAACCTATATTTCAAAGTTAAAATAACTCATTTTATCTGATAGTACAATTTCATTAAACCCCCAATCTGTATAAAAACTTCGGCTTTCATTGTAATTTTTTGCACCAATAAAAGGTCTAATTGAATTGGTTTTCATCCTAAATTTTTGGTTTACTTACTAAATTCATAATTACCGACAAAAACACGTAAAACAGAATAATAATTGGAATGGCTACTAATTCTAACACAATAATTAGAACTAATGAAACCGCTAAAAAAACATATTTTAACCAATTTTTGGAAAAAGAATAATTTTTGAATTTTAAAGAAAATAATGGTATTTCTGCATTCATTAAAAGAGTAAAAAATATTGATATTCCTATCAAGATATAATTATTATGCAATAAACTAGTTATAAATTCTGAACTTGAACTCTCTAGTATTATTGGCAAAGATGTAATAAAAATAGCCATAGCTGGTGTTGGCAAACCAATAAAAGAGTCTGTTTGTCTTTCGTCTATATTAAATTTTGCTAATCTAAAACATGCTCCAAGAGTTAATACCAAGCCTAATAAAGCTAATGAAAGAAAAGATTCGTTAAAGGTTTGCTCGGCATTTATACCAATTAGCATATACATTGTAATTCCAGGCGCTACACCACTTGTAACCATATCTGCTAAAGAGTCTAACTGTTTACCTAAATCACCAGAAACTTTTAATAATCTTGCTGCTAAACCATCAAAAAAATCTAAAAAAACACCTAGTAAAACAAATAAAAGTACTTTTTCAAAATCTCCTCTTACAGCACTAATAGTTGCTAAAACACCACAAAATAAATTACCAAGTGTAATAATATTAGGAATTTGTTTAATTATTATCATTGTATTAACATTTGTGCTAAAATAGCAAAACATATTTGCTTTTCTATAAAGAAACATTTTAAGATATTTGTAAAAATCAATCAAAAATGCCAGTATTTACATCAGACTTTTTACCTACAATTCCTTTTAGAAATGGACATTTTAACACCATGTATAGGCCTCTTTTTACAAAAGATACCATTTCTTACAATAGAAAAAGAGTTACCACTTGGGATGATGATTTTATTGATCTTGACTTTTCACTTACAGGATCTAAAAATTTAGTTTTATTGATTCATGGATTAGAAGGAAGTTCAGAGTCAAAATATATGGTATCTACTTCTAATCATTTAAATTACTGCGGATTAGATACTGCTTGCTTTAATCTGCGTGGTTGTAGTGGAGAAGATAATCTACTGTTAACAACATACCATAGTGGAAAAACAGAAGATGTAGCGTTTGTAATAAATTACTTGATAGAAAACTATTCTTATGAAAATATTGTAATAGTAGGTTTTAGTTTGGGTGGAAATTTAACCTTAAAATATATTGGTGAACAAGGAAAAAATATACCTGCTAAAGTTAAAGGCGGAATTGCTGTTTCAGTTCCAATAGATATTGCATCTGCAGAAAAAGAGTTAGACAAATTAAAAAATAAATTGTACGTAGAAGTTTTTTTTAAAACAATGAAAAACAAAGTATTAGAGAAAGCACATAAATTCAAAGAATTTAACTTAGATAAAGACAAACTTTTTAAAGCTACAAAATTCAAACATTTAGAACATCTATATACAGTTCCTGTTTTTGGTTTTAAAGATCCTGAAGATTACTGGAAAAAAGCAAGCTCTAAACCCTATTTAGAAAAAATTAACGTGCCAACACTATTAATCAATGCTAAAGACGACTCTTTTCTTTCTAATGAATGTTATCCTTTTGAAGAAGCCCACGACTCTAAATTGTTCTTTTTAGAGGCTCCTAATTATGGAGGGCATTGTGGCTTTATCTCTTCTTTTAAGCCATCTGAAAATACCTGGTTAGAAGAACGTATAGAAAGATTTATTAGAGAAAATATTCAAATTGCTTGGTAATCTGCAATAACTACCAAAATACATAGTTATTCTTAATAGGTTTTATGATATTTGTATAGATGGCAAACAACATTTTTAAATTAAGTTTATTTGTTTTACTAGTTGTTAACTGTGCAACTCTAAAATCGCAAAATTTTAGAAATTTCTCTAACGAATTTTTAAATATCGGTGTTGATGCAGCTGCTTTGGGAATGAGTAAAAGTGTTGTAGCTACTACCAATAATGTAAACTCAATTTATTGGAATCCTGCAGGATTGGTTGGTATAGAAGACTATCAAGGTTCGTTAATGTATGCCTCTTACTTTGCAGGAATTGCTAATTTTAATCATGCTGCATTTGCTATGCCAATTGATAAAGAAAGCGCCATTGGTATTTCTATTATTAGGTTTGGTGTAGATGATATTTTAAATACTACAGAATTAATTGATAACGAAGGAAATATAAACTTTGATAGAGTAAGTTTATTTTCTGCTGCAGACTATGCGCTTAATTTTGCATACGCTAGAAATTTAATTTTTAAAGATTTAAAAATAGGCATTAATGCAAAAGTTATTCGAAGAATAATTGGAGAGTTTGCAACTTCTTGGGGTTTTGGAATTGATGCTGGTATTCAATTTGAAAGAAATAATTGGCAGTTTGGGCTCATGGCAAGAGATATCACTACTACCTATAATACTTGGGCAATTAATGAAGAAGAATTTCAGAAAATTAGCAATGCTATTCCAGGTCAAAACCAAGAATTACCAGAAAGAACCGAAATTACAAAACCAAAAATACAACTAGGTATAGCAAGAGAATGGCGTGTAAGTCGTTTTTTTAATTTACTTGCAGAAACAAATCTAAATGTTCGTTTTGCAGAAACTAACGATATTATCTCTACAGAATTTGCAAGTATAGATCCATCTATTGGTTTTCAATTAGATTATGACAAAGCAGCATATTTAAGATTAGGAATGGGTAATTTTCAGTATATAACACAATTTGATAATTCTAGAGATTTATCTTTACAACCAAATTTTGGTTTAGGGTTTACTTATAAAGGCATTCAAATAGATTATGCATTAACAAATATTGGAAGTATTGGTGGTGCATTATATTCTAATATTTTTTCTGTCACATTCGATTATAGCTTTTTTAGATGATTATGAAAAAACTTCTCTCTTTTCTTTTTTTAATTAATGTGTTTACAAGCTCTGCTCAAGAATTAGTTAGACTTTCTATATTTTCTGAAGTTAGTATAATAACTGCAGGTGCTGGAGATAATTTATACGAAGCATTTGGGCACTCTGCTATTCGAATTAAAGACCCTGTTTTACAGTTAGATTTGATTTACAATTATGGCATGTTCGATTTTAATACGCCAAACTTTTATACAAATTTTACTAAAGGAAAATTGTACTATAAATTGGGTAGATATCCTTTTAAATATTTTCTGGAAAGCTATAAAAATGATAAAAGATGGTTAAAAGAACAGGTTCTAGATTTAAATCAAGAAGAAAAACAAAAGTTTTTTAGTTACTTAGAAAACAATGCAGCTCCAGAAAATGCAAAATATCTTTACGATCCTTTTTTTAATAATTGTGCCAGTAAATTAAGAGATATAACTACAACAATTTTAGCAGAAAAAATTAATTTTAATACTGCTTCTATAGACAAAAATTTAACCTTAAGAAACTTAATGAATAGAAGAATTCATTGGAATTCTTGGGGAAATTTTGGAATAAACTTAGCGCTCGGAAACAAACTAGATAAAAAAGTTACCCCAGAAGCATATATGTATCTGCCAGATTATGTCTATGCAATTTTTAAGACAGCAACTGTAGGAGATAAAGCATTGGTAAAAAAAGAAAATTTACTTTTAACTTATAAAAATAAAAAACCAAAAGCAGAGTTCTTTGGCCCATTTACCCTATTTACATTACTATTTATTGTAGTGATGTTTATTACATATAAAGACTACAAATACAAGAAAAGGAATAAATCTGTAGATTTTTGGTTATTATTTACAAGTGGTATTATTGGGGTACTATTAGTTTTGTTATGGTTTTTTACAGACCATTCTACAACACAAAATAACTTTAATATTCTCTGGGCTTTTTTACCAAACCTCTTTGTTGCTTTCCTTTCTTTGAACGAAAAATACAATAGATTCTTAATGAAATATGTATTTCTGTTAGTAGCATTAATCTTTATTCTTATGATAATGTGGATATCAGGATTTCAAATTTTTCCGCTAACTTTAATTCCTATACTTATGGTACTTTTAGTTAGATATGCGTATTATATTCTTTTTTTAAATCAAAAAATCAACAAAACTTAAGTAAACTGCTGCTTCTCTTGTTAAAATTTACTTTTTTTTAAACAAACACCAACCATGAACAATCAAATTATAGAGTGTGTTCCTAACATTAGTGAAGGGATAGACTTAGAGAAAATTAACACTATTGCTAATGTTGTAACCACTGTAGAAGGCATAAAACTTTTAGATGTAGATCCAGGAAAAGCAACAAATAGAACTGTAATAACATTTGTTGGTGCTCCAGAAAAAGTTATTGATGCTGCTTTTCTTTTAATAAAAAAAGCTGCAGAATTAATAGATATGAGCAACCATAAAGGAGAGCATCCTAGATTTGGAGCAACAGATGTATGTCCGTTAATTCCCATAGCAAATATTAGCATGCAAGAAGTTGTGAAATATGCACATCAACTTGGTAAAAGAGTTGGAGACGAACTTGGTATTTCTGGGTATTTTTATGAAAATGCTGCAACTACTCAAAATCGTAAAAACTTAGCAACAGTTAGAGCTGGAGAATATGAAGGTTTAAAAGAAAAATTAACTAAAAAAGAATGGAAACCAGATTTTGGACCAACAGAATTTCATTCAAAAATAATTTCATCTGGAGTAACAGCTATAGGCGCTAGAGATTTTTTAATTGCCTATAACATTAACTTAAATACCACATCTACAAGAAGAGCTAATGCAATTGCATTTGATATTAGAGAAGCAGGAAGAATAAAAAGACAAGGCAATCCAATAACAGGAAAAAAAGTGTTAGATAAAGATGGAAATCCAGTTAGAATTCCAGGAAAACTAAAAGCTGTTAAAGGAATTGGTTGGTTTATACAAGAATATGGAATTGCGCAGATATCTTACAATCTAACAAATATTTCTGTTACCTCTTTGCACGAAGCTTTTTTTGAAACAGTTAAAGCTGCAAATGAAAGAGGTTTACGAGTTACGGGGTCTGAACTAGTTGGTTTAGTTCCACTTAAAGCAATGCTTGATGCTGCAGACTTTTATCTACATAAACAACAACGTTCTCTTGGCATATCTGAAGAAGAAAAAATTAAAATTGCTATTAAATCTTTAGGCTTAGATGATTTAAAGCCATTTTATCCAAAAGAAAGAATAATCGAATATAAGATGAATTCTAATGCACCAAATAAATTAATAGATTTGTCTGCAAAACAATTTGCCAATGAAACTGCATCCGAATCTATTGCTCCAGGAGGTGGAAGTATTTCTGCATATGTTGGCGCACTAGGTGCTTCTTTAGGAACAATGGTTGCTAATATTTCTGCTCATAAACCTGGTTGGGATGATAAATGGGAATACTACTCAGAATGGGCAGTAAAAGGAAACAAAATAAAAGACGATCTTTTATTTCTGGTAGATGAAGATACAAATGCGTTTCATAGAATAATAGCTGGATTTCGAATGCCTAAATCTACAGAAAAAGAAATAAAAGAAAGAAAACTAGCCATAGAAGATGCTACTAAATATGCTACCAAAATTCCTTTTAAGATTATGGATACTGCCTACCAATCTTTCGATTTAATTTTAGAGATGGTTGCTAATGGGTTGCAAAGTTCTATTTCTGATGCAGCTGTTGGTGCACTATGTACAAAAACTGCAATTGCTGGCGCTTACTATAATGTAAGAATAAATGCAAAGGAAATTAAAGATAAAGATTTTGCAAACAACATTCTAAATGTTGCCAAAAACTTGTATGAAAAAGCATTAAAAAAAGAAGAAGAAATTTTATCACTAGTAAATAAACAACTATAAATGAATTTAAAAGAAATTGCAATAGTTCCTTTTAAAGAAGATTATTCTAACG
Source organism: uncultured Polaribacter sp. (assembly GCA_964477255.1). GTDB lineage: Bacteria > Bacteroidota > Bacteroidia > Flavobacteriales > Flavobacteriaceae > Polaribacter. Next base: position 20,345 of record CAYZDK010000014.1, read on the forward strand.
CTTTTTATGAACTTAATGCAGGGTGGTTAGAAAAATATTTTTATATAGAGCCATATGATAAAAAAGTTCTCAGTAATCCAAAAGAATATATTGTAGATAAGGGAGGCTATATTTTTGTAGCAATATTTAAGGAAGAAATAATTGGTGTTGTGGCATTAATTAAACAAAAAGATTTTTTTGAATTGAGTAAAATGGCTGTAAAACCAAAGTATCATGGAAAAAAAATTGGAAAATTACTTGTTAATTATTGTATAGAGTTTGGCTACAAAAAGGGTTGGAAAAGTATTACATTGTATTCTCATAGAAAATTAGTTCCTGCAATTTCTTTGTACAAAAAACTAGGTTTTAAAGAAATAGAGCTAGAAAAAGATGTTCATTATGAAAGAGCAAATATTAAAATGAAAATAATATTATAAAAAACTCTGCACAGCTAAATCATACCCTTTTAAGCCAAATCCAAATAATACTCCAGAAGCGTTTGGGGCAATAAAACTTTGGTGTCTAAATTCTTCTCTTGCATGAACATTAGAAATATGCAGCTCTATAACAGGTGTTTCAATAGCTTTAACTGCATCTCCTATTCCTACAGAAGTATGGGTGTAAGCAGCAGCATTTAAAATAATACCATCGTAAGTAAAACCAACTTCATGTAATTTATCAATTATTTCTCCTTCTATATTAGATTGATAATATTCTAAATGAATTGATGGATATTTATTTTTAAGTTCAATAAAATAATCTTCAAAACTTAAAGAACCATAAACTTCTGGTTCTCGTTTTCCTAGAAGATTTAAATTAGGACCGTTAATTATAATGATTTTCATAATACGTTTTAGCATTGTAAATATATACTTTATTTTTAGCAAATGAAATGGACTCATGCAATAAAAGACTATCAAATTTTCTTAAAAGTAGAAAGAGGATTAACAGAAAATACCATTAATAGTTACACCAATGATATTAACAAATTAGTAACCTTTTTAAAAAATAGTGGAACTACTACATCTCCTTTAAAAATAGATAAGTTTGCCGTTCAAGAGTTTGTATACGAAGTGTCAAAACTTGTTAACCCAAGAAGTCAGGCAAGAATTTTATCTGGTTTACGAAGTTTTTTTGATTATTTAGTGTTTGAAGAGTATAGAGAAACAAATCCAACAGACTTAATAGAAACACCTAAAATAGGTAGAAAACTACCAGAGAGTTTATCGGAAGAAGAAATAAATCAGTTACTTTTAAATATAGATCTAAGTCATCCGCAAGGAGTACGAAATAAAGCAATATTAGAAACCTTGTATAGCTGTGGTTTACGCGTTTCGGAACTAGTTTCTTTACGCATCTCTGATTTATTTTTTGAAGAAGGGTTTATTAAAGTTTTAGGAAAGGGAAATAAAGAACGTTTTGTACCCATTCATAATTTTGCAATGCAGCAAATTAATAATTACATAAGTGAAATTCGCGTTCATATAAAACCAAAAAAAGGATTCGAAGATACGTTATTTTTAAACAGACGTGGTAATGGGTTGTCTAGACAAATGATTTTTACAATTTTAAAGAACTTAGCAAATAAAATTGGTTTAAAGAAAAAAATTAGTCCACATACTTTACGTCATTCTTTCGCAACACATCTTTTAAAAAATGGTGCAGACTTAAGAGCAATTCAACAACTTTTAGGACACGAAAGCATAACAACTACAGAAATTTATGTGCATTTAGATCGCAGTTATTTAAAAGAAGTTTTAGATACTTACCATCCTAGAAAATAAAAAATCCTGCAAAATTGCAGGATTTTTATCTATAATAAACGTGTTAAATAAATTATTTGGCAACGTTTACAGCTCTTGTTTCACGAATTACTGTAACTTTTACCTGACCTGGATAGGTCATATCATTTTGTATTTTTTGCGAAATATTAAATGACAGTTCAGCTGCTTTAGTGTCGTTTACTTTGGTACTTTCTACCATAACTCGTAACTCACGACCAGCTTGTATTGCATATGCTTTTTGAACACCATTAAAACCAAATGCAATATTTTCTAAATCTTTTAATCTTTGTATATAAGAATCTAATACTTGTCTTCTTGCACCAGGTCTTGCACCAGAAATAGCATCACAAACCTGAACGATTGGAGATATTAAACTCTTCATTTCAATCTCATCATGGTGTGCACCTATGGCATTACAAACTTCTGCTTTTTCACCATATTTTTCTGCCCATTGCATTCCTAATAAAGCATGAGGTAGTTCACTCTCTGTTTCTGGGACTTTTCCTATATCATGCAATAGCCCTGCTCTTTTTGCAAGTTTTGCATTAATTCCCATTTCAGCAGCCATAATACCACATAAGTTTGCCACTTCTCTAGAGTGTTGCAGTAAGTTTTGGCCATAAGAAGAACGATACTTCATTCTTCCTACAATCTTAATCAACTCAGGATGCAAACCATGAATACCTAAATCAATAACAGTACGTTTACCAACTTCTATTATTTCTTGAGTAATTTGTTTTTCTGTTTTTCTAACAACTTCTTCTATTCTTGCAGGATGTATTCTACCATCAGTTACTAACTTATGCATAGATAATCTAGCAATTTCTCTTCTTACAGGATCAAAACAAGAAAGTATAATTGCTTCTGGAGTATCGTCTACAATAATTTCTACACCAGTAGCAGACTCTAAAGCTCTAATATTTCTACCTTCTCTACCAATTATTCTTCCTTTTACATCGTCAGATTCTAAGTTAAAAACAGAAACACAGTTTTCTATAGCTTGTTCTACACCAACCCTTTGTATTGTGCCTAATATTACTTTTCTAGCCTCTTGCTCTGCAGTTAATTTAGCTTCTTCTATAGAGGTCTGCACGAAAGCCATGGCTTCTGATTTAGCCTCATCTTTTAGAGAGGCAACCAATTCTTTCTTAGCTTCTTCTGCAGATAGGCCTGAAATTTGCTCAAGCATATCTACATGTCTTTTGTGCATTTTATCTAGTTCAGCTTCTTTTTTTTCTAGAAACTCTAGCTTATAATCGAAGTCTTTCTCTTTTTGCTCTAAAGATTTATTAAGTTTTTTAGTTCTATCTACTTCTGATGCTACTTTAGACTCTCTATCTCGTATTCGCTTCTCTACATCAGAAATCTTTTTTTCTCTCGATAATATTACTTTTTCGTGCTCAGATTTTAGTTCTATAAACTTTTCTTTTGCTTGTAATATTTTGTCTTTTTTAATTGACTCTGCATCTAATTTTGCTTCCTTTAAAATGGATGCTGCTTCTTTTTTTGTGCTATCTAGAATCTTTTTTCCTTTAGATTTTTCGATTGATTTAAAGATGATAAAGCCAATTATAGTTCCTGCTATTATTCCCAAAATAATGGGAAATACCATTCCTTCCATAATTTTAATTTAATGTATAAAAAAAGCCTACACTAGATGGTTTTTTTAAACTCCAATATGACATTTATAAGGCTAACTAACTGTTCAAGGATCTATCAAAAGTTAAAACTTAATAGCGTGCTTTAGTAGTTAAGACTCACCTTTCATAATAGAACAGTGTTGAGTTTAATAAACTAATACTAATGTAGGCAGTGTGTTTTACTGTATTTTAATGAACTTCGTTTAAATGTTGATTAACCAAAGTGGTTAATTCATTTATTTTGTTTTTTTCTTCTTCTTTTGTAGAAGATTTTTCTAAAGATAACAATTCAAACTTTGACGCGAACTGTAAAGCAGACATGGCTAAAACATCTTGTTTATCGCTTACTGCGTAATTTTGTTCGTATAAGGTAATTAACTTATTTATTGCTTTTGCCGCTTTACGCATTGCTTCTTCCTCTTTGGTATTTTTTACACTTAAAGGATACGTTCTTCCTGCAATTACGATGTTAATTTTTAATTTATTCAAATTGTAAAGAAATTATTCTTGCAACTGAACAATACACTTATCAATCTCTCTTATTAATGAATTTATCTTCAGTTTTGTATCTTTTATATTTGTTTCACTGCCCTCGATAGTTTTAGCAATTTTCAGAATCTGATATTCTTGTTTTTGATTATCTAAAAGTTGCTGGTATTCTGCTATTTCTTTCTGTAACTTACTATTATTTTGAAGCAAAATTTCGTTCTCTTTCTTTAGAAATTCGTAATTCGAAATCAATTTCTTTAAACTAGATTCAAGAAACTGAATGGCTTCTAGTGTGTTACTCATAAAAATATAGAATAAACTATCTTCACAAAGTTAGCATTCTGTTGGTAATATTCAAACATTTTGTTAAATAATTACTAATCTACTGACATTGAATTACTTACTGTTAATGTGTTTTTTTATTATTTTTACTGAAAAAAATTACTTGTGAAGAATTCGTTTTTACTAATCGTTCTATTTGTCTTTTGCAACAGTTTTGGTCAAGACAAATACCCGCAAAACTATTTTAGAAATCCACTTGATATTCCTATAATTCTATCTGGTTCTTTTGGAGAACTTAGGTCCAATCATTTTCATGCTGGTTTAGATATAAAAACACAAGGTAAAGAAGGTTTAAATGTTTATGCAGCCGCAGATGGTTATGTTTCTAGAATTAAAGTGCAACAATTTGGATATGGAAAAGCAATATATGTTACGCATCCAAATGGGTACACTACAGTATATGGCCATCTTCAAAAATTTAATCCTGATATTGAAGCTTATGTAAAATCAATTCAATATAAGAAAGAAAGTTATGCTACTGGTAACTTGTATTTTACAGAATACGCATTCCCTGTAAAAAAAGGAGATATCATAGGTATTTCAGGAGATACTGGTGGTTCTGGAGGACCTCACCTACACTTTGAAATTAGAGATACGGAAACAGAACATGTAATTAATCCGTTATTATTTGGGTACAAAGTAAAAGATACTAGAAAACCAACTATTAGAGCAGTAAAAGCATATGCTTTGGATAAAAACTCTAGAATTAATCAGCAAAAAAAAAGTTTTCAACTTCCAATAAAAAAAATTGAAGAAGGTAAATACGTAACAAATAGAATAACAGCAAGTAATAACATAGGCTTAGCTATTAGTGTTTTTGATCGTTTTGATGGTGCATATAACCAAAATGGGGTTTACTCTATAGAAATGTTGGTAAATGGCAAAAGTGTCTATTACCATGATGTAGAAACATTCTCTTTTGCAGAAAGTAAGTTTTTAAATTTACATATAGATTATGAACATTTTAAAAAATATAGAAGACGTTATGAGAAGACCTTTGTAACTAAAGCAAATAAGCTTAGTACGTATAAAAAACTTGATAACAATGGAATTATTTTTGTAGAACCTAAAATGAACTATAGTGTAGAAATCATTGTGCGCGATTTTATGGGAAATACTAGTAGTGTTAGAATACCACTTCAAGGTGCAGAAGAAAATTCTATTTTTGATGAAAAAGAATCTGTAACAGATTACTTTATTGATTATAAAAAATTTAATAAATTTAGTAAAGAAAACGTAACTATTGCTTTTCCTAAAAACACCTTTTATGAAAGTACTTACATTGATTTTGATATTTTAGAAGATAAAGTTAAAATTCATGCACCAACGATTCCTCTAGACAAGAGTTTTACCCTTACATTTAATGTTAGTAAATATTCTGAAGAAGAAAAAGAACAACTTTATATTGCAAACTTAGAGTATCCCAGATATCCAAGATATGTTTACACTCGCAAAAAAGACAGTATATTTTATACAACAACTAAAAGCTTAGGAAACTACACATTACTGTCTGACAATAAACCACCTAGCATTAAACCTTTGTATTTTAAAGATGGAGATTGGATTACAAACTTTACTACACTAAAAGTGAAAATTGATGATGCTGAATCTGGAATAAATGAATATCGCGCTACAATAGATGGCGAATGGATTTTAATGGAATACAACCACAAAAAAGGGATTTTAACGTATAATTTTGAGGATAAAAAATTGGTAGGTTCCAAACATATCTTTAAAATTGTAGTATCTGATAATGTTGGAAATACGAAAGAGTTTTCTTTAACGTTTTACAGAAAACAAACTATGTAACTTTTGAGAAAATTTCTTTTTATTTTTTACCTAATTCCTTGTTTTGTTATTGCGCAAAAGACAACAATTATTAGGGGTACTATTAAAAACAGTAATGGTAAATACATAGAAGAAGTATCTATAACTTTTGGTAAAACAGGAACAGTATCTGATAAAAACGGAAAATATTCATTACGAATTCCGCTTAATATAAAAGACACTTTAAAGTTTTCGCATATTTCGTATCAAACTTTCTCTAAAGTTATAGTTGCCACCTCTAGAAATAGCATTCGTTTCTCCCCTACTTTAATTTCTAAAACTGAATCTTTGGAAGAAATAACGATAAAAGACTTTTCAAAACCAGCATCTGGAGTAACAAAAATTAACGTAGAGCAAGTAAAAAACATGGTAGGAGCAAATGCTGGTATAGAAAATGTTTTAATGACTTTACCAGGCGTTAATAACAATAACGAACTTAGTACACAATACAATGTAAGAGGTGGTAACTTTGATGAAAACCTTGTATATGTAAACGGAATAGAAGTTTACAGACCATTTTTAATTAGATCAGGACAACAAGAGGGTTTAAGTTTTGTAAATACTAACATGGTGCAAAATATAGACTTTTCTGCTGGTGGTTTTCAAGCAAAATATGGAGATAAGTTATCTTCTGTTTTAGATATTACCTATAGAACACCAATAGAAGAAGTTATTAATTTCGAAGCGAGTTTATTGGGCGCAAGTCTTACTTACGAAAATGTATTTTTAGATGGTAAATTACAAGCCTTAACAGGAGTTAGATATAGAGATAATAGCTTATTTGTAAACAGCAAACAAGTAGAAATTAACTTTAGACCTAGCTTTACAGACCTTCAAAGTTTTATTTCCTATAATTTATCAGAAAAACTAACTTTAAATTTTTTAGGCAACTTCTCTCTTAATAATTACAATTACAAGCCCTTAACAAGAAGAACTAGGTTTGGAACAGTAGCAAATCCTTTAGAGCTAACTGTTTTTTACGAAGGACAAGAAGAAACTAATTATCTTACTTTATTTGGTGCACTTTCTGCAGACTATAAAATAAATGATAAGTTAACTATAAAAACCACAGCATCAAGATATAATACGCAAGAAGAAGAATATTTTGATATCGCTGCTCAATACAGTTTAGGGGAAGTTGATACAAATATTGGGTCTGAAAACTTTGGCGATGTAAACTTTTCACAAGGTATTGGCTCACAATTAAATCACGCAAGAAATGATTTAGATGCACTTATTACCAATATACAAGTTAGAGGAACGTTAAAAAAAGACAATAGTAGATGGAACTTTGGTATTAAATACCAAAATGAAGATATTCGTGATAGAATTAGAGAATGGGAAATGATAGATTCTCTTGGTTTTTCTATCAGACCTCCTAGTCATACTTCTAACAATGAGCCATATGCTCCTTTTGAAGGCGATATTGTTCCCTTTCAAAACATTAGACAAGAAAACTTTGTAACCATTAATCGCATTTCTGGATTTTTACAATTTAACGAAAAAAGCAGATGGAATCAACATCAAATTTGGTACAACGTTGGCATACGTTCTCAGTTTTGGAGTATTTATGGCAATAATAAAAAATCTGAAGCGAAACTTATTTTTAGTCCTAGAGCAGAATTTGCAATAAAACCAGATTGGCAAAAAGATATATTGTTACGTGTATCAACAGGTTTTTATGCACAACCACCAAGTTATAGAGAGTTAAGAGATTTTAATGGTGTACTTAATATAGATGTAAATGCACAGCAGTCTTTTCATTTCGTTACAGGAATGGATTACAGTTTTATACTTTGGAATAGGCCTTTTATACTAACTACAGAAATGTACTATAAAAACTTAGATAATGTTAACGCCTATAATGTAGACAATGTAAGAATAAGATACAGAGCAGACAATGCTACAGAAGCATATGCTTATGGAATAGATGTAAGATTAAATGGTGAATTTGTACCAGGAAGTGAAAGTTGGGTAAGTTTTGGCTATTTAAAAACCGAAGAAAATATTAATAATAGAGGTTTTATTGCTAGACCAACAGACCAACGCATAAAATTCGGAATACTCTTTCAAGATTATGTTCCTAATTTACCAAGCTTAAAAGCATACTTAAACTTGGTTTACAATTCAGGGTTACCTGGTGGTGCTCCTGCTTATTCAGACCCCTATAACTTTCAACAACGATTAAGAGATTATAGACGTGCAGACTTAGGTGTTTCTTATGTATTTACAGATACAAATAAACAATATAAAAGCGGATGGCTTGCTAATTTTAAAGAATTAACAGCTGGTTTAGAACTTTTTAATATGTTTGGCATACAAAATGCTATAACCAATACTTGGGTAAGAGATGCATATACAAAAAGACAATTTGCAATACCAAATTTTATGACAGGCAGAGTTTTAAACTTTAAGGTTAGAATGCAACTCTAGCTCTCTTCTCTATTTACTGCTTCTATAGAAAAAGCTGGCAAACAGATTGCAATATATTCACATTCTTCATCAAATGGATTAGAATACTGAACTCTTGTATTTTTTTGAATTTTAATAGATTGCCCTGCTTCTAAAATAATACGCTCATCATCTACAATAAACTGTTTTTTCCCTTTAATAATGTATGTGTATTCGTCAAACTTAGGAGTTTGAAATGGTTCTTTCCATTTTGGAGGTGCAACCATATGCGCAATACTAATTTCTGAATTTTTATCTGAAGCTTTACCAAAGTGTTCTTCTATTAGTTTTCCATCTTCTGTAGGAACAACAAATGGTGATTTTTGAACGATATATTTTTTCATGTTAATTAAACCAAATTACAAACGATTTCATTCTAGCTAAGTCAGGAATTTGCTCTAAGCTTACTTTTTGCGTACTAAAACTTCGCAAACCAAGTTCTTTTTTATCGATAGCTATGGTAGCGTTTATTTCATCTAAAAATAGAGTTACAGACTGTAAGGTAGATTCTGGTCTAATTGTACTAACGGCATTAATTTCTCCGAAATTAGATTCTAAAGTTATACCAGATTCTGTTGTAAAACGAGCATCATGAATTTCTACACTTTTTATTGTAGATGTAGAGTCTAAAGATTCTGTAGGAATTATGGTTAATAAATGCTTCCCTCCTTTTTCATATACTAAAAACTTATCATCATCCTGAAAATAGTTATCTCCTAATGCACCTTCACTTAGATGTTCTACTACAGAATCATTCTCAAAAATTTTAAAGACTTCTTTAATAGTAGTTGTTTTATCTAAATCTCCTACTTTTCCTTTTTCGATCTTAAATTTACTATTACTATTACAGCTAATTAAAATAGTTGTTGCTAAAAAAATATATGTTATTTGTTTTAATGATTTTTTCATTGGTTGTTTATTTTCTTCTAATAAAACGATTATAGTTTAATTTTCTTATTTCAATACCTTTTTTAAAATTCCGAATACAGATCTAATAAAAGTAGCACTAGTAAGAACTTTTACTAATGGATCTTGTCTGGTACTTCTTCTAGAAGTTTTTTGTCTAGATTTTTTTGAAATTACTTTTTCTTTTTCTTTTTCTTTTGCTTTTTCTTCTTCTGCCTTTATTTTGGTTATTTTTTTGTTTAATAATTCATAAGCACTATCTCTATCTAAATCTTCTTTGTATTTCTGATAAATTTTAGAATTCCCTATAACTTCTTTTATCTCTTTCGTTGTTAAAATATCCATTCTACTCATTGGTGCTCTTAACATTGTTCTAGCTAATGGCGTTGGAATTCCTTTTTCATTTAAAACAGATACAAATGCTTCTCCTATTCCTAATTGTGTTAGCACTTCTTTGGTGTCATAATAATTAGAAGAAGGATAATTTTCTGCAGCTAGTTTTATGGCTTTTCTATCCTTTGCTGTAAATGCTCTAAGTGCATGTTGAATTTTTAAACCAAGTTGGGCTAGGATATCTTCTGGAACATCTTTAGGATTCTGGGTAACAAAGTACAAACCTATACCTTTAGAACGTATTAACTTTACAATACTTTCAATTTGGTTAAGTAAAGCTTTAGAAGCTTCATCAAACACTAAATGTGCCTCGTCTATAAAAATAATGAGTTCTGGCCTATCACTGTCTCCCTGTTCTGGAAAAGTCTCGTAAACTTCTGCCAATAATTGGAGCATAAACGTAGAAAATAACTTTGGCCTGTCTTGAATATCTGTTAATCTTAATACCGAAATTACACCTCTACCATCTTCGTTTATTCTGGTTAAATCTTCAACATCAAAAGAACGTTCTCCAAAAAACAAATCTCCTCCTTGTTGTTCGATTTCTATAATTTTTCTAAGTATTGCTCCTGTACTTGCAGTAGAAATTCGCCCATACTCTGCCTGAATTTCCGCTTTACCTTCTTGGGTAATAAATTGTAATATTTTTTTAAAATCTTTAAGATCTAAAAGCGGTAGTTTATTGTCATCACAATACTTAAAAATAATAGCAACAATTCCTGCCTGAGTTTCGGATAAATCTAAAATTCTAGACAGTAAAACCGGGCCAAATTCAGAGATTGTAGCTCGTAATCTTGTTCCATCTTGTTCAGAAATGGTTAGTATTTCTACTGGAAACTTTTTTGCTTCGAAAGTAAAACCAATCTTGGTATGTCTTTCTTCTATTTTTACATGCCCAGGACTTGGTTGCGCTAAACCAGATAAATCTCCTTTAATGTCCATTAACAAAACAGGTACGCCTTTATCTGAGAGGTTTTCAGCTAAAACTTGTAAAGTTTTGGTTTTACCTGTACCTGTTGCACCAGCAATTAAGCCATGTCTGTTTAATGTTTTTAAAGGTACTTTTACATAGGCATTTGTAATTGTTTCTTCACCTAACATTGCTGCACCAAGGTTTATAAAATCACCTTTGGTTGAATAACCTTTATTGATATAATCGAAAAATTCTTTTTGATGACTCATTAAAGTAAATTTTGATAAAAATAACCAAACTTTAATAGTCTGAAAACAATTTAGAAGTTTTGTTTAATCAATCCAATTTTTAAAATCTTTTACACGTTCTCTACTCACAATAATTTCTTGCTCTTTGTAGTTTTCTAATACAACTTTTAAACGTGAATTTGAATAGACAGTTATATCTATAATTGACTTTATATTAATGATAAAAGTTCTATTTACTCGGAAAAAGTGTTTAAGATTCAAATCGTTTTCTAAACTTGTTAAAGATTGGTTAATGCTGTAAGCTATAGAATTACTCAGTAAAAAAGTAGCATTGTCTAAACTATAAAAAAGCTGAATGTCATCAACTTGTATTATTTTTATCTTCTTACCTACTTTAACTGCAAAAGAGGTTTTATAGATATTGGTTTCAAATTCTTGAAAAGCTTTTTTAAGTTGTTCGTAGTTTTTATCTTTTTGATGTAGTTGCTTTGCCTTATTAATAGCTGTTTCTAATTTTTTTTCATTAATAGGTTTTAACAAATATGAAACACCATTAAAGTCAAAAGCTTTGATGCTATATTTTGGAAACGCAGTGGTGAAAATAATTTTTGAAGTAATGTTAACACTCTCAAAAATGTCAAAACACAAACCATCTGCAAGTTGAATGTCTAAAAATAAAAGTTCTGGTTGTTGATTATTTTGAAACCAAGAAATCGTTTCTTTTATAGATGTTAAGTTTCCTAAAAAATAAATATCAAAATTTTTTAATAATCGTTCTAATTTTCTTGCTGAAGTTAATTCGTCTTCTATGATTAATGCTGTCATTTCAAACCGTTTCTAAAATTGGTAATTTTATAAGATAGTTTTCATCCGTATTTTCTATAACGACTTTCTCTTCTGTGAAAAATGAAACACGCTGTTGTATGTTTTCTATTCCTTTTTTAGAACTCAAATCGTTTACTTTTTTAAAAATCTTGTTATTTGAAACTATCAAAAAATTGTCTTTGGTAAAAATCTCTACTTTAATAGTTTTGTCTTTATCAATAATATTGTGTTTTATCACATTTTCCAAAACCTGTTGTAAAATAGTTGCTACAATATAGTTATCATTACTATTTTCATCGATAGTAATTTCATATTCTAAGCCTTCTTCAAATCTATCTTTCAGTAATTGTAAGTACTGTTTAGCAAAATTAATTTCACCTTTTAATTTCACAATATCTTGTTTTTCTTGTTCTAAAAAGTAGTGATAAATGTTCGCTAAATTATTTGCATAAGCAACTGCTTTTGTTGGGTTTTCTTCTATAAAACTTGTTAAAACATTTATATTATTAAATAAAAAGTGTGGCGATAATTGATTTTTAAGTTGTTGGTAATTGATTTGATTTTCTAGGGATTGTTGTTTAAGTTGATTAGTTTTTACTTTAGACAACAGTTTAAAAAAATATAAATGCGTTATTAGAATAGTAAAAATAAAAAAAGGGGCAAATAAAACATTCCCAATAATCATGTTTTGTAAGAACTTTACACTAAAATTTATGGAATATATACTTATAATCATTGGTACCATGCTAATAAAAACTGCACCTAATGGTATCATTACATAAAATAATACTATGGCAATTGTTCTTTTTGTACTAGAAAACTTGACGTAAATAGAATTAAAAAAATTTATAGATAAAAGGGCAGTTAAAATCCCTAAAGGAAATAAATTACTCCAAACTGTAATTGCATTTAAAAAACTAGAGGAACCTATAAAAATTAAAAGATTATATATCAAAGTAAGTGAAAGTGGAATTAACAGAATAAATTTATAGGAATAATTGAATTTATACTTAGAGGTAATTTTAGTTTCACTTTTTTTACGACTTAATTGCATAATAAAATTTACAAAGAGCGCTGTAAAAAAAGACATAGAAGCATTTATAAAACTTGAAACTTCAAAAAAAGAGTATTCCTCTCTAAATTGATAAATTTTAAAATGAATAAAAATTAAAATATATACTGTAAAAAAAGAGATAAAAGGGGAAACAAAAACATATTTCCAAGTAGTATTTTTCTTTGATAATGTTAAGCTTAAAAAAATTGGAGTAAAGAAGATAATAAATGCAGTAATATAAATTCTAATAAAATCTCCTTCATCTACATTATTTATCAATTTTGAAACTCCGTAAGCAATAAAAAGTAATAAAAGCGAAATTGATAGGGCTAATACAAAAGATTTTAAAAATTTATTCATAGATCTAATTTTAATCAAAATTGAAATTTTTCATTCTGAATAAAAAAAGAAATGTAGTGAATTGTATGTTTACGTAAGTGAATTGTTAAAATAGAATTAATCAATCCAATTTTTAAAATCTTTTACACGTTCTCTACTCACAATAATTTCGTGTTCTTGATAGCTATTTAATTTAAGTTGTAATCTAGAATTGGTATAAGAAATGATGTCTTTAATATGGTTGATATTTACAATGTAAGTTCTGTTTACTCTATAAAAAATTTCTGGATTTAATTGTTCTTCCCAACTTTCTAGTGAGTGGTCTAACAGGTAATTTCTGTTTTCGATTGTGTGAATGTATGTTGCTTTATTTTCACTGAAGAAACACTCAATATCTTCTACAGGGATTATTTTTATATGCTGACCAACTTTTATAGAAAGACGTTTTTTAAATTTTCTATCTACAGGATTTATAAGTAGTTTTCTTATATCTTCTAGGTTAACTTTTACATCAGATTGTTTGGGAATTTGTTGCTTAAACTGATTTACTGCTCCACCCAACTCGTCTTCATCTATAGGTTTTAATAAATAATCTATGCTATTTAATTTAAATGCTTTTAGTGCATATTCATCATAAGCTGTAGTAAATATAATTGCGGCGTTAACTTCTATTTCTTCAAAAATTTCAAAAGATAAACCATCAGACAATTGAATATCAAGAAATATTAAATCTGGATGCTCATTGTTTTGCAACCATTGTAAAGATTCTTCTACAGAATGTAGCATTTGATCAACTTCTATATCTAATTCTGCTAACATTCGCTTTAACCTTCTTGCTGCAGGTTTTTCGTCTTCTATAATTAAAACTTTCATTTATTGATTGACTAATATTTATGAATTAATTTTTTTGGATCTATTTTCGTCTTGCTCCATTATTTGCTTAATCTTTTTGTCTTCCCAGTTTTTACCAAGGCCAATAGAACTAAACCCAAACACTCCTAACCAATGAAAAAACAAACCAATACCCCAAAATAAAGCGGTAGAGTAAGTTCCGAAATGAGTAATTGCGTATTTAAAGCTTCCACCACTAGACATAATACCGTAAACAATAATTCCACTAACAAAAATATTTACAAGAATATATACAATTAAGTGTATGTAAAATGATTTTATATCTGCTACTCTTTTTTTTGCTTTAATATAGCTTTGCTCTTTAACGTAGTTATTTTCCATGATTAAAAATCTTTATTATCCATTAATTCTTTAATTTTTCTCTCTTCCCAGTCTTTACCAAAACCTAATAGTCTAAAACCGAAAACACCAAACCAATGAAAAAGTAAACCTAATCCCCAACCTAAAAGTGTAAACCAAAACCAATGAAATCCTGGCACAAAGGTTAAATTTACATATATTATAACAGGAATAACAATTATATAAACCAATAGGTGACTGTAAAATCCTTTTATTTCTTTTACTCTTTTTTCTGCTTTTAAATAGCTTTGTTGTTGTTGAATGTTTGCTTCCATGTTATCTTTTATTTTGTTCGTTAAGGTATTCGTTAATTTTTCGTTCTTCCCAATCTTTACTGAGCATCAAAGGAAAACCAAAAGTGCCAATTGCTTGAAAGATAACAGCTATACCCCAATAAAACCATACCTTAAAATTTCTTGTATTAAAAAAAGCCTGCTCAAAACTATCTCCAGCTTCTATATCATTATAAATAAAGATCGTTGATAGAATAATATTTACAATTATATAAATAGACAAGTGTCTGTAAAACTTACTAATTTTTTCTACCTTTTGCTTTGCTCTAATGTAGCGTTGGTCTTTAATTCTATTATTTTCCATTATCGCATTCTTTTATTTTGTTCTTCTTCCATTAGTTCTCTTATTTTTCGTTCTTCCCAATTCTTCCCTAAGAATACATTAGAGTTGTTTACTTCTAAGAAGTGGAAAAATAAACCAATTCCCCATCCAATTAAAGGAAACCAAAACCAATAAAAGAATGGTGAAAAAGTAAGGTTGATATATATTAAAATTGGTATTACAACACAGTAAGATGCTAAGTTTTGATAAAATTCTTTTAACCTCTCTACTCTTTCTACAGCTTTAACGTATTTATTATTTTCTAAATCTTCTTGATACATGATATTATTCATTTTGTAGAGCAGCGGTAAACTAACTCTAAATATTTTATTATTATTTTCTATTTGTACACCCTTTTGGGTTATTAAACCATACCTATCTGCAATATTTTGCAAACCTACTCTAGTACTTTTACCTATTGCTTCTTTAGGGTTTACATTATTTTCTACTACTAAGTAATTATCTTGTTGATAAATAGAGATAGTTAATGGTTTTGATGTAGATACTACATTATGCTTTACTGCATTTTCTAATAAAAGCTGCAGCGATAAGGGCACTATTTTTAACTCTGGATTGCCAATTTCATTTGGAATGTTAAATTGCACAGCATCTTCGAAACGCATGCTTAGCAGTTCCATATAGGTTCTAGCAAAATTCAACTCTTCTTTTACAGAAACGAGATCTTTATTTCTTTGTTCT
This sequence comes from uncultured Polaribacter sp., assembly GCA_964477255.1. Lineage (GTDB taxonomy): Bacteria > Bacteroidota > Bacteroidia > Flavobacteriales > Flavobacteriaceae > Polaribacter. Next base: position 36,100 of record CAYZDK010000014.1, read on the forward strand.
AAAACGTATCTATATACCTTAGACAACTTCGTTGTAAATTTTTCTGCCTGATTAGGGTTTTCTCCAATTAAACTTGTTAATACATTTAAACTGTTAAAAAGAAAATGTGGGTCTATTTGGCTCTTTAGAGATTCGAACTTTGCTGTCTCAGTCTTTGCAACAATTTCTTGCTTGGTGCTTTCTTGTTTTACGGATTTTTTCCACTGAATCATAAAACTTCTAGCATGAAAGAAAGCTGAAACACCGAATGAAATAAAGGCCAAGAGTGTAAACTCCCAAATATGATTTTGTGTAAAAAAAGTATCTAAAGTTCTTTCTTCAATTACTACATGAATAAAATAATTAATTCCAAGAACTGTTACAATTGTATAAACTAATGTTGAAAAAATGCCTACCCAAACTCTTGTATTTGTCTCCTCTAACCAATCCCATTTTTTACTTAAAATATCATTAATAATTGATTGAAAAAAGCCTAAACCATAAGAATACATTGCAGAGATTAAAAAAGTATATCCCATTCCATTAAGGGTAAAGTTTTGATTGATTACAATAAAAATTACAGCAAATATTAGTGTTATTTTGAAACTTGTATAAATTCCTTTTTTTAAATCTTTCATAACTATGTATTCTCTAATATTCATTGTAATTATTGTATTTGTAAATTAGAATCTTATTTCTAAAGATACATTTTTATCAGAAACTGTAAACTTTGCACTATCAAAAGTTGGTGGTCCATATGGATTTAACTTGTTGTTAGACGCACCATAATCTTCTAAAGGCATTCCATTAGGGCTAAAATCCATACTATCGTTATTATTTTTATCATGATAGCATATAATTGCATATTCACCTGGCGTTATATCTTTAAATACTACAACACTTTTATTGTTTTCAATTTTTGCATTTAAAGCTTGTATTGGTTCTTTCATAAAAGTTGTTTTATTATATAATGCAAAACCTACTTTACCTTCATTAGAAGTTACATTTACTACTTCTGCTTTAATGGTTATCTTTTCTTGACCTGTTATTACTTGACTTACAAATAATGTTGCTGCTACTAATAATGTTGTTACTAATTTCATAATTTTTAGTTTTAATGTTTAATTACCCTACAAAGATGTAGGATTAGTATGCTTTTAAAAATTATGAATTACTGAATTGTAGTTTTACAATACCGAATTGTAAAAAGAGTAATTAAAAGAGAAATATTACGTTTAAATGCTTTAAAAAAAGGAGTGGTTATTTGAATAACCTATACCAAATAGCCTTTAAAAATGGATACGAAGGAATACTACCCATAATTCTAAGATCTTCTACGAAACTGGTTTCTTCGTCTAAAAAACGTAATATATTAGAAACCTTATTGTTTTTAAACAAATAACCAAAAATGGCAGAGCCTCTCCAATTTTCTCTAGATAGTACTTCTAATAAGAGTAAATCATACCACCAAAACCTATTTTGTTGGTGAAAATCTGTAAACGGTTTGTCTAACTTTACAAAAGCTGCTAAACTTTTTGTTTTTTTAGATATATTATTAAACGTAAACCCTGTGCTTGCTTTAGACCATCCACCTGCAGTGCCAATATGAACAATGTTTTTAGAATTATTTTTCCAAAACTTATAGGAAGTCATAGGTATAACTCCTTGTTCTTTTTCTACAATTGAATATTTTGAAATATTCTTAGAATCTAAATATTCTTTAATACCATCTTCGTATTCTTTTTTCTCTAGCTCATCTTTCGAAAATAAAGTATACTCAAAGAGTGCAAAATTCTTGTTTATTGGCAGAATATACATGAATCTTGTATTTCTTTTTTGCGGAATATTAAAATCCATGAAAGTAACCTTAGTATCATCAAAAACAGGCGTATCTGTTTTTACGAACCAACCTACAAAGTGTTGTTGAAGAGATGGATATTTATTTTGGTTTATATATTTTTTATCAAAAACGATACTATTAAAGATTTTTTTACCGTAATAAGTGTTATTTTCTGTTTTTACGCTAGCAGAATTGTTTTCATCTAGAATGCTAATAACTTTTTCTTGAACAACTGTAATAGTATCTTTTGTTTTGATTCTTGAAAAAATTAGTTCGTAAAATTTAGAACTTCGAATCATTTTGTAGCTATAATCCTCTAAATCAGTTTCTTCTGAATGAATGTCACTTTTAAAAATAATAGTATTCCAGGAAGCTTCTAAAATAGAATCCCACTCACCTTTTCCGTTTTCCCAGTAACACCAAGTTCTATCGTCTGTTTCTTTTTTCTTATTATCTATCAGTAATATGGAATGGTTTTCAAAAAAAGGATCATCAATAAAACGATTTATAAGTTGAAGCCCTGCTGCTCCTGTTCCTGTTATAATTATATCAAACTTATGCATCATACAAACAGAAAAGTTACAAAAAAGACAGCTATTGCAACTATAGTATGCACAGAAACTAGTGTATTGGTCTTAATTTTAAATTGCTGGTAACAATAAGAAGCTATTGTAGCTATTACAAACCAACCAATATAATTTTGTATTGGTACAATACTGTTGTCAAATTCCCAAAAATCGAATCTTGGTGCAGACACTTCAATAATAGCGTCTAAAAGTGTCATAACCAAACCTACAAAAAGTGCTCTACTCCATTTGTTTTTCAAAAAATAGGAACTAATATCACCAGAAGCAATTACTAATACAGCCCAATTAAAACAAATGGTAATTGGCACACCTCGTATTTTATACCCTAAATTATTACCATATGCATAATCTCCAAAAATAAGGCCAAAATTTACACCTAAGAATTCAGTAACAAAGCCAAAAAGAAAAGGAACCAAAAAAGCTAAGAAAAATTTAAAACCTATTTTTTTAGCATTAATAATTATAAAAAATGAATATAGTAAAAGGTTAAGTGGAGTTAAAGCAAGAAACCAATCTGAATAAACAGATAGAATACCAATAATTCCAGAAACATTAAATAACCAAATAACGAAAATAGAAATGTTGGCTTTTGTTAAATTGGCCATATTATTGTTTTAAAATTAGTTCAGAAACAATTTTACCAGATAGTAAACATAGTGGTATGCCACCTCCTGGATGCACACTTCCGCCACAAAAGTAAAGGTTCTTTATTTTACTTGTAAAGTTTGGATGTCTTAAAAAAGCTGCAAATTTGTTATTACTAGCTGCTCCATACAAAGCGCCTTGATACGAGTTTGTTTTACTTTCTATTAATCTAGGGTCTAAAATCTCTTCGAACTCTATGAATTCTTTTAAATTAATCCCTAATATTCTAGAAATTTTACTAATAATATTACTTCTACTTCTGTTTATAATTTCGTCCCAATTTTGCCCTTGATTGCTTGGCGTATTAATCATAACAAACCAATTTTCAGAACCTTTTGGCGCATCGTTTTTCTCTTCTTTAGAGGTAATATTTATATAAACTGTAGGATCATTTATTACATTCTTGTGTGTAAAAATGGTATCAAATTCTTTTTTATAGTCTTTAGAAAAAAATATATTGTGTAAATCTAATTCGGGAAAGTTTTTAGTAACTCCCCAATAAAAAATTAGTGCAGAACTAGATCTTGGTTGTTTTAATACTTTTTCTGGTGCTTTTTCTGATGCTAACAAGTTTCTGTATGTTGGTACAACATCTGCATTTGTAATAATTGTATTAGAAAAAATTTCTTCTTTGCTAGTTTTAATACCTACTGCTTCTTTGTTTTTTACTATTATCTTTTTTACTTCAGAATTAAAGTTGAAAGAAACTCCAATATCTTGTGCAAGTTTAAATAAACTTTGGGTGATAGAATGCATACCTCCTTTTGGTATATAGGTGCCAAAAAATTGTTCTAAATGCGGTATCATAGACATAATTCCTGGAGTTTGATAAGGATCTGAACCATTATATGTTGCAAACCTATCAAATAGTTGCACTAGCCTTTTATCTGTAAATTGTTTGTTATTATAATCGTGAAGAGAAGTATTAATATTTAACTTATAACTTTTTACAATTGCATTAATAGTTTCTTTAGAAAGATACGTATCTAATTTGTGCAACGACTTTTCTAAAAATAATGAAGAAGTTAAATCGAACTTAGTTTTACTTTTAGCGAAATATCTTAAAACATCTTGCTTATTTACTAAAAATACATCTTCTGCATTAGAGGCAAATTGGTTAATATCTGCTTTTGCCTCAAACCTTGTTCCATCTTCGTAAAAATAATTGCAAACAGTATCTTTCTTTTTGTAGTTGAAATAAGAAGAAACATTCTTATTTGCCACTTTAAATAGTTCTTCTACATATTGGGGCATAGTAAATAACGATGGCCCCATATCAAAACGATATCCTGCTTTAGAAAAAGCTGTTAATTTACCTCCAGGATAAGAGTTTTGTTCAAAAACATTTACTTGGTAACCACTAGATTGTAACCTAATAGCGGCAGACAAACCTGCAATTCCAGAACCAATTATGATGGCAGTTTTTCGCAAAGTTATAAGGTGTTAAACTCGAGGTTTTTTGAAATAATTTAAAGGAACGAATAACATACCAAAACACTGGCTATCGTGTTTTCCTAAGTTTTTATGGTGTATTTTATGAGCTTTTCTAAGACCTAATAAATACCTGTTTTTGGTATTTTTGAACCACTTAAATCTTTGGTGAATTAAAACGTCATGTACTAGAAAATAGGCAATTCCGTAAAGCATTATTCCAAAACCAATTGCTGCTAAAAAATACAGTTGTTTTTCTAAACCAAAATAAATAGATAATGAACTTGGTAACGCAAAAATCACAAAAAATAAATCGTTTTTTTCGAACACATTTTTGTATTTAGGTTGATGATGATCTTCATGTAAGTACCATAAAAAACCGTGCATTACATATTTATGCGTGCACCAGGTTACGCCTTCCATTAAAACAAAGACACCTAAGACAATTAAAATATTAATCATTAAATAATGTTTAATTTATATTTAACATAACTTCTAGCAAGTAAATTTATTTTCATTGGATTAGAAATACGTATTCTAGAGTCCATAATTTTAGTAGAAGGTACTTTATTTAACTTATTTAATAATTTCCTGTAATATCTGTACGCTGTATACACACCAAATTTTGCTTCTACTGGTAACTTTAAAATACCATGCGTAAATGCGTAATCAAAATCATCTTCTATCTCTTTAATTATAAGTTGTTTTGAAGCGGCATCTAGTTTACCTAAATCTATATTTGGAAAATAAGAACGATTTAAATTTTCAAAATCATCTTTTAAATCTCTTAAAAAGTTAACTTTTTGAAAAGCGGAACCTAAACGCATTGCAGCATCTTTTAATTCATTATATTTAACGTCATCTCCATTAACAAAAACTTTTAAACACATAAGCCCAACCACATCTGCAGATCCGTAAATATATTCTTCGTATTCTTCTTTAGTTTGGTATTCTGTTTTAAATAAATCGGCTTTCATACTCTTTAAAAATGCCTGAATTAAGTCATCAGAAATATTATATTTTCTAACCGTATTTTGAAAAGAGTTTAAAATTGGGTTTAAGCTAATACCTTGCTCTAAAGCTGTATAATAATCCGCTTCAAATCTTTGCATTAAATCTTTCTTATCATAATCATGAAATGTATCTACAATTTCGTCTGCAAAACGAACAAAACCATAAATATTATAGATGTCTGTTCTAATTTTCGGCGAAAGCATATTTACTGCTAACGAAAACGAGGTGCTGTATTTTTTTGTAACTAATTTACTGCACTCATTAGTAACATGATCAAATAATTCTTTCATTTTATTGATTTTTTACAATTAAATCTGATGCTATTTTCCCTGAAATTAAAGAAGGTGGTACACCAGGCCCTGGTACAGTTAATTGCCCAGTAAAAAATAAGTTTTTCACCTTTTTACTTTTAATTTTTGGTCTTAGAAATGCAGTTTGTAATAAAGTATTTGCCATACCATATGCATTTCCTTTATACGAGTTGTAATCGTTTACAAAATCGTTAACACAGTACGATTTCTTAAAGATAACACTTTTTTTAACTTCTTGATTGGTTAATTTTTCGAATCTATCTAAAATTTTGTGATAATATTCTTCTCTTAACTCTTCTGTATCTTCAATTCCTGGTGCTAATGGTATAAGAAAAAAACCTGTTTCTTTTCCTTCAGGTGCAGAAGTTTTATCTGTCATTGAAGTAAAATTAGCGTAAAACAATGGGTTTTTTGGCCATTTTGGCTCATCGTAAATTTCTTTAGCATGCTTATCAAAATCTGTATCAAAAAATAACGTATGATGGCAAGCATTTTTTATTTTCTTATCAAAACCGATGTAAAATAATAATGATGATGGTGCAAATGTTCTATTCTCCCAATATTTTTCAGAATATTGTCTAAGGTTCGAATCTAAAAGTGTTTCTGTATGATGATAATCTGCACCACTTAATATTAAGTCTGCTTTAAAATCTTCTCCATTAACTTTAAGTCCAGAAACCTTATTGGAATTATCTGTATAAATTTTTTCTACATTGGCTTCTGTTCTATAATCAACGCCTAATGTTTTCCCTAGAGAAACCATTGCCTCTACCACTTTATACATACCTCCCCTTGGATGCCATGTACCTAAACCAAAATCTGCATAATTCATAAAATTATAAAATCCAGGTGTGTCACTAGGTTTTGCTCCTAAAAAAAGAACTGGAAATTCTAAGATTTGAATTAGTTTTTGACTTTTTATCTTTTTTCGCACACGTTGACTGATAGTAGAAAAAAACTGAGAAACTCTAGCAATGGTAACAGGAGTTACAAGTTCTAGAGGAGAAATTCCCGGCTTATATACTAAATCTTTTATAGCTGTATCATAGTTTGCTTTTGCAGATGCTAAAAAACTTTTTAAATGTTCTGAACTACCTTTTTCTTCTTGTTCAAAAATTTTATAAATTTCTTCTAAATTTCCGGGAATCGTAATTGAATCATTTTCTCCAAAATATACTTCATATCCTGGTTTTAATCTATCTAATTCGTAATAATCAGAAGGCTTTTTTCCAAAGTCAGCAAAAAAACGCTCAAAAACATCAGGCATCCAATACCAAGATGGTCCAATATCAAAAGTGAAACCATCTTTTTTGAATTGTCTGGCTCTACCACCAAGTGTATCATTTTTCTCTAAAACAGTTACGTTATAACCTTGTTTAGCTAAGTAGCAGGATGCTGATAGCGAAGAAAAACCAGATCCGATAATGTATATATTTTTGTTCATTAATGTCGATTAGTGTTTAACAAATATATATATTAATAAAACAAAACATTGTTGCGCTAATAATTTTATAACTCTTTTAACAAATCACCTATAGAATCGTAAAGAGTAATATTTTCTGATAATTTTTTTTCTCTTACAGAAGAAACTCTTCTTCCAACAGCAATAAATTTATTGGTTGTACCTTCCATAATTCTATTAATCTCATTAAAATATTCGTCTATATTTTCTTCATAAGGTCTAATAGTTAAAGAAGTAATAAAACATATTTCTCTTTCACCATCTAAGAAATAATCTAAATTATTTAGTGGTAAACTTTGCCCTAAATAAATGGTATGGAAACCACGCAATACAAGCTCGTAATTTAAGTACAACAGCCCAAGTTCATGTATTTCATTTTCTGGTAAGAAAAGTACATAAGATTTGTTAGAAACTTCTAAACTGTATTGCAGTTTTTCAATATTGCTTTGAATTTTTTGAGCTATTAAATTAGATATAAAATGCTCGTGAGCTGGCAAAAGTGTATCTGTTTGCCATAATAAACCAATATGATCTAAAAATGGTATAAAAACCTCTTTAAATATTTCTCTAAAGGTTTTTTTGTGTAAAAGCTTGTTGTAAGTATTGTTAAACAACACTTTATCAAACTGGAACATAGCTACTTTAAAAGCGTTAATTGCTTCGTCATTTATAGCCATACTAAAAGCCAATTCTCTAGACTGAGTTATAATTTCCTCTTCCGTCATTTTGGCTATTTTCGAAATCTTGAAATTGTTATTATTTAATAAAACTACGTTAAGTAATTTTGTTAAATCTTCTGGCGTGTAGTATCGTATATTTGTGTCTGTTCTTTGAGGTTCTAAAAGATTGTATCTTTTTTCCCAAATTCTGATAGTATGTGCCTTTATACCAGAAATGTTTTCAAGATCTTTAATTGTAAAATCTTGTTTAATATTGTTCAAAATAAATCTATTTTTGTTAAACGAAATTAAAAAAAATATTGTAATAATAATTTTTTTTGTGATAATTGTAACATTTACCGATAAAAAACTACAAATAGTAAACTAACTAATTAAGATTGAACAAGGATTTAGAGTCTAAATTTTTAGCCGATTTTGAAAAAAATCAAAATATTGCACATAAAATTTGTAGAATTTATACTACAGATTATAATTCGCATAACGATTTGTTTCAAGAAATAACTATTCAACTTTGGAAAAATTACCCAAAGTTTAGAGGGGATGCTAAATTTAGTACTTGGATGTATAGAGTAGCCTTAAATACAGCCATTTCTTTGTATAGAAAAACATCTAAAAGAGTTAAAACACAAGACATAGATAATGTAGCTTTTAAAATTAAATCTACAGAATATGATGATACTGAAGAATTACAATTAAAGGCACTATATAAAGCTATTCATACTCTAAATGATATTGATAAAGCTTTAATATTCTTATACTTAGAAGACAAGCCCTATGATGAAATTTCGGAAACACTTGGTATTACAAGTGTTAATGCAAGAGTAAAAATGAGTAGAGCCAAAGACAAATTAAAAAAAATATTAAACCCATAATCTTATGGAGTTATTAGATAAATACAAAAATGCCTGGAAAAATCAACCAGAAGATGATAGAAAGGTTTCTAAGCTAGAAATTTATAAGCTTATTCATTCAAAATCATCCTCTATTGTAAAGTGGATTTTTATAATAGGTATCGTAGAGTTTCTATTTTGGATTGTTATAAACCTAATGGTACCTGATAGTTATTACCAAATTTATGACGATTTAAATTTACATGGATTTTTGAATGCAGCCATGGTTGCACACTATTGTATTGTAGTAGTATTTCTTCTCTTTTTCTATAAAAATTATGAAGGTGTTTCTATTCTGGAGAGTACAAAAAGTTTAATGAAAAATATTCTTAAAGTTAGAAATACTGTAAAATATTATGTGTATTATAATTTAGTTAGTGTTTTCTTAATTAGTCTAGTAGTTAATTTTACTATTTTTTCTGATACAGAAAAACTAAATGTATTTATTAATCCTGAAAACTTAGCTATGGATTTAAGTCAATTAATAACTGTTACAATTATAAGTCAGATAATTGCTTTAGTTTTTATTCTGTTTTTCTTGTGGCTTTTTTATAAATTGATTTATGGTATTTTACTTAAAAAACTAAATAAAAATTACGCTGCACTTGTGCGTTTAGAAGAAGAAGATTAATTTATAACTACATTACTAAAGCTACCTCCTATTTTAATAAGATTGCTGCTGTTTCTTTTCGTTTCTATTCTGTTGTCTTTTAATTGTATTCTGTTTGGATTATATTCTATTCTAGCCTTAACACCATCTAAATTAAAAGTTGCATTAGATTGATTTAACTCTAAAAACAAATTGCTAAAATCTTTAGAAAAACCATCTACAGAAAGATCTCCAAACATACTAGAAAGTGTAACATTATTATTTACTTGCAGTATTCTTATTTTAGAAGAGTTATTGGTAACTGTAGATTTTGTAACTGATGCAATTTTTGCATCAGTTACGTTATTCAAAAATAAAGTACACGCATTTAAACTAGCTACAGTAACAGGAGCGTAATTAATAATTAACTTTCCTCCGTTAAGTTTTACAGCATTAAAACTACCATAATTTAAATTACCAGAAGCAGCCACTTCTGGTAGTTTTATTTTGCAATGTTTTGTATTTAAGTTAAAAGTTGCCTCTTTTGGAACCTTAATTTCTATACGCTTTTTAATTTTTACTTTTTTTCCGTTAATAGACGTAGCCTCTCCGGAAAAATTAAATCGCATATTTTTTAGTTCTTGCCTTACCTTCTCTAACTCTCTTTTAATTTCTTCTTTGTTAATTTTTGCCATTTCTTTTCTAGCTTCTGCCATGGCTTTTTTTACCTCTACTCTAGATTTTGCTAACTCCTCTCTTACTTTAGCTCTTTCTTTGCTAATATTCTTTTTAAATTCTGCATATTTTTTAGATTTTTTAAATTTTTCCCAATCTTCTTTAGATTTGATAACTACTTTTTCTTTTCCATCATTAAAAGAAAAGTTATACTCCCCATCTTTCCCTATATTATCTCCAATAGACTCTAACTCTATTATAAGATTATCAAAGTCAAAATTAAAATCCATTTCTGGCAAAGTAAATGCCTTTATGGTTGCAGAATCAATATCTGGCATTTCAAAATCAAAATTCATATTATCAAAAAAGACAAAATCATTTTTAAAACTAAAAACATTATCTCCTTTTGAGTTAATCATAACTTTAGAATTATTTCCTAGAGCTTCAAATTTCCAGTTTTTAAAATATTTTTCTGCTTCTTCTTTAGCAACGCCTTCAATCTCAATAAAAGCCTCTATGGCAACTTCATTTTTATTCCAAGTTGTAACGTTTATATCTGTAAAAGAAGCATTTATTTCTATCTCTACATCTTTATTTGTTTTAAAGTTTTCGGTAAATTTTTTATCGAATTTTTGTCCATAAGTTAAAACTGAAAAACAGCTAACTAAAATATAAACAAGTGGTTTAAATAATTTGTAATTCATTTTGTTTTGTGTTTAAATTTTTAAGTTCTTTTAATTGTTTTCTCAAACGTTTTAACAGCTGTAAGCGTAATTGTAAATTACTTATTAATGCATCTATTGTAGCATCATTAACTCCTTTTGTATTGAGCTCTAAAGTCAATGATTTATACTCTTTTGTTAATTCTCCTATTTTTAGTAAATAACTATCTACTAAATCTTTGTTATTGTCACCTAAATCTATTTCACTGATTTCTAGTTTTATACTATTTGTATAGTAAGTTTCTAAAGTTTGGAATTCTGGAGAAATACTTCCTAAACTTATATTTTCTACTTTACTTTTAGGTATCTCTACTTCATCTGAATTTTGCAATTGTAGCCCAAAAGTTAGTATTAAAGCAACAGAAGCTGCTACAGTAAACCAAGTAATTATTGATTTATTTTTTGTTTTAGGGTGTAATTCTGATTGTAAAAGTGCTTCAAAGTTTTTCTCATGATTTTTAGATAAAGTCACGTTTTCTTCCTTTGCCTTTTTAACCATTTCTTTAATATCTTGCTTCATAACTTTGGTCTTTTAGTTTGTTTTTAAGAATTTTCTTTCCTCTTAACAAATGGGTTCTAGAAGTGTTTTCAGTTATTTTTAGAATACTAGCAATTTCTGAATGATCATACCCTTCTAGAAGGTAAAGAGACAATACCAAACGATATTTTTCTTGCAAACTATTTATTACTTCTTTAATTCCATCTATATCTATATTGGTTTCTACTTTCCAATCTGTTTCATCATCATATACTTTAGCAACTTCTTCGTTAATAGAAACTACTTCTAACTTTCTCTTTTTTAAATAATCTATACTATGGTTTATAACTATTTTTTTTAACCAAGCCCCAATAGAAACTTCATTTCTATAGCTTTCGATATTTTTAAAAGCTTTTATAAAAGCTTCTTGCATAATATCTTCTGCCACAAACCGATCCAAAACATAACGATGCGCAACTAAAAACATCGCATCGCAATACAATTTATACAACTGCATTTGTGCCTTTGCATTGTTCTTTTTGCATTGGTTTATAATAGATTGATGAATTTGTTTGGTTGGTTTCATTCTCTATTTCTTGTCTTAAAGACGAATCATTTTTTGCTTCGTTGCAAAATAGATCATTTTTTTATCATTAAATTTACCTTGTTAATCTTGATTATGGAAAAAAAGAAAGGGTCCTTACATGAAAAACAAGGCATTACACAGCCAGAAAATACAAGTATAAAAAGTGCAAATATTATTAAAAAAAACAGAGCTAAAAGCACTTCTACATCTCATTTTATTACAAAAATATTAGAGGGAAATATTACCTTTTTAAGTAGAGCCATTACTTTAGTAGAAAGCACCAATGCAAAGCACCAAGAAAAGGCGAACAAAATACTAGAAGCATGTTTGCCATATGCAAATAAGTCTGTAAGAATAGGTATTACAGGGGTACCTGGTGTTGGAAAAAGTACATTCATAGAATCATTTGGAAAACATTTAACTACGCAAGGAAAAAAAGTAGCAGTCTTAGCTGTAGATCCTAGTAGCTCTGTTAATAAAGGTTCTATTTTAGGCGACAAAACTAGAATGGAGCAACTTGTAATGGACAAAAACGCATTTATAAGACCTTCGCCTTCAGGGACTTCTTTAGGAGGTGTTGCTCAAAAAACTAGAGAAAGTATAATTTTATGCGAAGCAGCTGGTTTTGATACTATTATTATTGAAACTGTAGGTGTTGGACAATCGGAAACTGTTGTGCATTCTATGGTAGATTTTTTCTTGCTGTTAAAGCTTGCAGGTGCAGGTGACGAATTACAAGGAATAAAAAGGGGTATTATTGAAATGGCAGATGCAATTGTAATTAACAAAGCAGATTCTGGAAATGAAAAAAATGCAAAATTAGCTAAAGTTGAGTTTAACAGAGCGTTACATTTATATCCTCTTAAAGATAGCAAATGGCAACCTAAAGTACTAACAGCAAGCGCTCTAGAAAATAAAGGAATAAGCGAAATTTATAAAATGATCTTAGAATATTTAGAATTAACCAAAAAGAATAACTATTTCAGTGAAAAAAGAAACCAACAAAACCAATTTTGGCTTTTATCTACAATAGAACAACAATTAAAAGATCGTTTCTTTAATAATGATCACATAAAAAAAGCGTTACAAAAAGAAATGAACTTGATAGAAAATCAAAAAACAACTCCTTTTAACGCAGCAAAACGTTTACTTAATATAAAATCTTAACTCATGAAAGCTACATTAATTTTACCCCTTGTATTATTTTTTTCGGTTCAATTAACAGCACAGAGCTTGTTAGGTAGTTGGCAAAACACAACTACAAACAACGAGGGTAAAGAAATTACAACAATTGCAGTTTTTACAGAAAATTTCCACGTATTTACTAGTTATTATTCATATTCAGGAGATTTTATTGGCACCAATGGTGGTTCATGGAATATGAAAAAAGAACAATTGGTAACCGTAACAGAATTTAATTCAACAAATCCAGAATTGGTTGGTAAAACGAATAAAAAGGATATAAAGATTACGAAAAATAAGTTAGTTTTTGATGCACAAGAGTTTCAGCGAATCGATAATGGTACTCCAGGAAAATTACAAGGTGCCTGGTTAATGTCTGGAAGAAAAAGAAATGGGCAAATTCAGAATAGAGACACCTCAAGACCGAGAAAAACGATGAAAATACTTTCTGGAACTCGCTTTCAGTGGATTGCCTATAATACAGAAACTAAACAATTTATAGGAACAGGAGGTGGCACATACACTACAATTAATGGGAAATATACAGAAAATATCGAGTTTTTCTCGCGTGATAACTCTAGAGTTGGTATGAGCCTGCAGTTTAATTTTGAGTTAATAGATAGCAATTGGCACCATTCTGGTAAGTCTAGCAAAGGAAATCCTATTTATGAGATCTGGAGTCTAAGAAAATAGTAATAGCATTTTATAGATTATTTAAGAGTAACAATTTGTGCTACATAGTATTTTTACGAAATGAAAGATTTTAAATTATACTTCCTAGTTTTAATTACGGTTTTGTTTGCAACTCCCATAAAATCTCAAACCAAACCAACTACTATTTATACTTTTAAAAAAGGAGATTATAATGGTATTGGCAAGTGGTATATGGGTAGAGAAATTGCTTATGTAATGGGTTATCAAGGTATTAATTGGCTGGAAAGATCAACAAGAGAAAAGGAAGAAAACACTTCTACTTTAATAAAAAATATGGATATAAAACCTACCGATATTATTGCAGATATTGGTGCAGGTTCTGGATATCATGTATTTAAAATGGCACCTTTGGCTAAAAACGGAGAAATTTATGCTGTTGATATTCAAGAGGAAATGTTACAAGCAATTTTTCAAAACTCTAATTATAAAAGCAATAAAAATATTCGTCTTGTACAAGGCACAGAAAAAACAATAAATTTAGAACCAAATAGTGTAGATAAAGTCTTGATGGTAGATGTGTACCATGAGTTTAATTTTCCTAAAGAAATGCTTACTTCCATTTACAATTCATTAAAAAAAGATGGTAAAGTATATTTAGTAGAATATAGAATGGAAGACGATTCTGTACCCATTAAAAGACTTCATAAAATGTCTGAAAAACAAGCCATAAAAGAGTTTAAAGCCAATGGCTTTGTATTGCAAAAAAATATTAAAAATTTACCATGGCAACATTGTATGGTCTTTGTAAAAGCCAATTAACTAATATTGCTCCAGACTTTTGAAGATTTTGCAACTACTGCAAATGTTTTACGAATTGCACTATGTTCTGGTTTTTCAAGATTTGGATCACTCTCTAAAATCTCATAGGCCTTTTGTCTTGCTAACGACAAGATTTGTCCATCTTTGGTTACATCAGCAATTTTTAGATTTAAAACTCCGCTTTGTTGTGTTCCCATAATATTTCCTGGACCACGTAATTTTAAATCTACTTCTGCAATTTTAAAACCATCTGTAGTATCTGTCATTGTTTTTAGCCTGATTTTTGCCTCTTCAGACAGTTTAAAACTAGACAATAAGATACAATAACTTTGATCTGCACCTCTACCAACTCTTCCTCGTAATTGATGCAATTGACTTAAACCAAATCGTTCTGCACTCTCAATAATCATTACACTTGCATTTGGCACATTAACCCCAACTTCTATTACTGTTGTTGCTACCATAATTTGTGTTTCTCCTTTAACAAAGCGCTGCATTTCAAATTCTTTATCTTCAGGTTTCATTTTACCATGAACAATACTAATTTGGTAGTTTGGCGAAGGAAATTCACGAGATACACTTTCGTAACCATCCATTAAGTCTTTATAATCCATTGCTTCAGACTCTTCTATTAAAGGATATACAATATAGACTTGTCTTCCTTTTTTTATTTCGTCTTTCATAAACTTAAAAACCGATAATCGATTACTATCAAATCGATGAACAGTTTTTACTTCTTTTCTTCCTGGTGGTAATTCATCAATAACAGAAATATCTAAATCTCCATATACAGACATTGCAAGTGTTCTTGGAATTGGTGTGGCAGTCATTACTAAAATATGCGGAGGCAAGTTGTTTTTACTCCACAATTTTGCTCTTTGTTTTACTCCAAATCGATGTTGCTCATCTATAATTGCAATACCTAAATTTTTGTATTGCACCTTGTCTTCTAGCAAAGCATGTGTTCCAACCAAAATATGTAGATCACCTGACTCTAAAGCTTCGTGAATTTCTCTTCTTTTTTTTGTCTTCACAGATCCTGTAAGTAATTCTACTTTTATTTTAGAAGACTTTAAAAAATCTTGAATTGCTTTAAAATGTTGGGTTGCCAGTATCTCTGTTGGTGCCATTAAAGTTGCTTGAAATCCATTATCTAAGGCCAAAAGCATGCTTAAAACTGCAACAATTGTTTTTCCTGAACCAACATCTCCTTGCAATAATCGATTCATTTGTGCACCAGAACCTAAATCTTTTCGAATTTCTTTTAGTACTTTTTTCTGAGCATTGGTCAATGCAAACGGTAAGTAATTATTATAAAAACCATGAAAATAATTGCCAACTTTATCAAAAACGTATCCCTTAATTTTTGATTTATTAATAAGTTTTTTTCGTATTAATTGCAGTTGAATATAAAATAATTCTTCAAACTTTAATCGAAATTGTGCTTTTGCTAATTCTTCTTGACTTTTAGGAAAATGTATGGATAAATAAGCCTTTTTCTTTGGATATAGCTTTAGCTCATTTATCAAATCTTGGCTTAAACTTTCTTGAATTCCATCGTAAACTGCAGAAAGCAAATGTTGTAGATATCCTCGCATCATTTTATTAGAAAGGCCAGAATTTACAAGCTTCTCTGTAGAATGGTAAACAGGTTGCATGGCAGACTGTAATTTCTTTTTATATTCAGATAACAAATCCATTTCTGGATGTGCAATACTAAAATTACCATTATAGTAATTCAATTTACCATAAACTACATAAGGCAAACCTACTTTTATATTTCTCTGTATCCACTTTTGCCCCTTAAACCAAACTAATTCCATACTTCCTGTTGTATCTTGAAAAGTGGCTACTAAACGACTTCCTCTTTTCTGTGCAACAGATTTAACATGAACAACTTTACCAACAATTTGTACCTCTGCACTACTTGGTTGCAATTCGTTTATGGTATAAAATTTTGTTTTATCTATATAACGAAATGGAAAATAATTTAATAAATCATTACAAGTAAAAACTCCTAATTCACTAGAAATTAGAGCAGCTCTTTGGGTACTTATTCCTTTAATATATGTTATTGGATAATTTAGATTCAAGTTGACAGTTTTCTGCGTAACGAAAATACAAAATCCACATAATTTACTATATCTTTACACCCTTCAAATTAATTAGATGAGACTACACAGAAATTTAACCTTTGCTGTTATAGATAGTATACGTGATATTTTTAATGAAGGGGTTTATGCAGATAAGGCCGTAGAAAAAGCGTTAAAAAGAGATAAAAGATGGGGAGCAAGAGATAGAAAGTTTGTTGCAGAAACTATTTATGATATTGTACGTTGGAATAGATTATACGCTGAAATTGCAGACGTAAAAGCGCCTTACAAAAGAGATAATATCTGGAGACTTTTTTCTGTATGGTGTGTTTTAAGAGGAATTCCTTTACCAGATTGGAATCAAATTGGTGACGTACCTGTAAGAAGAATTAAAGGAAAATTTGACGAATTATCAAAAATCAGAAAATATAGAGAATCTATTCCTGATTGGATGGATGATTTATGTATTTCTGAATTAGGAGAACAAATTTGGACCAAAGAAATAGCAGCTCTTAACCAACAAGCAAAAGTAATTTTAAGAACCAATACCTTAAATACTACTAGAGAAGACTTGCAAAAAACTTTAAAATCAGAAAATATAGATACCATTGCTCTTAAAAACTACCCAGATGCATTAGAATTGGTAGAAAGAGCAAATGTATTTAAGACTAAAGCTTTTCATAATGGTTTATTCGAAGTTCAAGATGCGTCTTCGCAATTAGTTGCTAGATATTTAGATGTAGAACCTGGAATGAAAGTAGTAGATACTTGTGCAGGTGCTGGCGGAAAAACTCTGCATTTAGCCTCTTTAATGAAAAATAAAGGACAAATTATTGCCATGGATATCTATGAAAGCAAATTAAAAAAACTAAAAAAACGAGCCAAGAGAAACAAAGTTCACAACATCGATTTAAAAGTAATAGACTCTACCAAACCAATAAAAAAACTATATAACAAAGCAGATAGAGTTTTAATTGATGCACCCTGTTCTGGACTAGGAGTCATTAAAAGAAACCCAGACTCTAAATGGAAACTAGAACCTGCTTTTATAGAAAACATAAAAAAAGTGCAACAAGAATGTCTACAAGATTATTCGAAAATGTTAAAAGCAGGAGGTAAACTTGTTTATGCAACATGCTCAATTTTACCATCAGAAAATCAAGAACAAGTAGACACTTTCTTAGACTCAGAAAACGGAAAAGATTTTAGCTTTGTAAGCGATAAAAAAATACTATCACATAAAACTGGTTATGATGGGTTTTACATGGCCCTTTTAGAAAAGAAAAAGTAAAAAAAGCTGTGAAAAAGAAATTGTTTTATAAACAAAAACAATATCATGCTAAAAAAAATTACTTTACTCTTTACACTCTTTTTAATTATAAATGGTTATGCACAGCAAAACTATTACAATAATGTAAACCTAAACTTAACTGGACTAGCATTAAAAGAAGAACTTTCTTCAAAAATAACTTCTACACATACTAACTTTTTATTTTATAGTGAAGTATGGGATGCTAGTAAAATTACAGACATAAACCCTAATAATAGTGGTGAAGTTTTACTCATTTATGGTTGGGAAAATGGCTCTGATAGTGATGTTACCAATAATAGAACTAGAGGTATAAATAACAATGGTGGAAGTGTAGGCGATTGGAACAGAGAACATGTTTATTCTCGCTCTTTAGGAACACCAAATTTAGGAGAATCTGGTCCAGGATCTGATGCACATCATCTTAGACCATCTGATGTACAAAGAAACTCTTCTAGAAACAATAGAAAATTTACTGAAGGTTCTGGCAATAGTGGTACACAATCTAATGGTGGTTGGTATCCTGGTGATGAATGGAAAGGAGATGTAGCAAGAATGATGATGTACATGTATTTAAGATACGAAGAACGTTGTTTACCATCTAACGTTGGTTTTGGAGACAATTCAAACACCCCTGACGATATGATAGATCTATTTCTAAAATGGAATGCAGAAGATCCCGTTTCTCCATTAGAAATACAAAGAAATGAATATCATGGAAATACAAATAACGATTTTTCGCAAGGAAACAGAAACCCTTTTATAGACAATCCAAGATTAGCAACAAGAATTTGGGGTGGTGAAATTGCAGATGATTTATGGGGAATTTATTCGAATAACGATAATGAAGCCCCTACCGCTCCAACCAATTTAACAGCTTCTAATATCACAACTAAATCTATCGATTTAAGCTGGAATGCAGCTACAGACAATGTAGAAGTTACTAGCTACGATATATATGTAAATAATGAACTAGCAAATAATACAACAAATACTACTTTTAGTTATACAAATTTAGCACCAAACACAAGTTACGAGTTTAAAGTACTTGCTAAAGATATTGCAAACAATACTTCAGAATTTAGTAATGTAATAACTTCTTCGACGTTAGAAGATGTTACACCGCCAACTGTGCCAGAAAATATTACAATAGCTAATGAAACAACGAACTCTTTTGTAATTTCCTGGCAAGCATCGTCAGATGATACACAAGTAAGCAAATACGAAATTTATTTAAATGGAAGTTTAAATACTGAAACTTCAGAAACTTCCGCTACTATAATCAATTTAGAATCTAGCACTACTTATCAAATACAAATTGCAGCAGTAGATATTGTTGGTAATACATCTGACCAAAGTAATCCTATTAGCGCTACTACAAATGGAGATAATGCTGCAGCAAACGAACTATTTTTCTCTGAATATGTAGAAGGTTCTTCTTTTAACAAAGCTATAGAAATTGTAAACTTAACAGAAGATGCTATAGATTTAGCACCATACTCAATAAAAAGACAAAGAAATGGTGGACAAAATGGAGAAGGTTGGAACGAAGATTTTGTACTAAATCTAGAAGGGGTAATAGCATCTAATGATGTCTTTGTAATTGTTTCAGAAGATGCTGATTTACAAATATTAAATGATGAAGCAGACTATGTTCATCCAAGAAATAACTCTAATCAATTTGGTACACCAATTAACTTTAATGGTAACGATCCTGTAGGTCTTTTTAAAAACAATGTTTTAATTGATATCATAGGAACTTTTAACGGTGGAAGTTCAAATTTTGGAGCGAATAAGACATTAAGAAGAAAAGAAAATATAGTATCACCTAATACCACTTTTGATATTGATAATGAGTGGGATGTTTACGAACAAAATGAGGTATCTGACATTGGTAAACACGCATCAGCAACACTTTCTACTACAGTAATTACAAACAATAATTTTAAAATATATCCAAATCCAAATTATGGCAATAAGGTAACTGTTCAAGTTAAGGAAGATGGCTACATTACAATTTACAATGTTCTTGGAAAAAAAGTTTATCAAAACAAGTTAATCTTTGGTAAAAATATAATAGATACTTCAAAGTTATCTAAAGGTGTGTATTTATTAAAAGTTCAATCGTCTAAAAATATTAGTTCTAAAAAGCTAATCAAGAGATAACAATAAGGGTAGCTTTTAGCTGCCTTTTTTGTTTATAAACAAGTTTATAAGTTGGTAAATAAATCTTGCTAATTAATTAGATATTACAGGTAATATTATAATTTTGCATTTTAATCATTAAAACTTCATCAATGATTCATTTCTTTGGTAACCAAAACAGTAAAGTATACGCTGTTCAAGCAACAAAAGAATTCTCTTCAGAAACAATTTTAAAACTAAGCTGGCTTTTTGGCAATATGCCAAAAATTGAGGCAGAAAACTTAGATAATTATTACGTTGGTCCTAGAGCTGCAATGATTACTCCTTGGAGTACAAATGCAGTAGAAATTACCCAAAATATGGGAATATCAGGTATAATTAGAATCGAAGAATTCTCTTTTTGTGATGCTAACTTTACAGATTATGACCCAATGATTTCTGAGAAATTTAATGGGCTTCATCAAGATTCTTTTACCATAAACATTCAGCCAGATCCTATTTTAGAAATAGAAGATATTGCTGCATACAATATAAAAGAAGGGTTAGCTTTAAGTAATGAAGAGGTAGATTATTTAAATGAAGTTTCTAAAAAAATAGGCAGAAAATTAACCGATTCTGAAGTGTTTGGATTTAGCCAAGTAAACTCAGAACACTGTCGTCACAAAATTTTTAATGGAACTTTTGTTATTGATGGTGAAGAAAAACCAACTTCGCTCTTTAAAATGATTAAAGAAACCTCAAAACAAAATCCTAATGATATCGTTTCAGCATATAAAGACAATGTTGCTTTTATTAAAGGTCCAAAAGTAGAACAGTTTGCACCAAAGTCTGCAGATAAACCAGACTTTTACGAAACAAAAGAATTTGAATCTGTAATATCTTTAAAAGCAGAAACACACAATTTCCCAACCACAGTAGAACCTTTTAATGGTGCTGCAACAGGTTCAGGTGGTGAAATTAGAGACAGACTTGCTGGTGGTAAAGGTTCATTGCCATTGGCTGGAACTGCAGTCTATATGACTTCATATTCAAGATTAGAAGAAAACCGTCCTTGGGAGCAAAAGTTTGAGGAAAGAAAGTGGTTGTATCAAACACCAATGGATATTTTAATTAAGGCATCTAATGGAGCGTCAGACTTTGGGAATAAATTTGGTCAACCATTAATTAGTGGGTCAGTTTTAACATTCGAACATCAAGAAAATGCTAGAAAATTAGGGTTTGACAAAGTAATTATGTTGGCTGGTGGAATTGGTTATGGTAAAGCTTCACAGGCAATAAAAGATACGCCTAAAAAAGGGGATCAAATAGTTATTTTAGGTGGGGAAAATTATAGAATTGGAATGGGTGGTGCTGCAGTTTCATCTGCAGATACCGGTGAATTTGAATCAGGAATTGAATTAAATGCCGTACAACGTTCTAATCCAGAGATGCAAAAACGTGCTGCAAACGCAGTTCGTGGAATGGTAGAAAGTGACGAAAATTATATTGTTTCTATTCACGATCATGGTGCAGGTGGACACTTAAATTGTTTGTCTGAATTGGTTGAAGAAACAGGTGGAAAAATCAATTTAGACAAATTACCTGTTGGTGACCCTACCCTCTCTGCTAAAGAAATCATCGGTAACGAATCGCAAGAAAGAATGGGACTTGTAATCGATAAAAAACATACAAAAACACTGAATAAGATAGCTGAAAGAGAGCGTTCACCAATGTATGTTGTTGGTGATGTTACTGGAAATGACAGATTTACTTTTGAGTCAGAGTCTAAAGGTGATAAACCAATGGATTTAGCACTAGAAGATATGTTTGGTTCGTCTCCAAAAACCATTATGAAAGATGCTACAGTGAATAGAAAATATGCAGATGGTTCTTATTCAGTAGATAATTTACAAGACTATTTAGAACAAGTACTACAATTAGAAGCAGTAGCTTGTAAAGATTGGTTAACCAATAAAGTAGATCGTTGTGTTGGTGGTAGAGTTGCTAAACAGCAATGTGTTGGTAATTTACAATTGCCATTAAATAATGTTGGTGTAATGGCTTTAGACTTTAAAGGTAAAGAGGGCATTGCCACTTCTATTGGCCACTCTCCTATTTCTGGATTAATCTTTGATGAAGCTGGAAGTAGAAATTCAATAACTGAAGCGCTAACCAATATTATTTGGGCACCTTTAAAAAATGGTTTACAATCCGTTTCCTTATCAGCAAACTGGATGTGGCCTTGTAAAAACGAAGGTGAAGATGCAAGATTATACAATGCTGTAAAAGCAGTTTCAGAATTTTCCATAAACTTGGGCGTTAATGTTCCAACTGGTAAAGATTCGCTTTCAATGAAGCAGAAATACCCAAATGAAGAAGTAATTTCTCCAGGTACTGTTATCATTTCTGCTGCTGCAAACTGTAACGATATTACCAAAGTAGTAGAACCTGTTTTACAAGTTGATGGTGGAAACATATACTATATCAACATTTCGCAAGATGCATTTAAATTAGGTGGAAGTTCATTTAATCAAATTTTAAATACTATTGGCAGTGAAGCTCCTGATGTAAAAGATGCAGACTATGTAAAAAATGTATTCAATACCATTCAGCAATTAATTAAAGAAGATAAAATTATTGCAGGGCATGATGTGGCTTCTGGTGGATTAATTACAAGTTTATTAGAACTATGTTTTGCAGATTCAGGTTTAGGAGCTGATTTTGATATTAGTTCATTAAAAGAGCAGGATTCAATTAAAGTTTTATTTTCGGAAAATGCAGGTATAGTTTTTCAGGCAGAATCATCAGTTGAAACAATATTAAAAGAAAACAATATTGATGTTGTAAAAATTGGAACAGCCAATAATACTGGTAAAATTAACATACAAAACAACACAGATAATTTTACTTTCAGTGTCTCTGAAATTAGAGATGTTTGGTATAAAACTTCTTATTTATTAGATACAAAACAGACTGCTAATAATTTAGCAAAAAAACGTTTTGATAATTATAAAAAACAACCTTTACAATACCAATTTCCAACTCATTTTACAGGTAAACTGCCAACTATAGAAAGTGGTAAAACTAAACCAAAAGCTGCCATACTTAGAGAAAAAGGCTCTAATTCTGAACGTGAAATGGCTAATGCAATGTATTTAGCTGGTTTTGATGTAAAAGATGTGCACATGACAGACTTAATTTCTGGTCGTGAAACTCTTGAAGACATTCAATTTATAGGAGCAGTTGGAGGATTTTCAAATTCTGATGTATTAGGTTCTGCAAAAGGTTGGGCAGGTGCATTTTTATACAACGAAAAAGCAAATAAAGCGCTAAAAAATTTCTTTAAAAGAGAAGATACCTTATCTGTTGGAATCTGTAATGGCTGCCAATTATTTATGGAATTAGAGTTGATAAATCCTGAGCATGAAGAACATGGTAAAATGCATCATAACGATTCCTTTAAACACGAAAGCGCTTTCACTTCAGTAAAAGTTCAAGAAAACAATTCAGTGATGTTATCTACTTTAGCAGGTACTGAATTAGGAGTTTGGATTTCTCACGGTGAAGGAAAATTTCATTTACCTCAGCAAGAGAACGATTACAATATTGTTGCCAAGTATGCTTTTGAAGGCTACCCAAATAATCCAAATGGTTCGGATTTTAACACAGCTATGTTGTGCGATAAAACAGGGCGTCATTTAGTAACAATGCCACATATAGAACGATCTATTTTTCAATGGAATTGGGCAAATTATCCTAAAAACAGAAAAGATGAAGTTTCTCCTTGGCTAGAAGCATTTACCAACGCTAAATTATGGATTGATAAAAAAAATAAGATCTAAGTTTTTATTGGTGTAACTACTTCTTTAATTTTTATTTGTAAAAACAAGATTTTCCTTTAATTTAGGAAAGTGAAAACGTTACAATCAAAAATACCAAAAGGACCACTTGATAAAAAGTGGAGTACTTACCAATTAGAATCCCAATTAATAAATCCTGCTAACAAAAAGAAACTAAGTGTTATTGTTGTTGGTTCTGGCTTAAGTGGTGCTGGTGCAGCTGCAACACTTGCAGAACTTGGTTACGATATTAAGTGTTTTTGCTATCAAGATTCAGCAAGAAGAGCTCATTCTGTAGCAGCTCAGGGTGGAATTAACGCTGCCAAAAACTACCAACATGACGGAGATTCTGTGTACAGAATGTTTTACGACACTTTAAAAGGTGGTGACTTTAGATCTCGGGAAGCCAACACTTATCGATTAGCAGAATTATCTGCAGCGTTAATCGATCACTTTGTACAGCAAGGAGTTCCATTTGCCAGAGAATATGGTGGCACTTTAGTAAATAGAAGCTTTGGAGGTGTACAAGTACAACGTACATTTTATGCAAGAGGACAAACAGGACAGCAACTTTTACTAGCAGCCTATTCCCAACTTTACAAAATGGTAAATGCCAAAAAAGTCACCATGCATCCAAGAAGTGAAATGTTAGACTTAGTGGTTATAAATGGTAAGGCAAAAGGAATTATCGTTAGAAACTTAGTTACCGGAAAATTAGAGCGTTATGCAGCTGATGCTGTTGTATTAGCAACTGGAGGATATTCTAGAGTTTTTAGATTATCTACTCTTGCAATTGGTTGCAATGGAAGTGCCATTTGGAAAGCACATAAGAAAGGGGCTTATTTTGCAGCTCCAAGCTTTACTCAAATTCACCCAACTGCACTTCCGCAAAGTAGTGAAGCGCAATCCAAATTAACTTTAATGTCAGAATCGTTAAGAAATGATGGTAGAATATGGGTGCCAAAAAAACAAAACGACACTAGAAAACCTAATGAAATTCCAGAAGAAGAAAGAGATTATTATTTAGAAAGAAGATACCCAAGTTTTGGTAATTTAGCCCCTAGAGATATTGCTTCTAGAGCTGCTAAAGAAAGAATTGATGCTGGTTTTGGTGTTGGACGCTTAAAAAATGCTGTTTATTTAGACTTTAAACATGCAATAGAAAAATTTGGTTTAGATACAATTAAAGACAGGTATGGAAACCTCTTTAAAATGTATAAAAAAATTACAGGAATAGATGCTTACACAACCCCTATGCTTATATCACCTGCTGCTCATTTTTCTATGGGTGGCTTATGGGTAGACTATGAATTAATGACTACAATTCCTGGATTATATGCTATTGGAGAATGTAACTTTTCAGATCATGGAGCTAATAGATTAGGAGCAAATTCATTGTTGCAAGCTAGTGTAGATGGTTATTTTATCTTACCAAACACAATTAATAACTACTTAGCTAGTGAAATTAAAAAAGAACAAATTTCTACTGATCATCCAGAGTTTAAAAAAACTGAAGATGAAGTTGCGTCTACCATTGATAAAATTTTAGCTATCAATGGAAAAAAGACCGTAGATTATTTTCATCGAGAATTAGGAAAAATAATGTGGCAAGAATGTGCTATGAGTAGAAATAAAGGAGGATTAATACAAGCAATTAATTCTATTAAAAATTTAAAAATAGCCTTTTGGAACGATGTTAAAGTTACTGGTTCTAAAAATGAAATTAACACAGAATTAGAAAAAGCGTTGCGTTTATCTGATTTTATTGAATTAGGAATCTTAATGTGTACAGATGCACTAGAAAGAGATGAATCTTGTGGTGCACACTTTAGAGAAGAGTTTCAAACTAAAGAAGGGGAAGCTTTGCGAAAAGATGAAGAGTACGCTTATGTTTCTGCATGGGAATATAAGGATGGAGAATTTAATTTACATAAAGAGGAATTAAAGTTCGAATTTGTAAAACCTACTGTTAGAAGTTATAAATAAGCAAGATGAAAGTTACATTTAAAATTTGGAGACAAGAAAATTCACAATCTACAGGAGAGTTTAAATCCTATGAAGTAGAAGGTTTAACAGAAGATATGTCTTTCCTAGAAGCTCTAGATCACTTAAACGAACAGTTGGTTTTACAAGACGAAAAAGTAATCGCTTTCGAGTACGATTGTAGGGAAGGAATTTGCGGGCAATGTGGAGTTTTTATAAATGGTAGAGCACATGGCCCTCATAATAATATTACTACGTGTCAATTACACATGCGTAGTTTTGCTAATGGAGATACCATAACTGTAGAACCTTGGAGGGCTAAATCTTTTCCTATTTTAAAAGATCTAATTGTAGATAGATCTGCATTTGATAGAATAATAGAATCAGGTGCTTTTATTAGTTCTAAAACAGGTTCAGCACCAGAAGCAAATGCAATATTAATTCCCAAAGAAATAGCAGACAAAGCTATGGATGCTGCTGCATGTATAGGTTGTGGTGCCTGTGTTGCATCTTGTAGAAATTCTTCTGCAATGCTTTTTACATCAGCTAAAATAAACCACTTAAACACTTTACCTCAAGGCCAAGCAGAAGCTACAAAAAGACTTTTGGCAATGACCAATGAAATGGAAAAAGAAGGTTTTGGAAATTGCACGAACACAGGAGCTTGCGAAATAGAATGTCCAGAAGGTATTTCATTAACTAATATAGCTGAGATGAATAAAAATTGGTTAAAATCTATGTTTATCAAATAAAGTGTAACAAAATAAAATTTAGATTGTCTTTTCTATAAATTAATTTATTATCATGAAAATTACAACAAAACTTTTAAGCATCTGCTTACTATTAGTCTCCTCTATTACACTTGGTCAATCTAAAGTTGAAGCATCAGATATAATGAATGATATTAAAAACGGAAAATCTATCTCTTATAACAACGTAACAATTTCGGGGGTTTTAGATTTTACTTTTATGGATGATGATCTTGAAAAACTTCCAAAGAGAAAGAGAAGTTGGTGGGGAAACAATGGAAATAACAAAGTAGAAAAAATAATTGATGTTTCTATTTCTTTTACCAACTGTACTTTTGAAGATGATGTACTTGCATATATTCCAGATGAAGATTCTAAATACACCTTTACAGCTAGTTTTAGAGAAAAAGTTGTTTTTAAGAACTGCAAACTAGAAGGTAAAGCTATGTTTAAATACTCTGATTTTGAAGAAGTATCTGATTTTAGTGGAACTGAATTTAGCGACGACAATACCTTTAAATATGCTAAATTTTTAGACGATACAAATTTTGAAAATACCATATTTACAGAAAGTACAACTTTTAAATATGCCAAATTTAGTAACAATGTAAGTTTTAAATCTGCGATCTTCGAAGATTTTGCAAACTTTAAATATGCTAAGTTTTATGAAGGAGTTAGTTTTGAAAAGGTAAATTTCGAAGAGGATTTAGACATTAAATATATGGAGGTTTCTGGAGATTTTAACATATCTAAAATGAAAGTGGGTTTTGATATAGATTCTAAGTACACCAAAATTAATGGTAAAAGCTTTAATAAATATTTGGTTAGTAACATGAAATAAATTTTTTAAATCATCATATAAAAAGGTCGAGCAAAAGTTCGACCTTTTTTTATTACATTGAATCAAAATAATTATAAATCCATGTCTAAAGAAATCTCAAGAGTTTTTGATTTTGCATATTATCAATTACAAAATATAGAACAAGACAAATGCTTTAACTTTAAAGAGAATGGTAAATGGAAATCTATTTCAACTAAAAAATACCTAACGGAAGCTAATAAAGTAAGCAGTTCTCTACTTGCATTAGGAGTAAAACCAAATGATAAAATTGCGGTAATTACCGTAAATAACAATCCTAATTGGCATATTCTAGATACTGGTATTTTACAAATTGGAGCCCAAAACATACCATTATATGCCACCCTTTCTAAAAAAGATTACGCTTATATTCTATATCATTCAGACGCAAAATATTGTTTTGTTTCCAATAAAGAATTGTACGATAATGTTCAAGCCATAAAAGACAAAACCAATCTTAAAGAAATTTTTTCTTTAGAAGAAAATGGTAAAAATTACGATTGGAATTCATTTTTAAAATTGGGTGAAGAAAAAAATTATAAAACAAAAATAGACACTTTAAAATCTAATGTTACTCCACAAGATTTAGCTACAATAATTTATACCTCAGGAACAACAGGCACGCCAAAAGGGGTAATGTTGTCTCACGAAAATATTGTTTTTACAGTTTTTACAACAAACAAAAGATTAGATTTAGAAAAAAGCGACAGTAGAGTGGTTAGCTACCTTCCAATCTGTCATATTTTTGAAAGAACAGCTTCCTATTTAAACATATACAGAGGTATAGAAATATACTTTGCAGAAAGTATAGATACTATAGGAGACACAATTAGAGAGGTAAAACCTCATTACTTAGCAGTAGTGCCAAGACTATTAGAAAAAATATTCGATAGAATTGTAGACAAGGGTACTAATTTAAAAGGAATAAAAAGAGTGTTATTTTTCTGGGCACTAAGACTAGGAGAAAAATACGAAGCCTATCATAAAAATAAAAGTTTCTATTACTTTAAGCTTAAAATTGCACAAAAATTAATTTTTGTTAAATGGAAAGAGGCCTTAGGAGGAAACTTAAAATTCATGATCTCTGGAAGCGCTCCGCTTCAAGACAAACTAATTCGAGTTTTTACAGCTGCCGGTATTCCTATTTATGAAGGATATGGGATGACTGAATCCTCTCCTGCAGGTACCTTAAACGATCTTAGAAATAATGGGTTAAAAATTGGTTCTGTAGGCAAAGCTTTAGATGGTGTTGAAATTAAAGTTGGTGAAGATGGAGAAATCTTAATGAAAGGAAAGAATGTGATGGTGGGCTACTATAAAAACAAAGCGTTAACCAACGAAACCATTATTAACAATTATTTACACACTGGAGATATAGGGAAGTTAGATAACAAAGGCTTTTTAATGATTACAGATAGAAAAAAGCAGATTTTTAAAACTTCTGGCGGTAAATATATAGCACCTGCTCCCTTAGAAAATGAACTTAAACAATCTCGTTTTATAGAACAAGTTTTGGTAATTGGTGAAGGTAAAAAAATGCCAGCAGCTTTGATACAACCAAATTTTGATTTTATAAAAGATTGGGCTGCTCATAAAAATTATAACATTAAAGAAATAGATACAGATAAGAGAGTTTTAGACAGAATTCAAAAGGAAATAGATATTTGCAACAAAAAATTTGGTAAATGGGAACAAATTAAAAAATTTGAAATAACTAGTGATATTTGGTCTGTAGAAGCTGGTCATTTAACTCCAACAATGAAAATGAGAAGGAAAATAATATTGGAAAAATACAATAATTTGTACCAAAAGATTTATAATTCTTAAATTTTATAAGGATGCATTTAATATTTGTTAAATAATTTGAATTTCACTAATTTGGCATAAACAATAAAATTATGTCGACAGAAATTACAAGATTATTTGATTTCCCTTATTATCAGTTAGAAAAGTATAATTTAAAGAAAGCTTTATCAACAAAATACGATGGTAAATGGGTGTCAATTTCTACGCAAGAGTATATCGATCAATCCAACCAACTTAGTAGAGGTTTATTAAAACTTGGTCTAAAACCTAATGATAAAGTTGCCATAATTTCTACAAACAATAGAACAGAATGGAATATTTGTGATATTGGCATTTTACAAACAGGTGCACAAACTATTCCTATTTATCCAACAATTTCTA
Source organism: uncultured Polaribacter sp. (assembly GCA_964477255.1). Classification (GTDB taxonomy): domain Bacteria; phylum Bacteroidota; class Bacteroidia; order Flavobacteriales; family Flavobacteriaceae; genus Polaribacter. Next base: position 65,787 of record CAYZDK010000014.1, read on the forward strand.
AAGAAGATTACGAGTATATTCTTAATCACTCAGAAGCTATTTACTGCTTTGTATCTGATGAAGGTATTGTAGATAAGTTAAACCAAATTAAAGGAAATACAAAACTGAAAGAAATTTACACTTTTAACGAGATTAAAGGAGAAAAAAACTGGAAAGAAGTCCTTGAACTTGGTAAAAGTGATGAAAATCAAGCTGAAGTAGAAAAAAGCAAAGAAGCAATTAAATCAGAAGATTTAGCTACAATAATTTATACTTCAGGTACAACTGGAAAACCAAAAGGTGTAATGTTAACTCATCAAAATATAGTTTCTAATGTATTATCTTCTAAACAAAGAGTACCTTTAGATTATGGTAATTCCAGAGCATTAAGCTTTTTGCCAGTATGCCATATTTTTGAAAGAATGATTTTGTATCTATACCAATATTGTGGTGTTGATATTTATTTTGCAGAATCTATAGAACAACTTACAGAAAATGCACAAGAGGTAAAACCAGAAGTTATGACTGCTGTACCAAGGCTTTATGAAAAAATTTATGATAAAATAATTCTTAAAGGAGAAGATTTATCAGGAATTAAAAAAGCATTATTCTTTTGGGCAGTTAACCTAGGTTTAGAATACAAACCTTATGGCGAAAATGGCTGGTGGTATGAAAAAAAGCTAGGCTTAGCTAGAAAATTAATTTTTTCTAAATGGCAACAAGCATTAGGAGGTGAATTAAAATTAATGGTTTCTGGAAGTGCTGCCCTACAAGAAAGACTAACAAGAATTTTTTCTGCTGCAGGTATGCCAATTATGGAAGGTTATGGTTTAACAGAAACTTCGCCAGTTGTTACAGTAAATGACCAAAGAAATAAGACGTTTAGAGTAGGAACAGTAGGTAAAGTAATTGATGGAGTAACCGTTAAAATAGCAGATAATGGTGAAATCTTAGTGAAAGGACCTAATGTAATGCAGGGATATTATAAAGACGAAGAAAAAACAGCCTCTGTAATGAAAGATGGATACTTTTGTACTGGTGACAAAGGAGAATTTGATAAAGATGGTTTCTTAAAAATTA
>CAYZDK010000015.1:0-65188 GCA_964477255.1 uncultured Polaribacter sp.
TATTGTATGCACGTTTTTGGCAAAAATTTATGTTTGATAGAGGCTTTGTTCCTGTAGATGAGTTTGCTAAAAAACTGATTAATCAAGGAATGATTTTAGGAACTAGTGCTTTTGTTTATGAGTTACCTCTTAAAATAACAGCATCTTTAGATAATAGTTTTTTGGATAATCCAAATGAATTAGATGAAGACAAGTTTTTAAAAGCTGCAACTTTTCCTAAATCAATTATTTTTTCAAAAAAAATGTATGAACAAATAATTAAAAATAATTTTGAATCAATTGATAAATGGATAGATAAAGAAGTTAAAAAGCTAAATGGTAAGATTTCAATTAATTATTCTAAAGACAGATTAATTAGAGTTCATTTACCAATAGAATTGCTTCAAGGTACTTCTGATTTTATTGATAAAGAAAAGGTTTTGAATCACCCACAGTATGGAGATGTTGTATTTTTAGAAGAAGATATTATAACTGAACGCGAAGTAGAAAAAATGTCCAAATCCAAATACAATGTGGTGAATCCAGATTTAATTTGTGAAGAATATGGTGCAGATGCATTACGTTTATTTGAAATGTTTTTAGGTCCTCTAGAGCAAACCAAACCTTGGAAAACTTCAGGAATTTCTGGTGTGTATTCTTTTCTGAAAAAACTATGGAAACTGTTTTATAATGGAGAAGATTTGGCCATTTCTGAAGAAGTACCAACAAAAGAAGAGTTAAAAACCTTACATAAAACCATTAAAAAAGTAGAAGAAGATATCGAAAACTTTTCTTTTAACACATCAGTATCAACCTTTATGATAGCTGTAAATGAGTTGTCTGCTTTACAATGTAATAAACGACAAATTTTAGAACCATTATTGGTTTTAATATCACCTTATGCCCCTCATATAGCGGAAGAATTGTGGAGTCACTTAGGGCATTCAAAGAGTATAGCAACAGTACCTTTTCCAAAATTTGATGAAAAGCATTTGGTAGAAAGTACCAAAGTATATCCAATCTCTTTTAACGGAAAAATGCGTTTCACATTAGAATTGTCTTTAGATTTATCTAAAAGTGAAATTGAAGAAGTTGTTATGGCACATGAAAAAACACAAGCCCAACTTCAAGGAAGAGCACCTAAAAAGGTAATTATTGTACCTGGTAAAATTGTAAATATTGTGGGATAACAAAGAGTACAATCAAAATAATATGAAAGTCGTTGCGTATTGCAGCGACTTTTATTTTTAATTGAACGAGTTTTCCATGAAAATCAATTATTTTTGAAAAAATCAAAAAAAATATGACAACTACCAGAGAAAATGGAAGTTTATATACGCATATAGCTAATAAAATAGCCACTGTAGAATTTGGCCATCCTGCTAGTAATTCTTTTCCTAGCGAACTTTTAGATAGGCTAACTAAAGAGCTTCAAAGTATTTCTTTAAACGATGCTGTTTCTGTAATCATTTTAAAATCGGAAGGAGAAAAAGCCTTTTGTGCAGGGGCTTCTTTTAACGAATTAGTAGCGGTATCTAACTTAGAAGAAGGAGAAGCGTTCTTTTCAGGGTTTGCGAATGTTATTAATGCCATGAGAACATCAGGTAAAATAATAATTGGAAGAGTGCAAGGAAAAGTTGTAGGAGGAGGTGTTGGCCTTGCTTCTGCATGCGATTATGTTATTGCAAAAGAATCTGCAGCAATCAAATTATCTGAATTAACCATTGGAATTGGCCCTTTTGTTATAGAACCTGCTGTGCGTCGTAAAATAGGGTTAGCTGCTACATCAGAATTAACCCTAGATGCTACAAGCTGGAAAAATGCCTATTGGGCAAAAGAAAAAGGATTGTATGCAAAGGTTGTAGAAACCACAAAAGAATTGGATAAAGAAGTGCAAGAATTAGCAGAAAAATTAGCATCTTACAATCCGAAAGCTTTAGCTGAAATGAATACAGTTTTTTGGAATAATACAACACATTGGGATGCCTTGTTAAAAGAAAGAGCAAGAATTTCTGGCCAATTGGTATTGTCTGCCTTTACTAAAAATGCGCTTTCTAAATTTTCAAAAAAGTAAAAACATGAAAATAAGAAAACGATACATTCTTCTTATTCTAATAGCACTTTTGCCGTTGCACAAATTTATACATCAAGGAGATTATTGTTTTGGCGAAGATGATTGGGTAATAATAGGTGTTTATGCAACCCTGTTTTTTGTAGCTTTTTTAGCAATTATTTTTAATAATTTCTACATGATAACCCTAAAAAAAGAGCTTTTTAACGTAAGACCAGTAATTATAGGAGTGGTTTACACTATTGGGCTTGTTTTTTTTATATTCTATCATAATGACATTCCATTTAAAACAAAGACACAGCTTTTTTTACTGCTGGATGATGAGTTAGACCCAACAGAAATACAGTTATTTGAAGACAATACCTTTCAGTATCAAAAGACGTCTAACAGAATAATAAGTAATAATTTAGTGACTACTATATGTTATTCAAAAGGATCTTTTGATATAAGAAATGACTCTATTTATTTTAATTTTAACAACTCTACTTTAAATGGCAACTATTTAGATAATGTGTATGCTATTAGTGCCTCTAAAGACACTCTTTATCCCAAAAATGGTAATTTCTTAAATTATAAACTACGATAAAGTAAAAAAAATTAAAAAAATTAATCCATATATCAAATATTAATTTACATTTGCGTATGACTTAGCAATAAGTCATACTTTTTCTTTTTCATAGCAATTTTCCCACTCAATAGAGTGGGTTTTTTTATGTGTAATAAATCACAAAATACTCTAAAAAACGTGGAAATTTGAGATTTATAAAATATCTTTGCAAACTATTGGTTTAATAATGAATTCAACAGCAATTTCAAATACAAAAACAATAACTCACTCTTTTGTATCAGACCTAAAACAGTTAACGAAGGTAGGGTTGTCTTTAAGTGTAGTATTTTCTTCAATTGCTGGTTATTTATTAGCTGCAGAGAGTATTAATGCAAATATTATAGTGCTCCTTGCAATAGGAGGTTTTTGCATGGTAGGTGCATCTAACGCATTTAATCAGATTATAGAGAAAGATGTAGATGCTATCATGAAAAGAACCATGCACAGGCCTTTGCCAACAGGAAGAATGTCTGTAAATCTAGCGTTATTTATTGCAATTTTATTAACAATTGTAGGCATTACAATTTTATACATTATAAATCCTAAAACCGCTTTATTTGGTGCAATTTCTATCTTTTTGTATACCAGTGTGTATACGCCGTTAAAGTCTGTAACACCACTTACTGTTTTTGTTGGTGCAATTCCTGGAGCCATTCCGTTTATGTTAGGTTGGGTAGCTGCAACAAATCAATTTGGAATTGAAGCTGGATTTCTTTTTATGATTCAGTTTTTTTGGCAATTTCCACACTTTTGGGCAATAGGATGGTTGCAGTATGAAGAATATAAAAAAGTAGGCTACAATATGTTACCTATGAATACTAAAGATAAAGGAGCTGTTAGGCAAATCATTTTTTACACCATGGTAATGATCATTGTTTCTGTAGCTCCAGTGCTAAAGCTAACAGGTTCTTTTTATATTTATCCATTAACTGCTATTATAGTTGCATTATTAGGAGGTATAATGTTGTTTTATGCTTTTAAATTATACAAAAGCTTAGCAAATATTGACGCGAGAAAATTAATGTTAGCAAGTGTTCTATACATCACAGTAGTTCAGATTGTTTATGTAGTTGATAAATTTTTACACTAAAATTATGGCAGAAGAAAAAACATTACAGCAAGAATATGTAGAGGCAAAAAGAAAATCTGCAAAACCAATGCTTTGGATATCCATGATAAGTATGGTTATGTTTTTTGCAGGTTTAACAAGTGCCTACGTAATTAGCATGAAAAGAGAAGATTGGGTTACTTTTGAGTTGCCAGATGCGTTTTACATCAGTACTTTCTTAATTGTAGCAAGCAGTATAACCCTATTATTTTCACAACGCTTTTTAAAGCAAGATAAAAGACAATTATCTATAATTTTATTACTAATAACGTTTTTATTAGGGTTAGGTTTTGTTTGGGAACAATATGTAGGATTTAATGAGTTAAAAAATTCTGGTCTTTATTTTACAGGTCCAGATAGTACTGTTTCTACCTCTTTTATTATAGGCATAACATTTATGCACGTTTTACATCTATTGGCAGGTATTATAGTGCTTTTAGTTGTAATTTATAATCATTTTAAATACAAATACACCCCACAAAATTTATTAGGCTTTGAGTTAGGCGCTATCTTCTGGCATTTTGTAGATGTATTGTGGATTTATCTATTTTTCTTTTTCTATTTTATTAGATGATGAAAAATCATTAATTTTGACGAAATTTAAAGACTAATTAAAAATTATATGGAAGCAAATATTGCTGTACCTTCAGACGGAAAAAACACTTGGAATGGTGGAGGAGTAAGACCATTTGGAGCTAGTTATGGTAAAATGATGATGTGGTTCTTTATTTTATCAGATGCGTTAACATTTACTGGATTTTTAGCTGCTTACGGACTTACAAGATTTAAATTTATAGACTCTTGGCCAATTGCAGATGAGGTGTTTACCCACATTCCTTTTGTTCATGGAGAATTTCCAATGTACTATGTTGCATTTATGACCTTTATTTTAATCTTTTCTTCTGTAACAATGGTATTGGCAGTAGATGCAGGGCATAAAATGCAAAAAAACAAAGTTGCCTGGTACATGTTTGCTACCATTATTGGAGGTTTAATTTTCTTAGGTTCTCAGGCTTGGGAGTGGAATACATTTATAAAAGGAGAATTTGGTGCTGTAAAAACAACTGATGGTAAAGTATTACAGTTTGCAACACAGCAAGGAGTTGATGCGGATGGAGAGCCTATCTTTAAGCAAATAGCTATTGCAGATTTTGTTACTGGTGAAAGAACAGATGCCAGAGAAACGCACACCAGAAAAAATGGATTGTGGTTTGAAAGTGGAGAAACTGTTCCTGAGTACTCTGTAGAACAAGTAATTGCTTCCTACAAAGCAAATCCTAATGTGCAAATAAGAAGTGAACAGATTAATCTTGACGAAAAAAAGAAAATTATTTTAGACAGAGATAAAGGCTTAGCAGAATTACAAAAAGGAAGAATTGTAGTACAAGGTGCTAACCTAGAAGTTAATGAATATGGAAACACGATATTTGCAGATTTCTTTTTCTTTATCACAGGTTTCCACGGTTTTCACGTTTTCTCAGGAATCTTAATTAACATTATTATATTTTTCAACGTTATTTTAGGTACTTACGAAAAAAGAGGGCACTACGAAATGGTAGAAAAAGTTGGTCTATACTGGCACTTTGTAGATTTAGTATGGGTATTTGTATTTACTTTCTTCTATCTAGTTTAACAATAAAAAGATTTTAAAAAATGTCACACGCACACGAATCTAATGTAAAAAGAATTTGGATAGTCTTCGGAATTTTATCTGTTGTAACTATCATAGAAGTTGGTCTTGGTATTGTTAAACCAGATGCTTTACACAAAACAAGTATTTTAGGTACAAGCCCTTTAAACTGGATTTTTATTATATTAACATTAGTAAAAGCTTATTACATAACATGGGCTTTTATGCACATGGAAGGTGAAAAAAAATGGTTTCGAAGATCTGTTGTTTGGACAGCAGTTTTCTTAATCTGTTATTTAGTCGCATTACTATTAATTGAAGGCGAGTATTTGTATGATACGTTAGCGCCACTTGTTCAATGGTAAGATATTTATAAAGGTGGTTGTAATTAACCACCTTTTTTTATCTACTTATTTAATTTAATGAAGAGAGCTTATGAGGTTATTTACAAAAAAAAGAGTAGTATTATTTCTTCTATTTATATTTCCACTAATTTGTTTCCTAATACTATCTACAGGAGAAAATAATTTTACAAAACTACCAGTGGTAAAAGAGGGTGTTACTGATATTAAAGAAATAACCACCCAACCAAACATCACGTTCAAAGGAAATATTTCTGTAGTAACTTTTTTAGGTTCTAATAAAGACAAGATTAAAACAGGAATATTAAATCTTAACGAAAAAATTTACAAGAAGTTTATCGACTATAAGAGGTTTCAAGTAATAGGAATCTATCCTGTAGGAAGTGAATCAGAGATAAACGCACTTAAAGAAGATTTAACAGCTTTTACCGATTTAAAAAATTGGAAGTTTGTTGCATCTTCGCCAGAAAAGATAGAAAAACTATTTGCAACCTTTGGAACTAAAGAAAGTTTAATAAACTCATCCATAGCTAAGGCGTTTATATTAGATAGAGATGGTAATTTAAGAGGTAGATTAAATGACGAAGATATTGCAGATGGTAAGTTAATAGGATATAATTTAAACTCAATTTCTGAGTTAAACGCTAAAATGAAAGATGATATTAGCGTTTTGTTTTACGAATATTATGCTGCATTTAAGGTGAAAAATGAAAATAAAGCAAACAGAAAAGAAGTAGGATTATGAAAAAACAATATTCATACGTAGGCATTTCTTTTATTATACTGTTATTTGGTATTTATGCAGTCCCGAAAATTGTAAATCGTTTTCAAACCTCAGATTTAGTATATCTTAAAACAGATGGTAATTCTAATCAAAATCGAAAAGTACCAGAGTTTAGCTTTACCAATCAAGAAGGAAAAACAATTACCAATAAAAGTTATTTAGGCAAAGTCTATGTTGTAGAATTCTTTTTTACAACCTGTCCTACTATTTGTCCTATTATGACAGATAAAATGCTTCAGTTGCAAGATGCTTACTTTGGAAACCCAGAATTTGGCATTGCATCTATTTCTATTACACCAGATATAGATACTCCAAAAGTTTTAAAAGAGTATGCAAAAAACCAAGGAATAACACATAAAAACTGGCACCTATTAACAGGTAGAACAGAAGATTTTGTATACAATTTAGCGCAAAAAGGTTTTAGTTTATATGCTGGCAAAGGCGAAGAAAGTCATGGAGGTTTCGAACATTCAGGATATTTTGCTTTGGTAGATAAAAATGGCTTTTTAAGGTCTAGAAAAGATGAAAATGGAAATCCAATAATATACTACAATGCTATTGCAGATAATGGTTTTCCAGATCAAATAAATGAATTAAAAGAAGATATAAAATTATTGTTGAATGAGTAGTTTATCGCAAGAAAAACAGTACAAAAGAATAATAAATATTCTTTCTGTATTTATTCCAATAGCTGTAGCAGCATTATTTGGAATAAATTTAAGAAAACTTGGTTTTGATGTAGAACCCTTAACATTCTTACCTCCAATATATGCCACAATAAATGGCTTAACAGCCGTTTTGCTAGTTGCAGGTGTTGTTGCTATAAAAAAAGGGAATCAAAAATTGCATGAGCAACTGAATAGCGTTGCAATTGCATGCTCACTTTTATTTTTGGTTATGTATATAGCATATCACATGACTTCAGATTCTACTGCTTTTGGTGGAGAAGGCTTTATAAAATATGTGTATTACTTTATTCTTATTACGCATATTTTACTATCTATAGTAATTATACCATTAGTACTTACAACTTACATGAAAGCTAAGTTAACCAAGTTTAAAGAGCATAGAAAAATTGCAAAAATCACCTTTCCATTATGGTTGTATGTTGCAGTTACTGGTGTTGTTGTTTATTTAATGATTTCTCCATATTATGCATAAGATTGTAAAAAGTTTAGTTTTTCTTTTTGTTTTGTTAATTTCACAATTAGCTAATGCACAATGTGCAATGTGCAAGGCTGTAGTAGAGACTGGTAATGTTTCAATGGCAGAAGGAGTGAATGATGGCATAACATATTTAATGGTTTTTCCATACATTTTAGTTGGTATTTTATTTTATACATTATATCGTTATAGACAAAAGCAAAAAAATTAACATTATAATAAGAAGAGGTTCTTGTAACATATTCTACTTTTGGTCGTCATATAAAAGAATATCATTCAAAAAAGTATTCTAATAAAATATAAACCAACCAAAATAAATACGTTTTGAAAATCAAACTTATTGCCTTTGTAGCTTTCTTTACTACGCTAGCTACATTCTCTCAAAAACAGTGGACACTTAAAGAATGCGTTGAATATGCTTTAGAAAAGAACATTACAATTCAACAAAACAAGCTAAATTTAGAAAATGCTAAAAAACAAGTAGATATTTCTAAAGGTAATTTTTTACCAAATTTAAATGCAGGAACAGGAGGTAACTTTAACTTTGGTACCAGTTTTGATCCTGTAACTAATGACAGAATTAGCACAAGTCTTTTTGGTGGGTCTATGAATTTAAGTTCAGGTATAACCATTTTTAATGGTTTTAGAAACACCAATACATACAAACAAGCACAGTTAGGAGTAGAGTCTAGTATACTAGATTTAAAAGTAATAGAGAACAATGTTTCTTTACAGATTGTTAACGGTTATCTCAATATTCTTTTCGCAAAAGAAAATTTGAAAGCAGCACAAGTACAGGCAGAAATTAGTAAGCAACAAATAGAAGCTGCAAAAGTTAGATTTCAAGAAGGTATTATTCCTAAAGGAGATTTGTTAAATGTAGAGTCTACTGCTGCTAACGATTTACAAAGTGTAGTTAATCAAGAAAATGCTTTAAACTTAGCTATTTTAAGGTTAGCACAGCTTTTACAGTTACCACCAGATAATTTTGATGTTGCACCTGTAGATGTTGGAAATCCTTCTATAAACTTGTTTTATAAAACTTCAGATCAGGTTTATAACAAATCACTACAAGTAATGCCAGAAATTACTAGAGCACAATTAGCAATAGAAAATGCTGATATAGATATAGAAATAGCAAAATCTGCTTTTTTACCAAGTGTTTCTGGTAACCTTGGATTATTCACAAACTATGGATTTAATTTAAATTTACCTGATGGATTTTCAAATACAAGCTTAGGAACTCAGTTAAATAATAACTTAGGATATGGTTTTGGATTTAACTTAAACGTTCCAATATTTAATCGTTTTCAAACTAAAAATAGGGTAGAACAATCTAAAATTAGAAAGAAAATTAGTGAAACTAGGTTAGAAAATGAAAAATTAACTTTACAGCAAACTATAGAACAAGCTTTTTTAGATGTTAAAGCAGCACTAAAAACTTTTGAAGCTGCAAAAATTTCTATTCAAGCACAAGAAGAAGCCTTTAAAAATGCACAAGATAGATACAATTTAGGTGATATGACATTATTTGACTTTGATTTAGTAAGAACACGATTTGTAAATGCGCAAGCAGCTTTAATACGTTCTAAATACGATTATGTCTTTAAAACAAAAGTTCTTCAGTTTTATTCTGGAGAATTAGAATTAGAATAAAAACAAACCTCGCTATTTTTAGCGAGGTTTTTTTATTATAATATCTTTGTATTTAAATACAATAAAAGTGGCTTTAATACTAAATATAGAAACCGCAACTAAAAATTGTTCTGTAAGCTTAGCTAAAGACGGAAAAGTTTTAGCAATACAAGAAGTAAATAATGGTAACTATTCACACGCAGAACAGCTACACCCTTTAATAAATAAAGTATTTGAGATTGCCAAATACCAACCTTTAGAACTAAATGCAATAGCAGTAAGTAAAGGGCCAGGTTCTTACACAGGATTAAGAATTGGAGTATCTGCTGCAAAAGGTTTATGTTTTGCTTTAGATAAACCACTAATTGCTGTAGACACCCTTTCTTCTTTATCTCAAAGTGTTGATGGAGTTACAGATGGCGTTATAATCCCTATGTTAGATGCTAGAAGAATGGAAGTTTATGCAGCAGTTTTTGATAACGATTATAATCAAATTAGAGATATTAAAGCAGAAATTGTAGAGGAAAACACGTATGTAAACTATCTAAATAACACAAAGGTTTATTTTGTAGGTGATGCTGTTTCAAAATGTAAAGAGGTTATACATCACGAAAATGCAGTTTTTGTAGAAGATAAGTACCCTTCTGCTGCTCAAATGGCAAAAATATCATATGATAAATACAAAAAAAGCGACATCGAAAATGTCGCTTATTTTGAGCCTTTTTACTTGAAAGACTTTATTGTTATTCCAGAAAAGAAAAAGAAGCCTTTGTTTTAGTTAGAATTAAAGTAGGCAACAATCTGTAATAAATCTTTTTCGTCTTTAATATCTAATTTATTAGATTTTACAAACCCTTTTACGTTACTGTACATGGAAGAAAAAAGGTCGTAAAACTTTCTTTTACTTGTTGGAACTTCTACCATTCTTCCATTAGAAGAGTATCTAATGTGATACACATCATCGTTACGAACAAAATCTGCTTTTTTAGCTGGTTGATAGCTAGACTTTGCAGGAACTGCGTCTTTAAAATCTACAGATTGCTTTACTAAAAGCTGTACTTCGCCATCAGATAAAATCTTATAGTAGCCCAAATCTTTACCTTCTTTCAAGATGATAAATTTGGTATCATTATTAATGAAGTTTACTATTCTCCCATCATCTTTTTTCAAATAATACGTCTCGTTATTTTTAATAAACTCCATTTCGTCTTTAAACATGTTGTAACGAAGTTTAAATATTTCTGGAATATTATCAACTTTAGCATCTTTATACTCATTGCTTATGTACATTTTGTGTTTAATAGCACTATAACGTACTTTGTTAGCATCACTATCAGGAGTAACCATCATAGTCATAGATTGTTGTTCTCCTGTTGCATTCATAAAGCCTATTGCTTGTGAAAATCCTTGGAATGCAGTTAAACAAAGGATTAATACGGTAATTTTTAAGTTTTTAATCATGATATATTTTTTTTAATTAGTTGCAATAATTATGCCATTTTATTTTTGAATAACAACCCTATGTGGATATGGGATGTCAATTTGTGCATCATCTAATGCTAATTTTATGTTTTCCATAACTTGAAAATATACATCCCAGTAGTGTTCTGTTTTACACCATGGTCTTACTGCAAAGTTTACAGAACTATCTCCTAGCTCTAAAACACTAACCAAAGGAGCAGGGTCCTTTAATACTTTTTCATTAGAAGTAACTACTTTCATTAATACTTCTTTAGTTTTCTTAATATCTGCATCATAAGAAACACCAATTACAAAATCAACCCTTCTTGTGCCTTGAGTAGAATAGTTAACAATAGTACCATTAGATAAATTACCGTTAGGAATTATAATTTCTTTGTTAGATAAGCCAATAAGTTTTGTATTAAAAATTTGGATTTCTTTTACAGATCCAATTTCCCCTTGCGCTTCAATTAAATCACCAATCTTAAATGGTCTAAAAACCATAATTAAAACTCCTCCAGCAAAATTACTTAAAGAGCCTTGCATAGCTAAACCAACAGCTAAACCTGCTGCTGCTATTATCGCTGCAAAAGAAGTAGTAGTTATACCAAGCTGTGAAATTACTGTAATGAATAATAAAATTTTAAGAATCCATGAACCAAGATTTAAAAGAAACTTTTGAAGGGTAATATCCATGTTTCTCTTCTCCATAATCTTCTTAGAACTATTTACTATTAGCTTAATAACATACAATCCTATAATTAAAAGTAAAATTGCTGCTAAGAATTTAGGAACGTAGGTTACCATTAGTTCTTTTAAAATTTCGATGTACTTTTCGTAATTCTCAATATTTTCCATGTATATAATTTGTAGTTTTTTCAAATATAAAATAAGTAATTTACAATCTAAAGTAATAAGAGTAGAATAGCAATAAAAGCTGGTAAAGATTGAATAATTATTATCCTTCTGTTTTTAGTAGAATACGAACCAAAAAGTCCTGCAATTACAATGCATGTCAAATAAAATAATAGAAATTTCGTACTACTATGATATAAACTAAATAAGATACCTGCTGCAAGAAACCCATTATATAAGCCTTGATTTGCCGCCAATACTTTAGTGCTAATAGCAAATTCATAGGTTTTTAGATTAAATGTCTTAATACCTTTTTTAGTAGTCCATAATACCATTTCTAAGTACATGAAATAAGCATGTATCAAAGCAATAAAGATTACTATAACTATAGTTAGAAGGTTCATGATATTCGTATTTCTTAGTAGCTAACTTATGAAAAATAAATGATAAATAATTTTAATGTTAAATTAATGTTATGAAAAAGTATATTAAATGTAAATAAATGTTTATATTTGTAATGTAAATGTTAACCTTAAATGAAGAGATTATGAAAAAATTATTGACAGTTTGTGCTTTGAGTATTGCAAGTTTCGCCATATCTCAAGAGAATCTACCAACTTTTAAGGCTGAAGGAGATTTAGTGAAGGCAACTTATTATTATGAAGATGGTTCTATAAAAACTATAGGTTTTTTTAAGGATAAGAAACTTACAGGTAAGTGGACAAAGTTTGATAAGTCTGGAAATAAAACACAGTTAGCTTTTTATGAAGATGGTAAAAAGGTAGGGAAATGGTTTATTTGGTCTGATGATTCTTTAAAGGAGATTACATACGCAAAAAACACAATAAAAACAGTTAGCACTTGGAAACCTGAATCTAGAGTTGCAGTCAACGAAAAATAATTTAGTTTTAATAGTAAAAAAAACCTCCAACTTAGTTGGAGGTTTTTTTTGTTTATCTATTTTGAGGAATATCTCTATTCATTTCAACGATATCTACAAAGTTGGTTTCTTTTCCTAACAAGTGTTTGCTAAAATAATCAGCCTTTCTCCAAAACCAATACTCACGATCTCTAAAACCATGTCTACTTCCTGGGAATAACATAAAATCAAATCGTTTGTTTGCTTTCATAAAAGCATTAACCATTCTTATGGTTCCAGCTGGATGAACATTATTATCTACATCACCAGTAGCCAATAAAATGTTACCTTTTAGGTTACCAGCTAAGCTTTGGTTTTTATCAATCATGTATTTGTATTTTATGTTTCCATCAGCATCTTTTTCTTCATCAATACCATGATGTGTTTCACTCCACCAAGAATTATAAACGGTATTGTCATGATTTCCTGCAGAAGAAACAGCTACTTTAAAAAAGTCTGGGTAAACCAACATAGCAGCAGTAGACATAAAGCCACCACCAGAATGTCCAAAAATACCCACTTTAGAAATATCAATAAAGTTGTGCTTATCTGCTAATTGTTCTGCTACATATTTTTTATCTGCTAAACCATAATCTCTTAAGTTTTTATATCCATATGTATGATACCATTTAGAACGAGCAGGATGTCCACCTCTATTTCCGAGAGTAATAACAACAAAACCAACTTGTGCCAAACGATCTGTTCTGTCCATACCCACTGAAAAAGATTTATTTACAGCCTCTGTTTGTGGTCCTGGATATACATATTCGATTAGTGGGTATTTTTTTAGAGAATCGAAATCGTATGGTTTATAAATAACACCATAAATGTCTGTTATTCCGTCTGCTGCTTTTGCTTTAAATGGTTCAGGAAACTTGTATCCAGCAGCAAAAAGTTGCGATAAATCAGCTTCTTCTAAACGCATAATTAATTTACCATCTGCATCTCTTAAATCGGATTTAGGTATTGTATTTACTCTAGAATAGTTGTTTACAAAATACTTGTTAGACTCCGATAAACTTGATGATGTATTGTAATCTCCACTATTTAAAGTCTTTAAACCTGTGCCATTTAAATTTATTTTATATAAATGTTCGTAATATGGGTCTATATTCTTATTTACACCATTTGCAGTAAAAAATACAGTCCTATCTTTTTCATTTATACCTTCAAAACTGTTTACATGAAAAGGACCATTAGTTACTTGTCTTTTTAAGTTTCCATTTGTGTCATATAGGTAAAAATGACCCCAGCCATCTCTTTCTGACCAAAACAAAATCTCTTGTTCGTTGTTGAATAAAACGATGGTTTTTCTTCTATTTTCTATATATACATTAGAATGCTCTTCAATGATTGTTTTTACTTCTCCAGTTGCAATATCAGCTACATGAATATCTAGTCTTTTACGGTCTCTGCTTATTGTATTAAAATAAATTTTATTTTTTTTAGACAACAGTTTAGAAGGGTTATGTTCGTCTCTTCTATCATTATTTTTTCTTGGAAACCCATACACACTAATGCTTTGTTGCACAGAATCTAGTTGTATTTCTTTTTTCTCCTTTGTTTCTGTGTTAAAAACTAACATTTCATATTTATAAAAATCTTGTTCTCCAGCCATGTGGTATTTGTAAGTTTCTAACTCTGGCCTACCTTTTTTAGTGGTATGAATTACCCATAAATCTTCAATATGTCTTGCATCTGTTCTTGTGAAAACAAAGTTCTTCGAGTCATGAGACCAATATCCAGAAATACGTTGTCTTTTATCTTTGTCTTTTAATTTTTCTTTATCTGTTTTTCCGTAAGAACCACCTCCATAACTATAGTTTGCTTCACCATCTGTTGTCCATTGGTTTTCTACTATTGTAGAATCCTTATCATCTTTAACCGCTTTCAAAAAATTAGCTTTATCCATCCAGTATAGGTTGTGGTTTTTAGAAAATAATACAATAGAGCTATCTGGTGCTATATTTGCCCATCTTTTCCAAGGCTCTTTTTTTTGCTTATCATTATCTAGTATTGTTAAACCATTGCCTCCAAGTTTATACTCAAGATGATAAACTTTCTTTTCCATCTTAGGTTTTCCTTTTTTCTTTTTCTTACCATCTTTTTCATCTTCATCTTTCATAGGAACCATTTCATTAGAAGTTACTCGGAAACGTATTGCAGATTCATCTTTTGTAAAAGTAAAATTAAAACGTGGTAAGTGTTTAGCTTCATAAGGATCTTTGGTGATTTCTGACAACCACTTTGCCATTTTAACATTATCAAAAAGTTGCTTTTTTGTTCTTCTATCTGCGTCTACGATGTAATATTTAGAGCCTTCTGTTGAAGTTTTGTATTGGTACCAAAAACGATTGCCTTTTTGTAACCAGTTTGGTCTTACAGAAGTAGAGTGCACCATTTTGGCCAATTTTGTTGGTGAAAAACGTGCTGCCTGTCTATAGTTTGGTTCAGGACTTTCTTGTGCTTTTAAAAAGGAACTTACCAATAAAAACACGAGTAAAAGATTTCTCATAAATGTGTAAAGTTTGAATTAAGCTTTAAATTTCAATATTTTAGAGAGGAACTACAAACAATACACTTACATTTATTCTAATTTTAACAAAAATGTTAATTCAAATTTCTTTTTTCTATAAAAAATCGCTTTAAAATTGTACTACATTCGTTTTCTAAAACACCAGAGACTACAATTGTTTTTGGATGCAGCTTAGTTTGCATATTTATAAACCCTCTCTCATTGTCTGATGCACCATATACAATTTTACCAATTTGACTCCAATAACTAGCGCCAGCACACATTTGGCAAGGCTCTAAAGTTACATATAAGGTGCAGTTATTTAAATATTTGCCTCCCAAATAATCAGAAGCAGCTGTAAAAGCTTGCATCTCTGCATGGGCAGTTACATCATTTAATGTTTCTACAAGGTTGAATGCTCTAGCTATAATATTGTCTTTATAAACCACTAAAGCGCCCACAGGAACTTCTCCTTTATAGTAGGCGTTTTGAGCTTCTATTAGAGCTTTTTTCATATAATATTCGTCGTCAAAAGAATTTACCATAACAAAAAAATAAAAGTAATATTACAAAAATTGAAATTGTATTTTTGTAAAGATTTTGAAAAGTTTATTGCAACATATTAATTTACCAGAAGATTTAAGAAAACTGCCTGTAGATAACCTACCTTTTCTTGCAGAAGAGTTACGTGCTTTCATTATTGATGAAGTTGCAACTAAAGGGGGGCATTTAGGAGCAAGTTTAGGCGTTGTAGAATTAACTATTGCCCTGCACTATTTGTTTAATACGCCCAAAGATCTTTTGGTTTGGGATGTTGGTCATCAGGCATATGGACATAAAATATTAACAGGAAGAAAAACTGTTTTTCATACAAATAGGCAATTTGGAGGTATTGCAGGTTTTCCATCAAGAGAAGAAAGTGAATTCGATACTTTTGGTGTTGGGCATTCTTCAACTTCCATATCTGCTGCCCTAGGTATGGCAATTGCTTCTCGATTACAAGGAGATAATGACAAACACCACATAGCAGTTATTGGAGATGCTTCCATAGCCAGTGGTTTAGCTTTTGAAGCACTAAATCATGCAGGCGTTTCTAATGCTAACTTACTCATTATTCTTAACGATAATGCTATTGGAATAGATCCTTCTGTAGGGGCAGTGAAAGAATATTTAACCAAGGTAAAAAAAGACAGAAAATTAGCTGTTCAAAATAATATAATTAAAGCTTTAAATTTTAGTTATTATGGTCCAATAGATGGTCATGACTTACCAACGCTTTTCACTAATCTAGAAAAGCTTAAAAAGATAAAAGGGCCAAAATTTTTGCATGTTATTACTACAAAGGGTAAAGGGTTAAAGAAAGCAGAGGAAGATCAAATAACGTATCATGCTCCAGGAAAGTTTGATAAAATAACTGGAGAGCGAATAAAATCATTAGATACGAAATTTACCAAGTATCAGGATGTTTTTGGAGAAACCTTACTAGAATTAGCAGATAAGAATTCAAAAATTGTTGCAATTACTCCTGCAATGCTAACGGGAAGCTCTTTAAAGTTAATGCAAGATAAATATCCTTCAAGAACTTTCGATGTAGGTATAGCAGAACAACATGCTGTTACCCTAGCAGCAGGAATGGCAACAAATGGGCTCATTCCATTTTGCGTTATTTATTCTACATTTTTACAAAGAGCCTACGATCAAGTAATTCATGATGTTGCTTTACAAAACTTACCAGTTATCTTTTGTATTGATAGAGCAGGGTTAGTTGGAGAAGATGGAGCAACGCATCATGGAGTTTTTGATATAAGTTACTTAAGAAGTATTCCTAATATACTCTTGGCAGCTCCAAGAAATGAGGTTGAATTTAGAAACATGTTGTATACTTTTCATTACACCAAACAACCTGTTGCAATAAGATATCCTAGAGGTTATGGTTTTATAGAAACTTGGAAACAACCTTTTAGCAAGGTTTCAATTGGAAAAGGAGTTTGCTTAAAGAAAGGAAAAGAGATTGCAGTTTTAAGCTTTGGAACCATTGCCAAAAATGTTTCTGACGCTATTCAAATATCAAATGAACCCGAACTAATCTCTCATTATGATATTCGTTTTATAAATCCTTTAGATACGGATTTACTTGACGCTATTTTTCTAAACTATAATAAAATTATTACTGTAGAAGACGGTGTTGTTAATGGAGGATTTGGATCTGCAATTATTGAATATGCCACTAAGAAATCATATAAAGGAAATATAGAGGTTCTTGGAATTCCAGATAGATTTATCTCCCATGGAAGTTTAAAAGATCTAATGAAAGATGTAGGTTTGGATGCAGAAAAATTAGTATCTCACTTTAAATAAAAATTAACGGGGAATATTATCCCAATTCTTTTTTTTCTGAATAGTAAACTTAGCAAATTTCTTTTTTCCATTTTCAAGATACACAATAACTATTTCATTGTGCTCTAATTCAAAAGGTATTTTTTCTTTGACTTTTAACTCTTTTAGATTGGTAATTAATTCGTATTTATTTCCTTTTGTGTTTTGATTTACATACCTATTGTTAAAGTAAACACCAGTGAGTTCTATGCTTTTATTTTCTTCAATTTTAACAAATAGCTGAGTGGTTGATTTGTCTTCTTTAATTGCTGGTGGTATCTTTTTGTAGTAAGCATTTATAATTTTAATAGAACTATTTTCTACTAAAGAAAATTTCTGGGCTTTGCAACCCAGAAAAAGTATAGCTATAAAAAAAGTTATATATAGTTTAGTCATTTATTTTTTTATGAATTTCTTAGAATAATTTTTATTGCCCTCTACTAATTTCACAACATAATTACCAGAAGATAAGCTAGAAACATCAATAGATTTTCTATTTAAATTACCAGTCATTATTTCACGCCCTCTAACATCATAAATAGTATATTTAGTATCATCATCTAGTGCTACATCATTAGAAGCGAAATTTAACTTATAAATAACAGGGTTCGGATAGACCGCTAATTCTATTGGACTTTCGTTAAAACTGTTTGTGGATAAAGCTGCGTTATTTAAGTCAGCTTCATACATTCCGTTTCCATGAGTACCAATCAATAATTTTTTGTCAGAGTTTCTGTAGACTAAATTACTAATAACAGGAATACCCATAATATCTCCACCAACTAAAGACCAATTCTCGTTTTCTGGATCTGAAGATCTGTATAAACCTCTATTTGTGCCTACATAAAAAATAGTTTGTTCATTTACCTCTGCAATTGCAGCAGCTCTAACAGAATGAGATTCTAAATTGTTTTCAACCTCAATCCAAGATGGAAATCTAGCTGTCATGTTAAAAGTGATGAATATATTTCTGATATCACTACCATAACTTGAGTATGTTACCATAGCAATATCCTTATTTGTAGGATGCACAGCTAAACTTGAAACGTATTGACCAGATGTATTTGAGTTACCTGTAAACACTCCTGAAGGAGTTGCAGAACTAGCATTATTAAAGTTTTCAGCATTTATAGGGTCGTTTAATTTATACACCCTTCCATCTTCTCCACCAATTAATAAATAGCTAGACTCAGGATCGTATGCTCCTTTAGAAGCTTCATATACTGTTACCTCTTCTTGAAAAGGTAAAGCTCCTATCTCTACCCAAGAATTACTGTTCCCTGTTTCAGCATTATTTAAGCGAAGTACTGTTGTTTCACTTGCATAATATAGTGTAGATGGATTTTCAGGGTCTAAGTAGAAATAGGTTACAAATTTACTTGGATATTCTTCAGGATTTCCAGGAACACTATTATCTATAGGTGTTATTTCAGTTGTTCCATTTCTTGGACTAACTCTATATAAAGGTCCGTTTTGTACTCCAAGATATCTATATAGATTATTTTCACCATTTTCTTCTATTGGAGCTAATCCAACAGAAACACCGTCACCGCCAAAAATTACAGACATTTCCGAAGAATTATCAAAACCAACATCTAAGCCACCTATTGTTGTTCCATTATCTTGTGCACCACCCATAACAATATCAGATCCTTCTATATTAAGCATGGTAACATAGTAATATTGATAGGTTAAATAATCATTATTTATATTAGTCCATGTTACATCAGCATCATTAATATTATCAGTTCTATGCACACCACCATCTGTTCCTGAATATAAAATTGATGGGTTATTAATATCCCACGCAAAAGCATGTATGTCTGGATGATGGTCTACACCACCTTTATTGTATAACCCGTAACTTGTTTCACTAATATAACCTCCAATTCTTTGAAACATCGTACTTGTTTCAATGTTACTTATTTTATAAGCGTTTGTGCCTCCAATAACTACAAAGTTTTCATCATCTGGTTTAACAGAAACAACTAAATCGTAAGAACCTTGGTGCGAGAACGGATCGTTACCTGCAAGATTACCATTTGGTTCATCAGGCATTTTAGAAGAAAAATCTGTCCAAGTATTGGCAGATCTATCATACCTCCAAATGTCTGCCTCAATTGCTTGTGGATCATTTCTAGTACTACTACCATTATCATACAATGCATATAGGTAGTTTTCATTAGATGGAGCTAGAGCTAAAGTTATTCTTCTCGCAGGATTCCATCCTTCAGGAGAGCCATTATTAGCTATTCTATCCCAGTTACCATTTCCATTTTCAGAAGTATATACTCCTCTTTGAGATGTTCTTGCATCTATAGCAGCATATACACGACCAGTACTTGTAATTTCTAGGTCTGTCCAACGAGAATTGTTACCAGTAGTTACATCTATTTCATGATTAACTTCTGTATCTGTCATTCTTATTATTGCATCTAGCGTGGCAACAAACAATTCACCAGTTATTGGATGAACTTCCATGTCTGTAATTAAATCAAAAGTGCTATCAAAGTTTTCAAAACTTGAGTTAGTTACTGGAATTTGCTCCCATGAGACTCCTCCATCTACTGATTTCCATATTCCATTTCCTTTGAAAAATGCGCCACCTCGTGTTGCTGAGTTTCCTCTTAATTCTCCAGTTCCATAGTACCAGATATTTTGAAATCCTTCTCTAGGATCTTGAGCAATGGTAGTAACGTTATGTATTTCATCAAAAGGAGAAACTTTAACCCAATTTTGGCCTCCATCTGTAGTTCTAAAAACGCCACTACTTACTCCACCAGCTAACATGGTGTTACCTGTTTCATCAGAAATATCAATAATAAAGGCTCTAGTTCTACCTCCAAGATTGGAAGGACCTCTGCTAATTATGGCAGATTCTTCTCTTGCATTAAAACTAGCGTTTTGTTTTTGGATTATTGCGCTCTCAAATTCTTTGCGTTTTTCAAGTTCTGGAATATTTCCTGTGAAAGGATTCATTTGCATTCTAAAATCGTGCTTCCATCTTTCCTCTACAGCAATTGCTTTATTTTCGTTGTCTTCTTCTTTTTCGTAGCCCTCTTGTGTTTCATGGGTTGCTTTTTGTGTTGCAAGATTTAAGGTTGGCTTTCTTTTATCTTTGTTGTCTTTACAGCCAATAGCCATAATTGTAAGCAACGACAATAAACATGTTTTGGTAATAATTTTCTTCATCTATTTTTTCTTACTGTTCTATTATTCCTGATATTTTTTTGTGTAATCGAATCGCATTTGAGTCTGAAAGACTTGCAACAAAGCCACAAACGTTTAAAATTCTATCGTATAATTTGTCAGATTTTGACTTAAATTCTTCTGGTATTAAATTTACTAATAACTTGTTATAGTTACTTGGGTTACCTTTATAGTTATTATTTATTGCTGTATTGAATTCGTCTAGTAAATCAGCAATAATTCGATATCCAGCTATTTCTTTTTCAATAACTTCTGCACTACAATAAATTTTATCTACACTAATGTTTAATATGTCATTTATTTGAGCTTCAAATTTGCATTTATCTAGTAATCCATACTTAAATGTTCCATTTAGAATAGCTTCTTCATTTTCAAGAAATATATGTACTGCTTCGTTTATTAAAACTCCAATTGCAAGTGCTCTAAGGTAACTTACCCTATCTTTTTTATTTTTTAAAGCGTGGTATTTCTTGGTGTCAATTTTATCTTTTACCAATTTAATCATGAACTCTAAAGCATATTCTTCATCTATTAAACCAAGATTTATACCATCTTCGAAATCAATAATCGTGTAGCAAATATCATCTGCTGCTTCTACTAAATATGCTAGTGGATGTCTGTAAAAAGAAATGTCTTTGCTGCTTTTTTGAAGCATACCTAACTCTGCTACAACATCTAGAAACTGCTTTTTTTCAGATTGAAAGAAACCATACTTTTTATCTACTATATGGTTGGTTGGTTTTTTTGGTAAACTTTCTTTCGGATACTTTAAAAAAGCCCCTAAAGTTGCATAACTTAAACGCAAACCTCCAGGAATTCCTTCTTTAGATTCTGTAAGTATTTTAAATCCGTTAGCATTTCCTTCAAAATCAATTAAATCTTGGTATTCTTTTGCGCTAAGTTGGGTTTTAAAAGTAGCTCCATTTCCGGTTTTAAAATATTCACCAATAGCTTTTTCTCCAGAATGACCAAAAGGAGGATTACCAATATCATGCGATACAGATGCTGCAGCAACGATAGCTCCAAAATCGTTAAATGTGTAGCCTAAGTCTGCTAAATTTGGATGCTTTTCTACTATCGCTTTTCCAACTCTTCTTCCTAAGGTTCTTCCTACAACAGAAACTTCTAAACTGTGGGTTAGTCTTGTGTGCACAAAATCGGTTTGCGATAATGGAATAACTTGTGTTTTGTCTTGTAAACTTCGAAATGCAGATGAAAATATAATTCGATCAAAATCAACATCAAAACCTAAACGAGTTTCATCTTGCTCTTTTCGAATTCTTTTATGTGTATCTCCAAAACGTTTTAAGGAAAGGAGTTGTTCCCAATTCATTAGATATAAATTGTTTAATTAAAGGTTGTCGAAAATACAAAAAGAGAAGCATTTCTGCTTCTCTTTTAACTTTTAATTATCATAAAGCTAAATTAAGATCCGCACATAAGGCAGTCTTCATCTGGACCAGCATTTTTAGACGCTTGTACCATAGCTTTAAACTCTTCTGTAGTCATTGGTTTTTCAGCTTCTACAGGATTGTTTTTCTTTTTTACATTTAGTGTAAATTGTTTTGCATTTACTGCAGATTTTGTTCTTAAATAATACATTCCTGTTTTTAAGCCAGATTTCCAAGCATAGAAATGCATTGATGTTAACTTTCCGTAATCAGGATCGTTCATAAATAGATTTAACGACTGCGATTGATCGATAAAATACCCTCTATGACGTGACATATCTATAATGTCTTTCATACTCATTTCCCAAACCGTTTTGTATAACTCTCTTATTTCTGCAGGAATTTCTTCTATATGCTGAATAGATCCGTTAGCTCTCATGATATTTTCTTTCATATCATTATCCCATAAGCCTAATTCAACAAGGTCTTCTAAAAGATGTTTGTTAACAACAATAAATTCTCCAGACAATACTCTTCTAGTATAAATGTTAGATGTATATGGTTCAAAAGCTTCGTTGTTTCCTAAGATTTGAGAAGTAGATGCAGTAGGCATTGGTGCTACTAATAAAGAGTTTCGTACACCGTGTTTTTTTACATTCTTACGTAATTTTGCCCAATCCCAACGTCCGCTTAATTCTTCGTCTTCTACACCCCAAAGGTTATGTTGAAATAGTCCTTCTGATAAAGGAGATCCTTTAAAAGAAGAATAAGGTTCTTTTGCTTTTGCAATTTCCATAGAAGAAGTTACAGCAGCATAATACATGGTTTCAAAGATTTCTTGATTTAGTTTTTTTGCCTCTTCTGAAGTAAAAGGTAATCGTAATTGAATAAATGTATCTGCTAAACCTTGAATTCCTAAACCAACAGGTCTGTGTCTAAAGTTAGAATTTTCTGCTTCTTTAACAGGATAGAAATTGGCATCTATTACGGTATCTAAATTACGTGTAACTTTCTTAGTTACATCAAATAATTTTTTGTGATTAAAGTATTTTTCTCCTCCTTCTTTTTCTGAAACAAACATAGGTAACGCAATAGAAGCTAAGTTACAAACTGCAACCTCGTCTTTTGCAGTATATTCCATAATTTCTGTACAAAGGTTAGAAGAACGAATAGTACCTAGATTTTTCTGGTTCGATTTTCTATTTGCTGCATCTTTGTACAGCATATAAGGCGTTCCAGTTTCTATCTGAGATTCTAAGATTTTTTCCCATAATTCTCTGGCTTTAATGGTTTTTCTTCCTTTACCTGCTGCTTCATAACTAGTGTATAGTCTTTCAAACTCTTCACCATAAGTATCGTATAAATGAGGGCATTCGTGAGGACACATTAACGTCCAATTACCATCTTCTTGTACACGTTTCATGAAAAGATCTGAAATCCACATGGCATAGAATAGGTCTCTTGCACGCATTTCTTCTTTACCGTGATTCTTTTTTAGATCTAAAAAGTCAAAAATATCTGCATGCCAAGGTTCTAAATAGATTGCAAAAGAGCCTTTACGTTTTCCTCCTCCTTGGTCTACATAACGAGCAGTATCATTGAAAACACGCAACATTGGTACAATTCCGTTTGATGTACCATTTGTACCAGCAATATAACTTCCTGTAGCTCTAATGTTATGTATAGATAAACCTATACCTCCTGCAGATTGAGATATTTTTGCAGTTTGCTTTAGTGTATCATATATTCCTTCTATACTATCGTCTTGCATTTGTAGTAAAAAACAAGAAGACATTTGTGGTTTTGGAGTTCCGGAATTAAACAAGGTAGGAGTTGCATGTGTAAAATACTTCTTGCTCATTAACTCGTAAGTAGCAATAGCTTCATCAATATCATTTTTATGAATACCAATAGAAACACGCATTAGCATGTGCTGTGGACGTTCTACAATTTGCCCATTTAATTTCAATAGATAAGAACGTTCTAAAGTTTTAAAACCAAAGTAGTCGTAATTAAAATCTCTGTTATAGATAATGGTTGAATCTAATTTTGCAGAGTTATCTTTAATGATATCATATACTTCATCAGATAAAAGTGGAGATTTCTTTCCAGTACGTGGATTTACATAATTATACAAGTCATCCATCGTTTCTGAAAAGGACTTTTTAGTATTTTTATGTAAATTAGAAACAGCAATCCTAGCAGCTAACTTTGCATAATCTGGATGCGCAGTTGTCATAGTTGCAGCAGTTTCTGCAGCTAAATTATCTAATTCTGAAGTTGTAACACCGTCGTATAAACCTTCGATTACACGCATAGCAACTTTAACTGGATCTACAATTTTATTTAATCCATAGCACATCTTTTTTACTCTAGCCGTGATTTTATCGAACATCACAGGCTCTTTCTTGCCGTTTCTTTTTAGTACATACATGAGTTACCTTGTTTTTATTAGTTATTATTGGAGCCAAGAAGTCCTCCTAAACTCTTGGCAGTTTGTTTTTAAAAGTTGATTTTTTTTAAAAATCTAGATATTTCTAAATGTAAAAGCCTTCTCTAGGCTAGATTTAGAATTCTGAATCGAAACTTATGCTTCCTGTACCACCAGATTTTACACCAGCTTTTTGGTACTCAGAAACTCTCTTTTCGAAGAAATTAGTTTTACCTTCTAATGAAATCATTTCCATGAAATCAAAAGGATTAGTTGCATCATAGACTTTTTCACAGTCAAATTCTTGTAACAATCTATCTGTTACAAACTCTAAATATTGCGTCATTAATCTTGCATTCATTCCAATTAAACTTACTGGTAAAGACTCCGTAATGAATTCTCTTTCAATATCTAGTGCATCTACAATGATTTCTTTAATACGTTCTTTAGGAACTTTGTTTACAATGTGGTTGTTGTGTAGATGTACTGCAAAATCACAGTGCATTCCTTCGTCTCTAGAAATTAATTCGTTAGAAAATGTTAAGCCAGGTAATAAACCTCTTTTCTTTAACCAGAATATCGAACAAAATGCTCCAGAAAAGAAAATTCCTTCAACTGCTGCAAATGCAATTAAACGCTCTGCAAAAGAATCAGATTCTATCCAGCGTAATGCCCATTCTGCTTTCTTTTTAATTGCAGGAAATACTTCAATGGCTCTAAATAATCTGTCTTTTTCTACTTCATCTTTTACATAAGTATCTATTAAAAGAGAGTAGGTTTCAGAGTGAATATTCTCCATCATTATTTGAAAGCCATAGAAGAATTTTGCTTCTGAGTATTGTACTTCATTTACAAAGTTTTCTGCTAAATTTTCGTTTACAATTCCGTCTGAAGCCGCAAAAAATGCAAGAATATGTTTGATAAAATAACGCTCATCATCTGTTAATTTGGAGTTCCAGTCTGTTAAATCTGAATGCAAATCGATTTCTTCTGCAGTCCAAAAACATGCTTGCTGTTTTTTATACCATTCCCACAAATCGTTGTGTTGAATAGGAAAAATTACAAAGCGGTTGTCATTTGGTTGTAGAATTGGTTCTTGTTGAGACATTATTTCAAAATTTTTGTGTGTTAATGAATGTTTTTAGTAGCCGAAAACGACACTTACAAATATTGCTAATTTTGTTCTCAAAAGAAAGACTTACTTATTCACAAATGGTGTGAAGTTTTTAACAAATTCTTAAAATATTCTATAATTTCTATTTTTTTTACATTTTTTAAATTATTGAAAATCAAAACAATAAAATGTTGAAATTTCTTAAAGCCCTGCTGTTGCTGGCATTCTACTTTTGTAATTTTGACTTTCTTTTTTTTGCTTTATTGGGGTTGCATTTTAATTTTTTTTTAAGGTTTTTTTGTTAAACAAAACCTGCTAAATATTTTGTTATTAGATTTATTTAGAATTGCTACACATAACAAGAAATCGTGCTAATTGACAGCTAAAAAAAATGAATTAATCCGTATTTTTGTGGAAATATTTGAAGGATGAAAAGACGATTTCCACTTATAGTTAAAATCACAATAATATCTCTTTACTTAATTTTCCTAGCAGGTTCTGTAGTAAGAATGACAGGTTCAGGCATGGGATGTCCTGATTGGCCAAAGTGTTTTGGATATTACATTCCGCCAACATCAGAAGAACAAATAACATGGCAACCAAATACTACTTATGAAAAAGGTATAATTATAGTTAAAGATGAAGTATTATACGTTGCAGATAATAAAATTGTAACTTCAGAAACCTTTACTCCATCAAATTGGGTAAAATATACCAAGCACGATTATGCGAAATTTAATAAATTTCATACTTGGACTGAATATATAAATAGATTAGCAACAGTTTTAGCTGGCTTTGTTTTTCTATTTTTAATTTACGGGTCTACAAAATATTGGAAAGATAATAAAGCTGTAACCTATCTTGCTTTTGTGGCTTTTGCTTTAATGCTTTTTGAGGCTTGGCTCGGCAAAACAGTAGTAGATACTAACTTAAAGCCAACCATAATAACGATACATATGGTTGTTGGCCTTATTATTATTGCGCTAGTTTTACAAATACGCTACATAATTTCTAATAATAAAACATACCCATACAACAAGTTATTTAATAGACTGTTAATTGTATCTGTTGTATTTTCATTAATACAAATTGCAATGGGAACTCAGGTTAGGCAGTTTATTGATGAACAAGTGAAGTTATTCGGATTCGAAAATAAAAATCATAGTTTAATGAATCCTAGTTTAAAGTTTTATTTTCATAGATCTTTTACTATTGCAATTGTACTTGTAAACTTAGGATTATTTTACTTAAATCAAACTAAAAATTTGGGTTATAAATTAGTTAATTGGATTCTATTTCTAATCTTTTTAGAAACCATGACAGGTATTTTAATGTATTACGCAGACATACCTTTTGGAACACAATCTATACATTTAATGGCTGGTGCATTATTATTTGGGGTGCAGTATTATTTATGGTTACAGAGTAGAAAAGTAAAAAAGATAATAGAAGGTTAAGGGTGTGCATTCACCCAAACTTCACCATCTGTAAAGTATTCTTTTTTCCATATTGGTACTGTTTCTTTTAAGGTGTCTATAGCAAATTCACAAGCTAAAAATGCAGCTTTTCTATGTTTCGAAGAAACGGTAATTATAACTGGAATATCTTTAATTTGAAGCATTCCTTCTGCGTGATGAATAGCAATTTTATGGATTTCAAACTTTTCTAATGCTTGTTCTGCTATTTTTTGCATTTCTTTTTTAGCCATAGAAGCGTAAGAAGTAAATTCTAGCTGTTTTACTGTTTTGCCTTTTGTATCGTTTCTTACAGTGCCAATAAAAGCGGTAATTCCACCACAGGAATCATCTTCTACAAAATCATAACATTCTTGTAGGTTTAACTTTTTATTCGTTAATTTTATAAATGTTCGTATCATTTGAATACAAAAATAGCTAAACAAAGTTGTATTTTTGCAAGTAAATTAAAATGCAGAATTAAATGGTGTCTTTTTTTAGAATTGTAAGCTTTTTAGAGGGAATTTCTTATTTACTATTATTATTTGTTGCAGTGCCAATAAAGTATGTTAATGGTAATCCTGAATATGTGAAGTTGCTTGGAATGCCTCATGGATTATTATTCATGCTATACATTGTTTTGGCGATAGTTTTGAAAAAAGAAATGAAGTGGAACACAAAAAACTTGGCAATAATTTTAGCCTGTGCTGTAATTCCTTTTGGCACCTTTTATGTGGATAAAAAATACCTTCGTTAATTTAACCTCCACTAACTGGAGGTATTATTGCAACAATATCATTAGAGCGTAAAACGGTATCTTCTTTTGCATAGGCTTCATTTACAGCAATTGCATAAGAATCGATATTGCTTAATTTACCAAATTTTTTATTCAAAATTTCTTTAAAATCTTTAACTGTAGCTTCGTTAGTTAGTGATACGCTTGTCTCTGAAGTTCCTGTTAAGTCTTTTGTAATCCCAAAAAAAAGTACTTTGATATTCATGTTTTCTTATAAATTAAATCGTAAAACAACTCCATCATTTCTTTGGTTACCGTAAAATGATTTTACGTAATCTACTCGTAAAAATCGCCATTTGCCAAAACCTAAATTTCCTAAACCAACGGAATACTCAGAGTAAGGTTTTCTATCTGCCATAACCATGGTTTTTGCACCTGCAATTAAATGAAAGTTTAATTTATTCAATAATGGTATTCTGCCTAAAATAGACCCTCTAAAATTGTGTTCTAAGTGCCCTTCAGCATATCTGTCGTTGGTGTAGAATTTGTAGTATTCTAGTAGGTTAAAACTATTAAACTGGCTTGCTGTTAAAAATAAAAGTTGGTTTCCTTTTACTTGTAATAAATCCATAAAAGGGATGTCTTTTTGCTCTGTAAAAATACCACCTCTCAAGTTGTATCTAAAATCGCCAAAATTACCTGCATTAATACTTTGGTCGATATTCATTGTAAATAAATTAGAATTAAATTCGCTATTTTCTGCGCCAAAGGTTTTTCTATAGTTGATACTTATTGTAGGTACTTTGTTGTTGCCGATATTAAATTTATTATCAGGATAGGAAAGGTATTTTTGTCCGAAAACAAATCTAGTTCCAATATTTAACGTTGCAATTTTATGTTGCGTAAATGCAGCATTGTTAAAATCTGTTGGATCTAAAGGGTTATTGGAGGTGTAGGGTGGATTTTTAGACTGTCTTGCAAACGAATAATTACTAGTGTTAAATAGTGGTTTTCTGTTAGCGTATTCTAAAGATGTGTTAAGGTAAATACCATTAGAAACTTCTTGTGAAAATGAGATGTTAGCAAATTCTTTCTCATAAATTTTCAAGTAATTTTCTCTTCGCATTAAAGATCTAATTAAGTTATCTAATGGTTTTATGGGCTCTCTATTGTTAAATTGCGCAGTTGTGATACCACCTGAGATATATAATCTTGGTCTAGAAATATTATTCCACTTTTTACTAAAATAAACAGTTGGTCTTAATTTTTTTTCTGAAAAACCGTAGTTTAAGTTAAAACCAGCATTCCACCATTTTCCTTTATCATTTTGATTTTTAAAGTAACTTAAACCAATACTAGAATGAAAGCCTTGCACAGTATTAAAGCTAGTTTGCAATAAAGGAGCGTAATAAGATACAGACCATTTTTCGAATCTATTATTAAAGGTATAGCCAAAAAATGGATTAGATAAGTTAAACTTATTCCCTTTGGTATCTAAAGAATCTAGATATTTTTTAGATTTCCGAACAATTTTTATACTGTCTTTTATTTCATAGTCAGATACTTCTTCTAAAGTTAAAGGAACAGGTCTTAAATTATTCCAATAAGAAGAATCTTTTTCAGTTGCATTCTCTGCAAATGTTAGCACCTCATTTGTAAAAGTTTTGTCGTTAAAATTTGGCTTAAAATTATAATTAGAGTATGCAGAAGAAAAACGTCCATTAAAATTAAAACCAAAGAAATTTACCTTAAAATCTATACTCTGACTTATTAAAACCCAAGCATTATTGGGTTTAGAAAAATTATAGTTTTGTTTTAATTTTAAGGTGTCTACAATGGGTAAACTAATTTGAGAGCCACTAACGCTAACATCTACACCATAAATAGACCAAATATCTTCTACAATGTAAATGAAGCCATTAAAAACTCGATCGTTTTTTCGTTTGGGAAGCATTTTAATTTTATTAATTAAACGCCCGTCTTTATCGTAAAAAGATCCAACTAACTTAAAATTATAATATGCAAAAGCATTGTTAGAAATAGGGGATACTAAATCTTTACCAAACTCAACACTATTGTCGTAAAAGCTTATGTAGGCATCTTCAGCTCTATTAAAACTGATACCATTATCTTCTCCACTTACTTTAGAGGCAATAATTTTTTCTGTAAATTTTTTTGGTCTTTTTTGGTATTTAATTTCTGAAACGGTTTCTGACAGATAAATAATACCACTTCTTGTAGAGTCTAAGCCACCGCCAAAATCACCTAAATCTTGCCCTAAAAACTTTTCTGGTGCATCTTTAATAC
This sequence comes from uncultured Polaribacter sp., assembly GCA_964477255.1. Taxonomy (GTDB): domain Bacteria; phylum Bacteroidota; class Bacteroidia; order Flavobacteriales; family Flavobacteriaceae; genus Polaribacter. Next base: position 30,110 of record CAYZDK010000015.1, read on the forward strand.
GATATAAACCTCTTGAATAAAATTTAGCAGTATATTTTTCAAATTTATCTGTGTTTTTGTCCTTATTTGCAATTGCGTTTCTAATAATTTCATTTGCAGGATTTTCTTTTGTGGAAACCGTAACTTCATCTAATTCAACGCTTTCTGGTTCTAGTGAAACATTTAAAACATAAGGAAAAGATGTAATTTCTATCCTCTTTTTTAATGTCTTAAAGCCAAGCATTTGAAACACTACAGTTTGCTTTCCTTTTCTTGTATATTCTAAAAAATAAGCTCCACTATCATTAGAGGTTGTACCTGTTAAGGTGTTTTCTAAATAGATATTTACGAATGATAAGGGATTGTTTTTGCTATCTGTTATGGTACCTTTTATTTGTGCTTGTAGGGCAAAAACAAAAAATGTAAAAAAGACGAAGACAAAATTTTTCATGAGTTTACTTTGTAAGTAGACGCAAACATAAACTATATGTTACAACCAATCGTTTAAGAAATGTTAAACCTAAATTTTACATCTCTATTTTTTTATAGTTCGAAAATAATAACTTTGCCTTATGTCTAAAATCAAATACACTCAGTTTATTAAAGAAGAAGCCAAAAGATTGGGTTTTTTAGATTGTGGTATTGCAGAGGCAACATTTTTAGAAGATGAGGCGCCAAGATTAGAAAGTTGGTTAAAAAATGGGTATCATGGAAAAATGCATTATATGGAGAATCATTTTGATAAAAGACTAGATCCAAGATTGTTAGTAGATGGTGCAAAATCAGTAATTTCTTTGACATATAATTATTTTCCAGACAAGCAACAAAACCCTAACAGCTATAAGTTAGCAAAGTATGCGTATGGAGAAGATTATCATTTCGTTATAAAAAGAAAGTTAAAAGAACTTTTAAAAGCAATACAAACTACAATAGGAGAAGTTTCTGGACGCTGTTTTGTAGACTCTGCACCTGTTTTAGAAAGAGCTTGGGCAGAAAGAGCAGGAATAGGTTGGAATGGTAAACATAGCCTTCATATTCAAAAAAAAACTGGCTCGTATTTCTTTTTAGCAGAATTAATTATCGATTTAGAATTGGCCTATGATACACCTTCAACTACAAATCATTGTGGCACTTGCACCAAATGTATAGATGCTTGTCCAACACAAGCAATTTTACCAAATAACACTGTAGATAGTAGCAAATGCATTTCTTATCTAACTATAGAACTGAAAGATAATATTCCTAATGAATTTAAAAATCAAATGGAAGATTGGATGTTTGGTTGCGATATTTGCCAAGATGTTTGTCCTTGGAACCGATTTTCGAAACCAAATCAAGAACCATTATTTCAGCCAAAAAACGAAACTTTAAATTATACCAAAAGAGATTGGGAAGAAATTACGGAAGCAACATTTGGTAAAATTTTTAAAAAATCTGCAGTAAAAAGAACAAAATTTACTGGTTTACAAAGAAATATTCAATTTATAAAACCCAAAAAATAGACCTTTCACTTTGTACGAAAACCATATCTTTGCAAGTCTAAACAAGTACTAAAATTTATGAGTAGTTCTAGAAAAAGACACGAAGCATTATTATATCACGCAAAACCACAACCAGGAAAAATTGAAGTAAATCCTACAAAAAAATATGCAACACAGCACGATCTTGCTTTAGCATATTCTCCTGGCGTGGCAGAACCATGTTTAGAAATTGATAAAGACAAAAACAACGTATATAAATATACTTCTAAAGGAAATTTGGTAGCTGTTATCTCTAACGGTACAGCAGTTTTAGGTTTAGGAAACATTGGTCCTGAAGCATCAAAGCCAGTTATGGAAGGTAAAGGGGTTTTATTTAAGATTTTTGCAGATATAGATGTTTTTGATATTGAAGTAGATACTACAGATGTTGATAAGTTTATTGAAACTGTTAAAGCTATTGCTCCAACATTTGGTGGTATTAACCTAGAAGATATTAAAGCTCCAGAAGCTTTTGAAATTGAGCAACGTTTAAAAGAAGAGTTAGACATACCTGTAATGCACGATGATCAGCATGGAACTGCAATAATATCTGCTGCTGCGTTAATAAATGCAGTAGAGATTGCAGAAAAACAAATGTCTAACCTAAAAGTTGTTGTTAATGGAGCAGGAGCAGCTGCAATTTCTTGTACAAGACTCTATTTAAGTTTAGGAGTTAAACGCGAAAATATTGTAATGTGCGATAGTAAAGGGGTTATTCGTAAAGATAGAGAACAATTAACTCCCCAAAAAGCAGAGTTTGCCACAGACAAAGACTTGCACACATTAGAAGAAGCGATGCAAAATGCAGATGTTTTTATAGGCTTGTCTATGGGTAATGTGGTTTCTCCAGAGATGCTACTTTCCATGTCTAAAAATCCAATTGTGTTTGCAATGGCCAATCCAACTCCAGAAATCGAATATGATTTAGCAATTGCTACTAGAGATGATATTATTATGGCAACAGGAAGGTCTGACAACCCAAATCAGGTAAACAATGTACTTGGTTTTCCTTTTATTTTTAGAGGAGCATTAGATGTTAGAGCTACCAAGATAAACGAAGAAATGAAATTAGCTGCAGTCTACGCACTTGCAGACTTGGCTAAAAAATCAGTTCCAGAACAAGTAAACATTGTTTATGATGAAGTTAGTCTTACTTTCGGAAAAGAATACATTATTCCAAAGCCTTTTGATCCTAGGTTAATTTACGAAATACCACCAGCCATTGCAAAAGCTGCTATGGATTCTGGCGTAGCTTTAGAACCAATTACAGATTGGGATAAATATCGTGATCAACTAATGGAAAGATCTGGTTCTGGCAGTAAAGAAATTCGCTTACTCCATAACAGAGCGAAGAGCAATCGTAAAAGAATAGTTTTTGCAGAGGCAGATCATCTAGATGTTTTAAAAGCTGCACAACGAGTTCATGAAGAGAAGCTTGGACATCCAATATTGTTAGGAAGAAAAGAGTTGATTTTGGAACTAAAAGAAGAAATTGGATTTACAGCAGATGTTCCAATATTTGATCCAAAAACAGACCAAGAAAAAGAGCGAAGAGAGTACTTTGGTGAAGTATATTGGAAAAATAGACAACGAAAAGGAAGAACTCTTTCTGAAGCTAAAAAATTAATGCGAGAGCGTAATTATTTTGCTGCAATGATGGTTAATCAAGATCATGCAGATGCTTTAGTTACAGGCTACTCAAGACCATATCCTACTGTGGTAAAACCAATTCTAGAATTAATAGAAAAAGAAAAAGGCATTTCTAGAATTGCAGCATGTAACTTAATGTTAACTAAAGATGGGCCTTATTTCTTAGCAGATACTACTATAAATGTAAACCCAAGTGCTAAAGATTTGGTAAACATCTCATTTATGACATCGCAATTAGTAAAGATGTTTGGAATGAAGCCAAATGTAGCAATGTTATCTTTTTCTAACTTTGGCTCTTCTAACGGAGAAACATCTAGAAAAATAAGAGAAGCTGTGCACCACATTCACAGACATTTTCCTAATGCCGTTGTAGATGGAGAAATTCAAGCAGATTTTGCTTTAAGTCCAGAAATGATTGCAAAGGAGTTTCCTTTTTCTAAACTAAATGGCAAAAAGCCTAATGTTTTAATTTTTCCAAACTTAGAATCAGCCAACATAACCTACAAACTTTTAAAACAAGTAGATAAAGCAGAGTCTATTGGACCTGTAATACTTGGTTTAAACAAAGCGGTGCACGTTTTACAGTTAGGTGCCAGTGTAGACGAAATAGTTAATATGGCTGCATTAGCCTGTGTAGATGCACAACAACGAGAAAAAAAGCAAAAAGAAAAATAAATTATTACATTTAGGGCTTAGAAAAAGAACAAATGATAACACTAATTAAAGGGAGATTAGTAGAAAAAAGCCCAACAGAAGTAGTAGTAGATTGTAATGGAGTAGGTTATTTGCTTCATATTTCTCTCAATACGTTTTCAGATTTGACAGAAGATGAAAATGTATTGCTATACACACATCTTTCTATTAGAGAAGATGCGCACACTTTGTATGGTTTTTCTAAAAAAATTGAACGCGAAATATTTAAATTACTAATTTCTGTTTCTGGAGTTGGCCCAAGTACTGCAAGAACCATGCTTTCTTCTATGAATTCGAAAGAGATTCAGCATGCCATTGCTTCAGATAATGTAAAATTAATTCAATCTGTTAAAGGTATAGGGGCAAAAACTGCTCAACGAGTAATTTTAGATTTAAAAGATAAAATTTTAAAAACCTATGCAATTGATGATATTTCTGCACCAATAGACAATACCTTTAAAGAAGAAGCGTTATCTGCTTTGGAGGTATTAGGATTTCCAAAAAAGCAGTCAGAAAAAGTTGTTAATGCTATTTTAACTGAAAACCCTGATGCAACTGTAGAAAACATCATAAAGTCAGCTCTAAAAAAACTGTAATTAATTGATTAGAATTTTTAAAAATACTATTCATTTAGTACTCCTCTTCCTTGTAATATCCCCCCTCTTACATGCGCAGAACCAAAAAGGTAAAGACACTATTTTGGTAGAAAAAGATACTCTAAAATTACGTTACAAATTTACTAGCAACCAAAAAGGGAAATTGTTTTTAGAAAATCTAGCCAAGAAAGAAGTTATTTACGATAAGAAGCTGAACCAATATGTAATTATCGAGAAAATTGGAGATTATTATACCAAAACACCAATTTTTTTAACACCAAAACAATACGAAGAGTATCGTCTTAAGAGAGACATGCTTCAATATTTTAAAGATAAAATTAGTGCAACAGATAGTAGAAGAAAAAATGCTGCAGCTGCTCAAAAAGACTTATTGCCTAGCTACTATGTAAATTCTAAGTTTTTCGAATCTATTTTTGGTGGAAATACAGTTACGTTTACGCCTACAGGTAACATCAATTTACGTCTTGGGTTGATTTATCAAAATACAGAAAATCCACAAATTTCTGAAGAAAATAGAAGCAATACCGTTTTTGATTTCGATCAGCAAATAAATGCAAGTTTGCGGGCTAATGTTGGAGAAAGATTAGAGTTTACTGCCAATTATGATACCCAAGCAACGTTTGATTTTCAAAACCTTGTTAAAATAGATTATACGCCAACAGAAGATGATATTTTACAAGATATTGAGGCAGGTAATGTTGCAATGCCTATAAAAAACTCCTTAATCAACGGCGCACAATCGCTGTTTGGTATTAAAACAAAACTTCAATTTGGTAGAACAAATGTTACAGCAGTTTTTTCACAGCAAAATTCAGAAAGTAATACTGTGGTTGCAGAAGCAGGCTCATCTATACAGCCTTTTGAATTAAGAACTACAGATTATGACAATGATAGGCACTTCTTTTTATCGCAGTTTTTTATAGATAACTATGCCAACTCTTTAAAAAACTATCCACTAATAAGTAGCCAAGTTAATATTACACGTATAGAGGTTTGGATTACCAATAGAAATGCAACTACAGAAGATTTTAGAAGTATTGTTGCCTTTGCAGATATTGGAGAGTTAAGTAATCCAGGAAGTATTTACAATAATCTAGTAGACGATTCTGGACTTGTTTCACCGCAAAATCCAGTAACCATTAACACCAATGGTTTTTCTTTTAATTTGCCACAAAATGAAGCCAATTCCATCTATACACCAGAAGTTTTAAGTGGAATTAGAGATGTTTCTGGAGTAAATGCCACGTTGAGTTCCCGTTTTCAAATGCAAGAAGGTACAGATTACTCTGTTCTAGAAAATGCTAGAAAATTAAGTCCAAACGAATACAGACTAAATCCGCAATTGGGATATATTTCTTTGAATAGAAGATTAAATGATGGCGAAGTTTTGGCTGTTGCCTATGAATATACTGTTGCAGGTGTTGTAAACGGCAGTTCAAAAAAATCTTTTAAAGTCGGTGAGTTTTCTAATGATGGTGTACAAGCACCTCAAAATCTTGCTGTAAAACTTCTGCGAAGTGAAATTTTACAAACCAAAAGAGAAGATGGAAATGGAGGTGAAGAATCTTTTCCTATTTGGCGTTTAATGATGAAAAACATTTATGCTTTAGGGGCATTTCCGTTAACCAATGAAGGTTTTCGTTTCGAAATTCAATATAGAGATGACGATACAGGAATACCATCTAATGTATTACAAAATTCTACAACGCCAGAGATACCAAACAAACCTCTTATTCAAGTTTTAGATTTAGATCAATTAGATCAAAGTCAATTTAGAACTGCAGACGGTTTTTTTGATTATGTAGAAGGAATTACAGTAAATTCTCAAAATGGTTATGTTATTTTTCCGCATCCAGAACCTTTTGGAAATGGATTAGCCAATGATTTAACAAGTCCTGCAGACGAACGTTTTTTATTCCGAGAAATGTACTTGGATACAAAAATTAACATCAAAAATAATTTTCAAAATAAAGACAAATACATACTCTCTGGATATTTTAAATCAGATAATGCAGGGGGTATTCCTATTGGTGCATTTAATGTTCCTAGAGGTTCAGTACAAGTTACTGCTGGAGGAAGACAGTTAGTAGAAGGAATTGATTACGTTGTAGATTATTTGCAAGGCCGTGTGCAAATTATAGACCCAGGTTTACAAGCTGCTGGAACACCAATAAACGTATCTACAGAAAATAATGCGGTTTTTAATCAACAAAGAAAAACCTTTATGGGTGTAGATATAGAGCATCAATTTTCTGAAGATTTTGTTGTTGGCGCAACTGTTTTAAATGTAATGGAAAGGCCTTTAACCCCAAAAATAAACTTTGGCTCAGAACCAATAAACAATACCATGTTAGGTGCTAATATAGACTTCTCTAGCGAGGTTCCTTTCTTTACAAAACTAGCAAACAAACTGCCTTTTGTAGATACAGATGTACCATCTAATCTTTCTGTTCGTGCAGATATGGCCTATCTTCTTCCAGGAACCCCAAGTGGTATAGATGTTACAGGTGCAGCAACTTCTTACATAGACGATTTTGAAGCCTCACAAATTCCTATTAGCTTATTATCTCCCTTTCAATGGTATGAAGCCAGTACACCTAGATATTTTCCCGGTTTAAACGGCGAAAGAAACGACTTGTCATACAATTATAAACGAGGTAAATTAGCTTGGTACAGTATAGACCAAATTTTTTATGGTTTTGGAGAAACACCTCCAAGTATCGATGCAGATCAATTATCTAGAGCAGAAACACGTTTGGTAAATTTTGCAGAACTATTTCCAAACCAACAATTTGATGTTACACAAAATACACAAATTAGAACTTTAGATTTGGCGTATTTTCCTAGAGAAAGAGGGTCCTATAATTTTAATCCAAACGCTAGAATCGAAAACGATCAAGCTATTCTTCCAAATCCAGAAACGAATTGGGGTGGAATTATGCGTCCTTTAAACACCAATAATTTTGATGTTGCCAATGTAGAGTTTATACAATTTTGGGTAATGGATCCTTATCAAAATTACTCGATAACTAATGAAGAGGGTTTACCTGTGGGTATAAATCCTAATGATATATCTAATCAAATTGGTGATTTATACATTAATCTCGGTAATATTTCAGAAGATATTGTTAGAGATAATAGAAAAATGTTTGAAAATGGTTTGCCAGAAGATGGTTTAAAAGTAGATGGAAGCAACACCAACAGAACCATTTGGGGAGATGTACCTAGAAATCCATCTATCATCTATGCTTTTAGTGAAGAAGATGCAGCTAGAAATAACCAAGATTTAGGGTTTGATGGTTTAAATGACGAAGAAGAAAGAAGTTTAGCAAATATTGGTATTTATAGTACTTTATCAGATCCAGCTGCAGATAATTATCGCTTTTTTAGAGGTACAGAACTAGATGCTTTAGATGCTTCTATTTTAAGAAGATACAAAGATTTTAATAACACCCAAGGCAATTCACCAACATTAACCCAATCTTCAGAGCCTTACCCAACTTCTGCAACCACATATCCAGATGTAGAAGATATCAACAGAGATCAAACTATGAATACTGTAGAAAGCTACTACGAATATAAGATCTCTTTAAATAAAAGTGATTTGGTTAGAGGTAGAAATTTTATTGTAGATGAGAAAACTACCAATGTTACTCTAGAAAATGGGCAAACACAACAGACCACTTGGTACCAGTTTAGAGTGCCTATTAGAAATGGAACGCCCATAAACGGAATAACTAATTTTAACAGTATTCGTTTCATTAGAATGTTTCTAACCAATTTTAAAATGCCAGTTGTAATTCGTTTTGGACAATTAGATTTGGTACGAGGAGATTGGAGGCGCTATTTAAAAACAATAGATTCAGACACCGATCAAAGTAGAAATTTAACACAAGATGAGTTAGAATCTTTTGAGGTTGGTGTGGTTAGTATAGAACAAAATGATGGTAGTTACATTCAACCACCAGGTATAGAAAGAGAAAGACTACAAGGAACTACAACCGTACAATTACAAAACGAACAATCTGTTTTGTTACGAGTAAATGAATTAGAGCCTGGTGAAACAAGAGCAATATTTAAAAATATTAGTGCAGATCTAAGACGTTTTAAAAACTTAAAAATGTTTATGCACTTGCAGGGTGATGAAGATTTTGCAGGAATTATAAGGTTAGGAACAGATTTAGATGAAAATTATTACGAAGTAGAATTGCCATTAACTGCTAGTACAGGAGGTAGTAGCCAACTAGATATTTGGCCAGAAGAGAACAATCTAGACGTAATCTTGCAAGATTTAGGAAGGGTAAAATTAGAAAGAGATGCTATTGGTGCTCCAATAAATGAGGTTTTTACATCTTCTGAATTTGGTAATGATGCTCCATACAAAATAAGTGTTCGCGGTAATCCAACCTTAGCACAACTTAGAACCGTAGTTCTTGGATTAAAAAATATTGGTTTAACCAATCAGTCAGGTGAAATTTGGTTTAATGAGTTGCGATCTGCAGGTTTTGATAACGATGCAGGTTGGGCAGCAGTTTTAAATGCAGATGCAAATTTTGCAGATGTTGCAAACGTATCTTTATCAGGAAGCATACAAACCATAGGTTTTGGTAATGTAGAAGACAGAGTAAACCAAAGAACTTTAGACGAAACAAAACAATACGATGTTAATACAACCATAAATTTAGGTAAAGTTATTACTCCTGAAAAATGGGGGGTGCAAGTACCAATGAGTTATAGTGTTGGCGAACGTTTTATAGACCCTAAGTTCGATCCTCAGTATCAAGATGTAGAATTAGCTGATGCAGTAGAACAAAATCCAAATAGTGAATTTTCTAGAGATTACACCAAAAGAACAAGTGTTAGTTTTATAAACGTAAAAAAGAATAGAAACCCCAATAGTTCTCGAAAACCTCAATTTTATGATGTAGAAAACTTTGCCGTTTCTTATGCCCATAATCGCGAGTTTCAAAGAAATTATAACATTCAGCGTTTTGTAAACGAAAATGTTACTGCCTCTGTGAATTATAATTTTAATTTTGATTCGAAACCCATTGAGTTATTTAAAAATTCAGCATCCTTTAAAAGCAAATATTGGAAGTTTATTAAAGATTTAAACTTTAATCCAATACCTAGTAACTTGGCAGTAAACTCTCAAATTAATAGAAGTTATACTGCACAACAATCAAGAAACCTTATACCAAATTTACCTGCGCAACCAGAATTAATACAGCGAAGATTTTTATTCGATTGGGATTATACCATTGGCTTTGATTTAACCAAATCATTGCAGCTAAACTTTAACGCAACAAATAGTCATATTTTTGATGCGTTTGGAAACGGCGAAGAATTACAAGTATTTGATGACTTTTTTAATTTTGGAAGACCAAATCAGTACCATCAAAAATTAAAGTCCATTTATCAATTACCTTTAGATAAATTTCCTTTTTTAAGTTTTGTAACTGCAGATTATACCTATACTGCAGATTTTGATTGGCAAGTATCTTCTCAAGATAGAACAATAGTAGATCAAATAGGTAACGTTATACAAAATGCAAATACACACAATTTTAACGCTAATTTTTCTTTTGACAATCTATACAAAAACATAGGTTTTGAAAAACTATTACTAACAAAAGCGCAGCGTAAAAGTGCAAGAGATAGAAATTTAAGACGTGTTCGTGTTCCAAGTAATTTACCAGTTGGAAAAAAAATAATGAAAGGTGCTTGGCAAGTTTTAACATCGGTAAAACAAGCAAAAGTAAGTTACACAGAGAATAACGGTCAGTTTTTACAAGGATACAATCAAGGAATAGGACTTTTTGGAGGGGCACCTACAAATTTTGCATTTGGCAGCCAAGTAGACATAAGAAATAAAGCGTTAGAAAATGGTTGGTTTGTTACTAGGGCAGAAGATGCAGAGTATTTTAATAAAACATTTAGTAGAACCAAGTTTCAAAAGCTAGACTATTCTTTTGTTGTAAGACCTTTTGCAGATTTTAATATAGATGTTAGAGGAAACAATATAAAGACTACAGATATATCTCAGCAATTAGATTTAATAGAAGGAAGGTCTTCTTTTGAAGATACACCACTTTTTGAAACAGGTAATTTTAGCACAAGTTACTCTATGCTTTCTACCGCTTTTAAAGATGGAGATGCACTATTTCAAACCTTAAAAGACTACAGAAGTGCTATTGCAAACAGATTGTCTGCAGAAACAGGAGCACCAATCTCTGGTTTTGGTACAAATAGCCAACAAGTTTTACTGCCAGCTTTTATTGCTGCATATTCTGGAAAAAGTCCAGAAAAAGTTAACACAGGACTGTTTAGAAATATTCCAATTCCTAATTGGACTTTACGTTATAACGGATTAATGAAGTTAAAATGGTTTAGAAAGAATTTTACCACTTTCGTTGTTTCTCATGGGTACCAATCTTCATATACAATCTCTAACTTTACCAACAACTTACAGTTTGATGCTGCAAACCCATTTAGCAATACTAATGTAATAGGCAATTTTGAGCCGCAAAGACTTGTTGCTAGCGCTACTTTGGTAGATGAGTTTAACCCTCTAATTAAAGTAGATATGAAAATGAGAAACTCCTTCTCTTTTCGTGGCGAAATTAAACGAGATAGAACATTAACTATGAATTTTAACAACAGTACGCTAACAGATATTGCAGGTACAGAATATATCTTTGGATTGGGCTATGTGTTTAAAGACGTAAAAATGAACACTCGTTTTACAGGTAAAAAAACCACTCTTAAAGGAGATATTTTATTGCGAGCAGATGTGTCTTTACGAGACAACTTAACACAAATTAGGTATATAGATGAAGATAATAATCAAATTAATGGTGGACAACGATTATTTTCTCTTAAATTTACAGCCGATTATAGACTGAGTAGTAATTTAACCGCTTCTTTTTATTATAATCACCAAACGTCTAGATATGCTATATCTACAACTTTTCCAAGACAAGCAATCAATGGCGGATTTAATATTATATATAATTTAGGCGGTAATTAAAATTTTATTAAAAAAATGAATGTTCCAGCAGAATTAAAGTACACTAAAGACCACGAGTGGATACGAATTGAAGGCAACACTGCAATTATTGGTATCACAGATTTCGCACAAGGCGAGTTAGGAGACATCGTTTACGTAGATGTAGATACAGTAGACGATACTGTAGCAGAAGGCGAAGTTTTTGGTTCTGTAGAAGCTGTAAAAACAGTTTCAGATTTATTTATGCCAGTTTCAGGAGAAGTGGTAGAGTTTAATGAAGAATTAGAAGACGAACCAGAACTGGTAAATTCAGATCCTTATGGTAAAGGATGGATGATTAAAGTTGCGTTTTCTGACGAATCTGAAATTGATAATTTACTAGATAGTGAAGCATATACTAACCTTATTAAAGGCTAATAAAAAATACATCGCATATCTAATTACTATTGCTATTCTTTACTTAAGTTTAGCAAAATTACCAAGTACAACTGTTAAAATAAGCAATGCTGATAAAATTTATCACAGCATTGCTTATTTCGCTTTAACACTTTCTTGGTTATATGCTTTTGCTTCTAAAAAAAATAGTGTCTTGTGGATATCCATTAGCTGTATTGTTTTTGGCATAATAATTGAATTACTACAAGCATTAATTACTAATTACAGGTCTGGAGATTTTTTTGATGTCTTAGCCAATACACTAGGAACATTTGCTGCGATAATCGCTTTTGTGTTAATTTTTCAAAAAAAATGAGATTTATTGCAACCAATATTTGCGTGTATCCTATTTAATTAATTAAATTAGTGGCCTATTAAAAACTTTAACAATGGAAGTTAAGAAAAACCCGAAATCGAATTTAGAGAATTTCAGTAAAATCTTCATGCAAATAGGTCTTGTTTTAGCCTTATTTGTTACGTGGGCAGCAATCGAGCAGAAAACCTACGACAAAGAATATGGAGAATTAGGAGTAGTAGCTATGGATGCCTTATTAGAAGAGGAAATTCCAATTACGGAGCGTGTAGAGCCAGTAAAGCCAAAAACGCCACCACCACCAACCCCAGAAAAAATTGAGGTTGTAGAAGATGAAGAGGAAATTGAAGAAACAATTATAGAAACAACAGAAACAGACGAAACTGAAGCTGTAGTTGTAGAAGAGATTGTAGAGGTTGTAGAAGAAGAAGAGGTAGTTGAAGACGTAAGTTTTATGATTATCGAAGATGTACCAGTTTTTCCTGGATGTAAAGGAAGCAAAGAAGAACTTAAAAACTGTTTTAGTAAAATGGTAGGTAAACATTTTCAAAGAAAATTTGATGCAGAATTACCAAACGAGTTAGGGTTAACGCCAGGCAAAAAGAGAGTATTTATTAATTTTAAAATTGATAGATCAGGTAATGTTGTAGATATTTTGGCTAGAGCTCCACACCCAAGAATTAAAAGCGAGGTTATTGATGTAATGAAGCAATTACCTAAAATGAAACCAGGAAAACAAAGAGGAAAACCAGTAGGTGTAAAATATAGTATTCCATTTACCTTAGTAGTAAACTAGGTAGTTAAAAATACAACAAAACAAAAATCGGATATCTTGAAAAAGTTATCCGATTTTTTATTTCAATAATCTGTAGATTTTATAAATCTAGACTCGTTTAATTACGCTGGTAACAATACCCCAAATTATAAAGTCATTATCTTCGGTAACTTTTATTATAGGATAATCTGGATTTTCTGGCTGTAACCAGACTTCATTTTTTTCGATACGCAAACGCTTTACAGTAAACTCTCCATCTAAGAAACAAACTGCAATTTTATTATTTTCTGGTTCTAGACTTCTATCTATAACAAGTAAGTCATTGTCTTCTAAACCAGCATCTATCATAGACTGCCCTTTTACTCTTGCAAAAAAGGTAGCATCTTTATTATGAATAAGTTCGTCATCTAAAGAAATTCTTGTTTCTCTAAAATCGTCTGCAGGAGAAGGAAAACCAGCAGAAATACCTGTTTCTACTAGTACAGCTCCAGGTCCTGAGATATTTTTAGGAGAAAAGAAAGAAAGGTTTTTTGCCATTATTTTACAGTAATTATATCGTTAATATTTGTGGTGAACTTAGGAGATAATCGTTCTTGGCGCATTTTCCAAGTTCTATTTAAATCTTGATTGCCAAGCTTAATCTTATCTGTTTTAAATTTTTTATTCAGCAAATCTATGGTTTGCATTAAAGGCTTGTGCTTTGGATTTTCTTCACTAAATAAGTTTAGTTGAAAATTATTGTTTGCAACTAAGCCACTAACAATTACTCCAGCTTTTTTATAGGCAATTCCTGGCTTAAAAATTTCTTTAACTGCATTAATTGCAGCTTTACATAACACTAAAGAAGAGTCTGTAGGATATGAAAAAACCACGGTATTACTAACTCTATGTTGCTCTAATTCTTTTCTATGGCTATTGCTTCTAAGCTGCACAATAAGTACATGACAACACGAATTTTGTTTACGTAGTTTTTCTGCACATCGCATTGCAAAAGTAGACACACGTTCTTTTAAGTCTTCTATATTATCATAAGTATTCTCAAAGCTTCTTGTGGTTGCAATCATTTTTTTAGAACTAACTTCTTCTAAAGGAATTTTAGGAATACCTTGTAAGTCTTTCTGTAGTCGCCATTCTACAACAGAAAAATTTTTTAACACCCAATTGCTTGGTAGTTGTGTAAAATCGTATGCTGTAAGGCAACCTTTGGCTTGTAACCGCTTTTCTAAACGACTACCAATACCCCAAACTTTACCAATTTTGGTCCATTTTAGTCCTTTAATTCTTCTTTCTTCAGAATTGATTACACATATTCCTTTGGTTTTTTTAAGATTAGCTCGTGCTATTTTATTTGCAACTTTGCTTAATGCTTTGGTTGGTGCAATTCCAACACAAGTAGGAATTCCTGTCCACTTTAAAACACGACTTCTTATTTCTGTGGCATACTCTTCTAAATTATAATTTTCGAATCCTTTTAGCAATAAAAACGATTCGTCTATAGAATAAACTTCTATATCTGGAGAAAACTGCGCAAGAATATTCATTACTCTAGCACTCATATCACCATATAAAGAATAATTAGAAGATAAAACAGTTATGTTGTTTGCTTTGCAAAAACTTTCCCACTTAAAAAAAGGCGCTCCAAAAGGAAGGTTAAGGGCTTTTGCTTCATCACTCATGGCAATAATACAACCATCGTTATTACTTAAAATAGCAACTGGTTTTCCTTGTAAACTAGGGTTAAAAACCCGTTCGCAAGATGCATAAAAGTTATTACAATCTATAAGTGCATACATGGTATAAAATTACCGAAAAAATGCTTTTGTTAGGTTTTGTGATGTGTTAAAAAAGCAGCGAAAAATTACTTTTTTTCGTATTCTAAAATGTCTGCTGGTTGGCAATCTAATGCTTCGCAAATTGCTTCTAAAGTAGAGAAACGAACCGCTTTGGCTTTACCCGATTTTAGAATAGAAAGGTTTGCAGTAGTAATACCAATTATCTCTGCAAGTTCTTTGCTTTTCATCTTACGTTTTGCAAGCATTACATCTAAGTTAACAATTATAGGCATACTAAATAGTTAAATCGTTTTCTTGTTTAATTTCTTTTGCAGCATGCAAAACTTTACTAAAAATAATTAAGAAAAAACTTAAAATAAATTGCAAGTAGAGTATTAGTAAAAAATCATTACCTAGCTTTAAACTGCCAAAAGAACCATTAAATACATCTACCCAAATAGTTAAACTACCTATTAAGGCAGCTATTTGAAATGTTTTACCAGATTTTAAAAATAACGCTCTGTTTTTATCCTCGAAAATTTCTTGTATGCTTTTAATATTTAAGGTTTTTAGTAAATAATATATGCCAAAGAAAAAAGCAATAATAGAAAGGTATTTTATTGTAAAAATAGCCCAACTCCAAAATACGGTGTACTGCGTTACATTAGAAATGCCTAAATAGCTTATATCTTCTTCCATTATTGCAAATAATCCTTTTATTGGGTACAATGTTAGAAAGCCAACTAGTGCTACTTTATAAAAGAGGTTAATTACTTTTTTATATTGATTAATTTCTTTCATTGTTTAAATTGTTAGATCGTTTTCTTGTTTTGCTTTTTTGGCAATTGTAAATATTTCACTTAGTATTTGAAAAAATAGACCAAGGCCAACAATTAATAAATAAGGATAAAAGCTTAAAGATACTTCTAACCTACTTTCAAAAAATAATTTTCCAAAGAATCCGATAAGAAGGGATACTGTGCCAGACGCTACAAGTAATATTCCTATTTTATGAAAAGATTGGATAACGAAATCGTCAAAAATTTTGATTTGCTTAAAGTAACGTAGTACCTTTTTAAAAAGGTGCAAACTGTAAATCATCAACAGAAGACAAAGACATAAAATTACAATGAGTAGTCTGGCATACAAACTGCTTAGGTTAGTGCTAAATCCTAAAACGCCATAATCAATATCAATATCTCCTTTAATTAATATAAATACACTGAAAAAGATAATTAATGGTGCAGTTATTGGTACAGCAATAATCCATATAAAATCTATAATTGCTTTTAATATGTTTAGTTTTTTCATGGCTTAAATTGTTAAATCATTTTCTTCTTGAATTTTAAAACCTTTTTGAATTACATCTTTATAATAATAGAGTATTATAGTAATAAATACATGTATACATATTAGAAGAATAAGTTCAGAATCTAAATTGTCTAATACAAAGTAGGTGAAAATGCCTCTAATTGCAAACCCAATAGCAAAGGCACAATTAAGTAGGTAAAAAGTATGCATCTTACTTAAAGTAGTAGTATTAAAAAGGGTATTTTTAATAAAAATCTTAAAGAACTCTTTTAATACATAAAAGTAATAGGTGTAGAATAGTAGCGAAGCAAAAATTAACAGTAATAGAGAGCCAAAAATTAACTCTACCTTTAAAGAAGTATATGGAATTTGAATGGTTAAAAACTTTAAAGTAGCGTTTTCATAGTTGCCAATATTTAAGAAACTAAAATCAATAACTGCATAGTATTCAAAAATTGCAAGTATAGAGCATATTGCTACAAGTACGGAAAAAATAGCAAACCCATAAAAGAATAGTCTAGATAGTAGATAAATTAAATTTTTCATAGTTTCTAAATCGTTAATTCGTTTTCGGTTTTAATTTCTATGCCTTGTTTAATGATTTGTGTAAAAACAAATAGTACTGCAGCTAGAAACACAAAGTCGCTAGAAAATAAATCCATTTCAAAACCTTCCTTTTTTGCTATGTATTGCATATGTGTATTATGAATCATAGCAAAAATCCATAACAAGAAAATGCTTTTACTGGTTTTTTTCATGAGGTTTGCTACAAAAGAATTAAAAGGATTTTTGATATCTATTTTTCCTAAAAGAAGCACTAATAAGTAAGTAATGTAAGCTTCTAAAGCAAAAAACAGAACTTTATACCCAACAATAAGCGTATATTGGTAAAAGTTATAACTGTAGTATTCGGTTAAATTAATACCACCAAATAAATTTAGTGCAATTCCAGGATTTTTAATGCTTATAAAATAGTTCACTATTATAGTGCCAGTTTTAATGCACAAACCAACCAAAGCTAGCCATGCAAATACATGCATTAATTTTAAAATATTTTTGGTACTCATAATTAAATAATTATTGTTTTACGATAACAAAAATAGGTAAATTATTGAAAAACAATAATAAAATATTGAAAAAAGTAACTTTATTTTTCTTTTAATTGATAATAAGCTTGCTGTAAGTTTGGAATAACATTGGCAATTTCTTCTAGATTTAAATGGCCAAATCCAAAACGAATTGCACAAGTTTTTGCGTCTTGGTAAAGAATGGTTTTAGGCAAGAAAACATGGTTCTGTTCTGCAAATTTTGCAAACGAAACAAGAGAAATCGTATCTTTAAATTCAATCCAAATTGCTAAACCTCCAGAAGGAATCTTCCATTTTGCAATAGATTTAAAATACTTATGTAAATATGTTATTGTAAGATCTCTTCTTTCTTTATAGAAATTAATATTCTTCTTTTCTAATCGATACATTTCTCCTTCTAGAATTAACTCAGAAAGTATTTGTTCTTGAATAAGATCGCCTTGTTTATCTAAAATTTGCAAGTAATTTTTAGTTTCAGAAATAAAGTTTTCAGGTGCAACAATAAATCCTGTCTGAAAACTTGGAAATAAAGATTGCCCTAATTTTCCTAGATAAATAACATTGCCTGCTTCATCTGCAGTAGCAATTGGCAACATAGCATTACCATCGTACTGAAAATCATAATCATAATCATCTTCAATAATAGCAAAATTGTACTCTTTTGCAAGCTGTATAAGTTGCAGTCTTCTTTCTGCACTTAAGCTAACCGTTGTAGGATAATGTCTTTGGGAGCAAACATAGACACATCGAATATTTAAATCTGAAAAATTGTTTTTTATAAAATCTACGTTAATACCATTTTCATCTACAGGAACTGTATATATGGTTGCACCTACTTGCTGAAAAATCATATTTGTAGCGTAATTGCTTAACACGCCAACAATAACAATATCTTTGGGTTTTAATAGTATTTGCGATACAATGTACAAGCTCATTTCTGTGCTTCTAGTACTTAAAATATTGTTTGGATTTACTCGAAAACCTCTAGTTGCATTTAAATAATTACACAATTGTTGTTGAAAAATAGAATTCGTTTTTTCATTTACATTGTTCCACTTTGGAATTAAATTTTTACGCTTCATAGCAGCATTATACCATCTAGAAAATTGATACGTAGGATGCAACCTTAAATCTGGCTTGCCATCATTAATACTATAAGTGGTATTACTGCTTTCTTTTGTAGAAGATAAGTGAAAAGAAGCTCTAAAAGGAAACCCAGTTTTTTTAGGGTATTCATAAGTACTTTTTTGGGTTTTATATTGCAACTTTTCTCCTTTAAAGTTTGGTTGTAAAACATAAGACCCTTTATTAGGAATAATATCTATCCAACCTTGTGAAGCTAACTCTTCATAGATGGCTACTGCAGTATTTCTATTAATTTTTAGAAGTTTACTTAACTTTCTAGTGCCAGGAAGTTTGTTGCCTTTTACAAGAATACCTCTCTGAATAGCGCTTATCAGTTGTTGCGAAGCTTGCACATATAATGGTTGAGGCTGCTTTTTATCGAAAACAATAAGTTCTTTAATAAGATTAAAATCCGGACTATTTATCATTTGTAAACTGGACTAGTTTTAGGCTCCGGAAAGTTATCAATTTTGCAGCAATTTTAAACCAAATCTAATGAAACTAAAACACCTACTTTTTATAGTCATTATCACTATAACTTGTTCACTAAAAGCGCAAAACACCACCCAAGAATTAGATACAGTTATCATACAGTCTACACGTAGAATAGATGTACCTTTTAAAGAAAGTGCCAGAACTATTCAAATAATTACAGCAGAGGCTATTATGAAAAGTGCTGCAACTACTGTAGCAGAATTGCTTCAACAAGTTGCAGGTGTTGATATTAGAAGAAGAGGTACAGCAGGAAGTCAAGCAGATTTGTACATTAGAGGAGGAGGTTTTGATCAAACTTTACTACTAATTGATGGAATTAAGATGGATGATGCACAAACAGGACATCATACCTTAAATGCAGCTTTACCAATAGAAGTAATAGAAAGAATTGAAATTGTTAAAGGGCCAGCAGCAAGAATTTTTGGACAAAATGCCTTTACTGGAGCAATAAATATTGTTACCAAGAAACAATTAGATAACAAAGTATCTGTAAACCTAGAAGGCGGGTCTTTTGGGCAGGTAAATGCTTCTGCAACTTTTGGAGTTGAAACAGAAAACACTTCTATTATTGGGCATATTGGTACATTAACTTCAGATGGTTACAGAGAAAATTCAGATTACAATAATGGAAATTATTTTCTTAAAGCAATCTTTAATAAACAAAAACAACCTATTAAGGTAATTGCAACTTTTTTTGACAAGAAGTTTGGAGCACAAAACTTTTATACGCCACCAAGTTTTGGTTTAACAGAGTACGAAGAAACACAGAATAGTCTTTTAGGAGTAGAAACAACTTTTCAATCGGAAAAATTAAAAATAACACCTCGTATCTATTGGAGAAGAGGGCAAGATGTTTTTCTGTTGCAAAGAGATAATCCAGATTTTTACAGAAATTTACACATTACCAATAAAGTAGGTGTAGAAGCAAATGCTTCTTATAACTCAACATTAGGAATAACAGGTTTTGGTGTAGATGTATCTAGAGTTTCTATAAGTAGTAATAATTTGGGAGATAGAAATCGAATAATGGCAAATGTATTTCTAGAGCATCGTTTTAGTTTTGGTAATTTTACAATGACACCAGGTGTTGCAGTTACTTATTTTTCTGATTTTAAATTTCATGCATTCCCTGGTTTAGATATTGGAGTACAACTTTCAGAAAATTTAATAGCGTATGGTAATGTTGGTGTTACCTATAGAATACCTACGTATACAGATTTGTATTATAACGATTCTTCTACATCTGGAAATCCTAATTTACTACCAGAAGAAGCTTTTGCGCAAGAAATTGGTTTAAAATATAATGCCAACAACTTTTTCGGATCCATTTCTATTTTTAATAGAGACTCTAATAATCTTATAGATTTTATTCGTCCAGACATTAATACAAATATTTTTACAGCAACCAATATTGCCAATGTTAACACACAGGGAGTAGAGGTAGATTTAAATTACAGTTTTTTATTTAAAGACTTTAAACAAAATATAGCTGTTGGATATACCTTTTTAGAAGACGATATTATAGATCAGAATAGAGATTTATCAAGATATTCCTTAAATACACTTAAGCATCATTTTACTACGCGTTTACGAACACAATTATTTAAAAATGTAAGTCAGAATATTATTTACAAGCATGCAGAGCGTGCAGATGGTAATAGCTATAATGTTTGGGATGCATCTATTATTGTTTCTGTAAATAAATTCGATTTTACAATTACAGCAAATAATATTTTTAATGCAGAATTTATAGAGACAGGTTTTGTACCAATGCCTTTAAGCAATGTTTTATTTGGACTACGTTACAGTTTTTAGGAAAATAATATTTTTATCTTTGTAGGCTAAACTATGAAATATGAAGTTGAATCTTTCTCCAATAGATCGTGTTCAAACGATATCTAAAAAAGATTTTATAGAGCATTATTTTAAGCCGCAAAAGCCAGTAGTTATAGAGCAATTTATAGAAGATTGGCCAGCTTATTCTAAATGGTCTTTAGACTATATGAAAGAGGTTGCAGGCGAAAAAATTGTACCGCTTTATGATGACAGACCTGTAGATTACAAAGATGGGTTTAACGAGCCTCATGCTACAATGAGAATGGCAGATTATGTAGATTTATTAAAATCTAAGCCTACAAAGTTTAGAATATTTTTATGGAATATTTTAAAAGAGGTTCCTGTTTTACAAAAAGATTATAGCTACCCAGATTTTGGCTTAAAACTAATGAAGGGTTTGCCAATGTTGTTTTTTGGAGGTACAAATTCGCACACTTTTATGCATTATGATATAGATTTAGCCAACATATTTCACTTTCATTTTGAAGGCAAAAAAAAGGTAGTTCTATTTGATCAGAAGCAAAATAAACACCTTTATAAAATACCCTACTCTTTAATTACAAGAGAAGACATCGATTTTTCTAATCCAGATTTTAACAAATGGCCAAAACTAGCGCATGCAAAAGGTTATGAAACCCACTTAGAACATGGAAATGTATTGTATATGCCAGAAGGTTATTGGCACTACATGAAATATCTTACACCTGGTTTTTCTATGAGCTTAAGAGCCATAGCAAGAAATCCTAAGAATTTTTTTAAAGCAATATATAATATTGTAATCATGAGAGCTATAGATAATGCAATGAGAAGATTACGTGGCCAAAAGTGGATTGATTGGAAAAATAAAAAAGCTTTGGATTAACAAATAACATCTTAAACTTTTTTATAAATTGCAATAAAAAGATGTAATTATGAAAAAGTGCCCAAATTGCAAATCGGACTCCAGACACCGATTAAAGAGAAAGCCTTGGATTAAATTAATTCCTTACACTAAAACCTATTCTTGTGATAGATGCAATACCGTCTACACTTGGTTTGGGTTACTAAATAAATCTTTTAAAGTGTAAAAAAAAGCCTCGCATTTGCGAGGCTTTTTTTAGTTGAATAATCTAAAAATATCGTTACCGTTTGCAAAGAGTAACAAAGCAATTAGTAAGATAAATCCAGTTACTTGTGCGTATTCTAAAAACTTATCTCCAGGTTTTTTACCAGTAATCATTTCCCATAAGGTAAATACTACATGACCACCATCTAAAGCAGGTATTGGTAATAAATTCATAAAACCTAGCATGATAGATAAAAATGCAGTAATATTCCAAAAAGATTCTGCACTCCATTCATTAGGAAAAATACTACCTATAGAAATAAAACCTCCTAAACCTTTATATGCTCCTGTGCTTGGATTAAAAATCTTTTTTAATTGTTTTACATAATCTACCAATGTTTTCCAAGATTTATTAAATCCAGCAGGAATGGCTTCAGCAAAAGAATATTCTATATCTGCTAAGTCATAATAACCCAAACGCTCTAAATCGCTTGTAGGAAGTGCAGAAAAGAGCACACCAAGTTTACCTTCATCAGTAATTCTAACATTGATAGTTTCTGTAGTATTGTTTCGTAAAACGGTAGCTTCTACTTGCTGCCCTTGGTATTTTTTTAAGATTGCTTCTGCCTCATCATAGTATTTAATAGGCTCTCCTGCAACACTTGTTAAAATATCTTTTGGCTTTAGTTCGCTATTGTAGTTTGGAGAATCTTCTGCAATCTGACCAATTGTAAATGGATATCTAGGATATAAAAACGGACCAGCATCTTTACCTCTATCCATTAATTGCGAGATAAAATCTGTAGGAATTTCTTTATCTATAATCTTTCCATTTCTTTCTATTTGGTAGTTAGTACCATTAATAAAACCTAAGGTTAAACTAGAAAACTTTTTTATCTTTTCTCCATCAATAGTTACAATTTTATCTCCGTTTTGTATTCCAATATTTTGTGCAAGTGGATCTTCTGCCCAAACCCCATCTTTTACATTTTCATTAGGTAAATATTGTTCTCCATAAGACCACATTAGCATAATGTAGATGAATATACCTAAGATAAAGTTTACAAATACACCACCTAACATAATTATTAAACGCTGCCAAGCTGGTTTAGAACGAAACTCCCAAGGTTGCATTGGTTGTTTTAGCTGTTCTTTATCCATACTCTCATCTATCATTCCAGAGATTTTTACATAACCTCCTAAAGGAATCCAGCCAATACCATATACAGTATCTCCTACTTTTTTCTTAATTAAAGAAAATTTATAATCAAAAAATAAGTAGAATTTTTCTACACGAGTTTTAAAAAGTTTTGCTGGGATAAAATGACCCAATTCATGAAGTACAATTAATAAAGATAAACTGAGTATAAATTGAGATGCTTTTATTAAAATTTCCATTAAAGTGTATATCTAACATTAAAACCAACAAATGTACACTTTTAGAAAGAGTTGTAAAAGAAGATTTATAACTTCAATTTTCTTTTTAACAAAGTTTTTTGAAAGCAAAACTGCTATCTAGTTTTTAGTAGATTTTTTTAGTCGTAAATTTGTAAAAAGAAATAAATATGGAGTTTAATTTTTTTAAAAAATCGTTACCTGTACTCATTTTTTTTGGGGTTTTCTCATTAATTGCAATACCTGTTTTTTACCACCTATTAAAGGTAGATAAAAAGCTAAAAATTTACAGCCCAGCAGATGTAAATCCAAGTTTAGTAGATGCTTCTGTAAAACACATAACCAAAGATCATAAAGTAGCAGATTTTAAGCTAATTAATCAAAATGGAGAAATTGTTACCAATAATAACTATAAGGATAAAATTTATATAGCAGACTTTTTCTTTACTAGATGCACAAACATTTGTATTGCCATGGCTTATAATATGAGCGAGCTTCAAGAGTATTATAAAAATGATGGCGATATTATGTTTTTATCCCATTCTGTAACTCCTGTAATGGATAGTGTTCCTGTTTTACGAGAATACGCAACAAATAAAGGAGTAATAGATGCTAAATGGAATGTTACAACAGGCAATAAAAAACACATCTACGAACTAGCTAGAAAAAGTTATTTTGCGGTAATTGAAGAAGGAGATGGTGGTGAAGACGATTTTATTCATACAGAACAATTTGTCTTAGTAGACAAAGAAAGAAGAATAAGAGGTTTTTACGATGGTACAGATGTAGAAGACATGGAAAAGCTTAAAAATGATATAACAATTCTTAAAGAAGAATATACCAAATAATTCTGTTTAGAATAGTTCTAAATTGGTATCTTTGCTTTTCTAATTTTTTTGAATTGAATACAATAGCATCTTTACAAATTGGAGAAAAAGCTTTCATATCTGAAGAAAGCTTAGATATTATACCCTTAAAACTTCTAGAAATGGGATGTTTGCCTGGAGCAGAAGTCACTTTAATTCAACAAGCACCTTTAAAAGATCCATTATACATCTGTGTTAATGATAGTCATTTGGCAATTCGTATAGAAACTGCTGCTTTAATAAAAGTTATAAAATAGAGTAAATTCATGGCAAAAGTAGCTATAAATGTTGCATTAGTTGGTAATCCAAATACAGGTAAATCTTCTATATTCAATCAACTTACAGGGTTAAATCAAAAAGTAGGCAATTACCCTGGAGTAACTGTAGACAAAAAAGTAGGGGTTTCTAAATTAAACAATAACTACCAAGCTTTAATTACAGATTTACCTGGTACATATAGTATAAACCCAACTTCTTTAGATGAAAGTATTGTTTTAAAAACATTATTAAATAAAGATTTTAAAGAGTCACCAGAAGTAATTGTAGTAGTTGCAGATGTAGAAAACTTAAAAAGAAATTTACTTCTATTCTCTCAAATTAAAGACTTAGAAATTCCAACTGTACTTGCTATTAATATGATGGATTTAATGGATAAGAAAGGAGTTTCTATAGATTTAACCCTCTTAAAAGAAGAGTTAGACACAGAAATTGTTCTGGTTAGTGCAAGAAAAAACCAAGGTATTAATGAGGTAAAAGATGCCATTGTTCGTTCGCATATTTCTGCAAAATCTTCGCCTTTATGTGGTATTAATCATAAAATAGACAAAGAATATTTTAACCAGTTAAAATCTATTAGTACAAAATATTCGCTTTATGAAATGTGGTTAATGGTAACTCAGAATAATTTTCCAGACAGCATAGATGCAGATGTGAAATCCAAATTAATAGATTTTCAAAAAGACCTTACAAAACTAAAGCAATACCAACACAAAGAAACCATTTACAGATACCAACAAATTAATGAGATTCTAAAGAAAACATACATTCTAGACAGATCAAAGGCAAAAGATTTAAGAGCTAGCTTAGATAAAGTATTTACACACAAAGTATTTGGGTATTTGTTCTTCTTCCTGTTACTGTTTTTTATGTTTCAATCTATATTTGATTGGGCATCCATACCAATGGATTTTATCGATGCTACTTTTGCGCAATTGGCAGACAATGTTAAAAATAGTTTACCTGCAGGAGTATTAACAGATTTACTTTCAGAAGGTATTATTCCAGGAATTGGAGGCGTTGTTATTTTTATACCACAAATTGCAATACTCTTTCTTTTTATTGCTGTTTTAGAAGAAACAGGCTACATGAGCCGTGTTGTTTTTCTAATGGATAAAATAATGAAAAAGTTCGGTATGAACGGAAAAAGTATTATTCCATTAATCTCAGGTACTGCCTGTGCAATACCTGCTGTAATGTCTACAAGAACTATTGGTAGCTGGAAAGAAAGATTAATAACCATTCTCGTAACTCCTTTCATCACTTGTTCTGCAAGGTTACCAGTTTACGCAATTCTAATAGCTTTAGTAATACCAGATAAAACCGTATTTGGAATATTTAATTTACAAGGTTTAGTGCTACTTTTTCTTTACCTACTTGGTTTTGTTACAGCAATTTTAGCAGCTTTTATTCTAACCAAAACCTTAAAAATTAAAACAAAGTCATTTTTTGTGGTAGAAATGCCAAACTATAAAATGCCTTCTTTAAAAAACATCTTTTTCGAAGTACTAGAAAAAACAAAAGCTTTTGTACTTGGTGCAGGTAAAATAATTTTAGCCATATCTATAGTGCTATGGTTTTTGGCTTCTAATGGTGGAGAAAAATTTAATAATGCAGCAGAAATTATAAAAGCACAAACGGCATCTTCTAATTTAACCTCGCAAGAAGTAGAAAAGAAAATTGCTTCTTACGAATTAGAAAATTCTTACATAGGCATGATGGGCAAGTCTATAGAACCAATTATTAAACCTCTTGGTTACGATTGGAAAATAGGTATAGCCCTAATCACTTCCTTTGCTGCAAGAGAAGTTTTTGTTGGTACCCTAGCAACAATATACAGTGTAGAGGCAGATGATGAAGATACCACAACTATAAAACAAAAGATGGCCTCAGAAGTAAATAGCGAAACTGGTGCTAAAAGATTCAACTTTCCAACAGGTATGTCTCTTTTACTATTCTATGCCTTTGCCATGCAATGTATGGCAACACTAGCCATTGTAAAGCGCGAAACCAAAACTTGGAAATGGCCTTTAATTCAGTTGTTTGGTATGGGAGCTCTTGCGTATGTTGTGTCTTTAATAGCCTATCAAATTTTATCCTAATGCAAGAAATTATTGTTTACATACTTGTGGCAGCTGCTCTTCTTTTTTTGATTAAAAAATATTTTTTTAAATCAAAAAGTAAAAAAGGCTGTAGTTCAGATTGTGCTTGCCATTAAATTGTTAACATAAAATTAGGAGCATAAAATAGTAACCTTTTCTAATTTTGATTTCTGAATAATATAAACCAATAATGATGAGAAAAAATATATTAACAATTGCAATCTTTGCTATTGCATTGCTTTCTTTTAACGAAGTTACAGCACAAAAATTCCCAAAATTAGATGTTAGTCCAATGGATGCAGCTTCCTATCCTTCTAATTGGAGAGAAGCCAACAAGATGGTTAAAGTAGTGTACAGTCGTCCGCAACTTAAACAACGTTCTTTAGATAAATTAGCTCCTGCAGGTAAAGTATGGAGAACTGGAGCTAACGAGGCTGCAGAAATTACATTTTACCAAGATGTAACTTTTGGTGGTAAAAAAGTAAACAAAGGAACCTACACCTTATTTACAATTCCAGGAAAAGATACTTGGACGGTAATTTTAAGCAACCAAAAAAATGTTTGGGGTTCTTATTTTTACAAGCAAGAACAAGATGTAGTTAGGGTAGAGGCTAAAGTAAGCGAATCTAAAGATACCATAGAAGCGTTCTCTATTCTTTTTGAAGGCGAAGACAAAGATGCAACCATGCACATGGCTTGGGCAAATACTATTGTCTCTTTGCCAGTGAAGGGATAACAAAACAATCAAAGATAAAAAACCTCGCACTTGCGAGGTTTTTTTTATGCTTATTTTTGTTGCTGTTGCCATTTCCAGGCAGATTGCAACGCTTCTTCTAAACTATGAACGGTTTTCCACGCTAGTGCTTTGTTTGCTTTAGTAGTATCTGCATAAGAAGCCATAACATCTCCTTCTCTTCTTCCTACAATTTTATAGTTAAGCGTAATATTATTTACTTTTTCAAACGTTTTAAGAACCTCTAAAACAGTAGTGCCTTTACCTGTACCAACATTAAAAAACTCGTAGGTTTCTGTATTCTTTTTGTCTAATAACCTTTTTAATGCTGCAATATGTGCTTTGGCTAAATCCACAACGTGAATGTAATCGCGAATCGCTGTTCCGTCTTTTGTAGGGTAATCGTCACCAAAAACAGACAACTGTTCACGTATTCCTGCTGCAGTTTGGGTAACAAAAGGAATTAAATTTGCAGGAACGCCAATTGGTAATTCACCAATCTTTGCAGAGACATGCGCGCCAATCGGATTAAAATAACGCAATGCAATGGTGTTTATAGAATGTGCTTTACTAGCATCTTTTATAATTTCTTCACCAATTTTTTTGGTATTTCCATATACAGACTCTGCTTTTTTTACAGGAGCATTTTCAGTTAATGGTAAAGTATCTGCTTCTCCATAAACTGTGGCAGAAGAAGAGAAAATAAAATTATCTAAGTTTCTATTACGCATTTCTTGCAAAAGGTTTATCAAAGCACTTAAGTTGTTTTCGTAATACTCTAGTGGCTTTTGCATACTTTCGCCAACAGCTTTAAATGCGGCAAAGTGTATAATTCCATCAACAGTGTTTGTATTAAAAAAAGAAGCCAAATCTTCTTTTTTTCTAACGTCTAGGTTGTGAAACTCTGGCTTTTTACCAGTAATTTCTGTAATACGATTTAGTACGTTTATTGTAGTATTTGCTAGGTTGTCTATAATCACAACTTCAAAGCCTTCGTTCTGAAGTTCTACAACAGTATGCGATCCTATAAAACCAAGACCTCCTGTTACAAGAATTTTTTTCATTATATATAGGGTTTAAGGGGTTAGTCTAAAAAATTTAAAACAGTTGTAGTAATAAAATGCAACTGCTCTTCATCTAGCTCTGTATGCATAGGCAAAGAAATAACGGTTTTAATAAGTGTATTGGTAACAGAAAAATCTTCTTCCTTGTATTTAGCATCTTTATATGCCTTCTGTGAATGCAATGCAACAGGATAATAAATGGCATTTGGTATGCCGTTTTCTAACAAATGTGCATGCAAAGCATCTCGTTTACCATTGGTTATTTGTAAGGTATATTGATGAAAAACATGACAATCGCAAGTGTCACAAATGGCATTACAAGTACTTGTTTTATTAGATTTTGCAGTAGGCGTAATAATACTTGGGTGGTTCGCAAATGCTTTGTTGTAAAAACGTGCAGCATTTCTTCTAGCATTACAATAGGCATCTAATTTTGGTAGTTTGGCTTTTAAAACGCCAGCTTGTATCGAATCTAACCTAGAGTTTACCCCAACAACATCATGATAGTATCTGGTATACATACCATGGTTAACAATTCCTCTAAGCGTATGTGCAAGTTCATCATTATTGGTAAAAATAGCACCTCCATCACCATAACATCCTAAGTTTTTAGAAGGGAAAAAAGAAGTAGTACCAACATCACCAATAGTTCCTGCTTTTTGCGATCTTCCATCGCTAAACGTATAATTAGCACCAATAGCTTGGGCATTATCTTCAATAACAAATAAATTATGTGCTGCAGCAATTTCTAAAATGGCTTCCATATTTGCTACTTGTCCAAACAAATGTACAGGCACTATGGCTTTTGTTTTTGGTGTAATTGCTTTTTTTAAGGCCTCTATATCTATGTTAAACGTATGTGCATCTACATCTACCAATACAGGCGTTAATTGCAATAATGCTATAACCTCTACTGTGGCAGCAAAGGTAAAATCTACCGTAATTACTTCATCTCCTGGCTGCAAACCAAGTCCCATCATTGCTATTTGTAATGCATCTGTACCATTGGCACATGGTATTACGTGTTTTACTTGTAAATAATCTTCTAAATCTTTCTGAAATTCATGCACTAAAGGGCCATTAATATAAGCAGAGGTCTCTAAAACTTCTGCAATAGATTGGTCTACAGTTTCCTTTATTTGTTGATATTGCCCTTGCAAATCAACCATTTGAATTTTTTTCATAAATGGTATTTTTCTTCCATTTCAAAAATACAATTTAAATCTCTTATCTTTGAAAATCTCAATCTTTTTTCAAATGAAACTTTTAAAAAATCTCTTTAAAATAGTACTAGTTCTTGTAGGGATAATCGCAGTTGCAGCATGGCTTTATACGCGCAGTTTACAGCCTAATTATTCAGGAGAATTAGAAATTAAAAATCTTTCTAATCCTGTAACCGTTTATTTCGATGAAGTTGGCGTGCCTCACATAGAAGCGCAAAATCAAAATGATGCTTATACTGCTTTGGGCTATGTGCATGCACAAGAACGATTATGGCAGATGGAGTTAATTCGAAGAATTGCCCCTGGAAGATTATCAGAGGTTTTTGGAAAAGATTTACTAGAAACAGATCTATTTTTTGCTGGGCTTGGTATCGAAGAAGCTGCTGAAAAAACCATTGCTAATTTAGATAAAAACGCCCCTTTTTATACCATGACACAGGCATACCTAAATGGTATTAACCAATATATAAATGAAGGTAAAACCCCGCTAGAATTTTCTTTAGTGGGTATCGAAAAAGAAAACTACACCATTAAAGACGTTTACAATGTGTTTGGTTACATGTCTTTTAGTTTTGCGGTAGCACACAGAACAGATCCGCTACTAACAGAAATTAAAGAAAATCTTGGCAACGCTTATTTTAACGAAATAATTAATGCTGCCACTAAAAACCTTACCATAAACAAAACAGAAATTAACGACATAGAGGTAGATTTATCTTTTGCTGTTGCAAAATTAATGGACAAACTGCCAGTGTCTACCTTTATAGGAAGCAACTCTTGGGTTATTGCACCAGAAAAAACAAAAAACGGAAAAGTAATTTTTGCAAACGATCCGCATATTGGGTATTCGCAACCTTCTGTTTGGTATCAGAATCACATCAAAACCCCAGATTACGAAATATACGGCTACAATATTGCCTTAATGCCTTTCCCTTTACTAGGGCACAACAAAGAATATGCCTACGGTTTAACCATGCTTGCTAACGACGATTTAAATTTTTATACCGAGCAAAATAAAACCAACAATCCTAAAGAATACAAAACCGCAAATGGTTTTCAAGAATATGCAATTAGAACCAAAACTATAAAAATTAAAGACCAAGCAGATACTACCTTGCAAGTAAAAGTTAGCAAACATGGCCCAATCATGAACGATGTAATTAAACACATGCAAGACACAAGACCAATTGCCATGCATTGGCAGTACACACAAATGCCAAACGAAATGTTAGAAGTTTCCTATGGCTTGTCGCATGCAACATCGTTAGTGCAATTTAAAAATGCCGTATCTAAAATTCACGCACCTGGCTTAAACGTAATGTATGGCGATGCAAAAGACAATATTGCATGGTTTGCAGGGGCAAAACTGGTGCAGTTTAGAGACAGTTTGTACACCAAAACCTATTTAGATGGTACTTCTGGCAAAGACGAAATTCTAGAAATTCTTTCGTTCCAAGAAAATCCACAAGCCATAAATCCAAGCACAAACTATGTCTATTCTGCAAACCACCAACCAGATTCTGTGCGCGGAAAATTATATCCTGGCTACTACCAACCACAAGACAGATCGAAACGAATTGTTGAATTACTGGAAAATAAAAACGATTTCACAAAAGACGATGTGGCAAACATGATTTTCGATGTACAATCTGCTACCGTAAAAGACATCATTGCAGATCTAACACAAATCGTAGACGAAACACAACTAAACGCATCCGAAAAAACAGCATTTAATGCTTTGCAACAATGGAATGGCGCTTACACCAAAGAAGCCATAGCGCCTACAATTTACAACAGGTTTTTATACGAGGTTATAAAAAACACCTACAAAGACGAGCTTGGCGCTAGTTTTTCGTTGTTTCTAAACTCACAACTGCAAGACCAAACCATTCCTGTGCAAATTACCAGAGAAACTTCCGTTTGGTGGGATAACGTTACTACCAAAGACGTTGTAGAAACTAGAAAAGAAATCATAAACACCGCTTTTATTGGCGCATGTACTTTTCTAAAAAACCAACTAGGAGAAAACGTTGCCTCTTGGCATTGGAAACGAGTAATTTCTCTAGAACACGAACACGCAATAGGAAAAGCAGGTGGCATATTGCGCAAACTTTTTAACGTAGGGCCTATAGAAACCATTGGCGGAAACGAGGTAATTAACAACCAGATTTTTAGTCTTAACGAGTCTGGCATATACAACATCGTTTCTGGCCCATCTACCAGAAGAGTTATCGATTTTTCAGACATAGAAAACAGCATTTCTATTTTACCAACAGGGCAATCTGGCAACGTTTTTAGCCCACACTACCAAGACCAAGCACAAGACTTTGTAGATGGTAAATTTGTAAAAATGAAACTAAACCAAGAAGAAATTAAACAAAGTAAAAACGTTTTGGTTTTGCAGCCTAAGCAATAGTTGTATGCATTATTAATAATGTCTTAAAACTGCTTTGCATTAAAGTTGGTTTCCATCGCTTTTAGAATTTTATACACAGTACCATTGGTAAATTGCGCTAGTTTGTACCCTTCATTAAAACGGTCTGCTCTGTAAATTACCGTAAGTAGTTTGCATAAATCATAAAAGGGAAGATTGTTGTAATTGGTGTTAGGGTGCTGTAGCAAATCCATACCCTCTTGCCAAACAGACCAATTAAAAACAGGAATTAACTCTAAACGTAAAATTTCATTGTTAACTTGTCGTATAATTTTTGGCGTATTCTCATAGCTATAAGTGCTTGCATTTTTAGAAGTTATAAAGGTGTTTAATTCGGGCAATAATAGAAATAGCGGATGTAAATGCCCATAACTTAATGTGCTAATGTATGCTTTAAATTCTTCAAAAGTATGGTGTTTCATTCGCGAATTTTTGTGAAACAGATTTGTAGTAACGTTAAATCTTTATAAGTGTTAATTCTCATTCTAGGTTTTGTTACATAGTTGTAATAATGGTAACTCTTTATATAGTTAAAAGGCATATTGTATACTAGTAATTAAACTTTTTTAGCTGGTGTCAACTGTCCAACTTTATTTACTACTTCATATTCCATTTTGTCAAATTCGTTAAAGTGCGCTATTCCACATTTAATTTTCAATTGTTCTTCTGGACTTAATTTTTTTACATCTACAATAGGTGTTCCTGTATCTTTTGTTTCTGCCACAAAATAGATTTTTTTATCATCTTCAAAAACTAAAGCCCAATCTGGATTGTAATTTCCAATTGGCGTTGGAATTTTAATCCAATTCGGAAGTTTGAAATAGAACTTTATTTGGTCGCTTAATTCACAGTCTTGTGCAAACTTGCTTTCAACTCCTGAATCTAGAGGAACAAATTCTTCATAAATAGTTTTAGAACTGTCTTTCACTTTAAATGAAAAGTCGTTTAAATAAACCTCTAATTCTTGAGCTTCAAACAAAGTCATTTCATATTCAGCTCCTCCAATTTTTTGGTATTTAATTCCGTCAATCATTAAGTCGTACAAAGTCCGTTTTATAGCTTGAGTTGTTAAGTCCAAAAACAGTTGTGGATTGATTAAAATATCTCCAATTCTGTCGGACTTACTTAAAATCTCTTGAATGGTAGAACGAGTCAATTCTGTTTTACTTTGTATGTAACCTAAAACGTCTGGAATTTTCCAAGAGTAACTGTCATAAGATTCTACTTTATCTCCTGCATACATTGTCTCAACGCCTTCATCTGTCATATTGATATTGACTTTTGTGGAACGAATGGAAGGTGCTTTAATCTCTGGTAAATCTTTAACTGCTTTTGAAGCAAAGGTGATTAACTCGTCTGTTTTATAGTCAACTCGATAAGTCGTTTTCTTTTTCAGGTTTTCCCAAATCTCCAAAAATTTCGGGTCAGCTTCAAAGCCCTTTCGGTATTTGATTGCTGTTCGTTCTCGCTTGTTTTTAATTCTGCCTTTAAACGCAACTCCGCAATCGTCCTCAATTTCTTTTTGTAAGGTTTTGGCAAAATCATCATAGGATTCATTGGCAATTACTGTCAATCGGTTTATGTTTGGGTCATACGTTCTTTCCAACTTTCCCTCATCTGTTTTCTTTACCGCTAATCGTAAACCCCTTCCAATTTCTTGACGTTTTTTTATGTCTGATTTTGTTTCGTTTAACGTACAAATCTGAAATACATTCGGGTTGTCCCAACCTTCACGAAGTGCTGAATGTGAGAATATAAAACGAAGCGAGTTGTCAATATCCAACAACTTTTCTTTGTCTTTCATTATCAGACTGTATGTGTCATCATCTGCTTTTGTTACGCCTGAAGTGTCTTTGAATTTTCCTTTTTTGTCTTGTGAGAAATAGCCATTGTGAACTTCATTAACTGGAAACCTGTCTAATTCCTTAAATGCAGGTTTTGAAATGTATTCTTGGTAGATTTCTTCAAACCATTCTGCAAATTTTCCGCTGTGTGGATTTCCTGCCGAATCGTAATGCCTGTAATTGGCAACCTTGTCAATGAAGAACAACGAGAGCACTTTTATTCCTAATTTATTTAGGCGTTTTTCTTTCTTTAAATGTTCTTCAACTGTTTTACGGATTTGGAATTTCATCACTTCATCATTCAATCCGCCTTGACTGTCTCCTTTGTACAAAAGGTTTCCGTTTGAAATTGAAATACAATTATTGGTTGCGTCTATTTCTTCAATGATATAACCATCTGAATAAATTTCTCGCTCGTTAGATAGTTTGTATAAATCGTCTCCAACTTTTACGGAAACTGATTTCTTTTTTACGCCTCCTTTATCGTTTACATTGATTGAAACCTTGGCTGTAACCTTTGTTTTGGTTGCTTTAATAGAATCTACTTGCACAAAAGCATCATTAAACGCATTTTCTTCAATAATGGAATCTACTTCAATCTGTTTAACCAAGCCTAAATCATAAGCTTTTACAGGATTTAAACTGTAAGTAAGGTTGTATTGATTTCTGTGGGTTGCTGAATAGCGAAGTGTACAAAGTCCATTCAGGTTTTTAATAGCCGAAATACGTTTTTCGGTTTCCATATTTTGTGGCTCGTCCACAATTACAATAGGGTTTACAGACTGAATAAATTCAATGGGTTTTCGTCCATTGGCTCTGTAATGGGCTTGGTTGATAATGTTTTGGTCTTTGGCAAAAGAATCAATGTTGATAACCAAAACTTCAATGTTATTATTGGTTGCAAAACCTCTCAATGTTGAGACTTTTGAACTATCATACACCTGAAAATTGAGTGGAATATTGTCGTACAAGTTTTGAAAATGTTCGTGCGTGATTTCCAAGTTTTTCAAAACACCTTCTCTAATAGCCACAGACGGAACAACAATCACAAACTTTTTAAAACCGTAGGCTTTGTTCAGTTCATAAATGCTACGCAAATACACATAGGTTTTTCCTGTTCCTGTTTCCATTTCAACAGAAAAGTGCATTCCGTCCAATGCTTTGCTTTGCGCAATTTCGTTTTGTTCTTGAACAGACTGTAAGTTTTTTAAGATTTGCTCTTCGGATAGAATTAAGTGGTTACTTACGCCATTTATTAAATCCAATTTACCCTCTTCCTTTAGATTAAATTCCATAATGGAATCTTCCAAAGGTTGACCTTCAAACAAGTCGGTTATGGACTTTATGGCGTCTTGCTGATATTGTAGGTTAGAATCAAACGTTAATTTCATCTGTCGTAATTTTATTTTTTGGCGCTCGCTTTTCCGGTGGCTGAGGCACTCGCTTTCCCGGTGGCTGAGGCACTCGCTTTCCCGGTGG
>CAYZDK010000016.1:0-2236 GCA_964477255.1 uncultured Polaribacter sp.
AAAATGTCTTTAGCATTTGCTAAATCTGCAATGGTTCTAGAAACTTTTAAAATTCGGTCATAAGCCCTAGCAGATAGATTTAGCTTTTCCATAGCAGTTTTTAGTAAAGTTTTGCTTTCTTCCGATAATTTACAAAAAGTGCGAATTTGCTTTACATTCATCTGAGCGTTGTAATGAATGTTTTCATAACCTTTAAATCTCTCCGACTGAATTTCTCTAGCTGCCGTAACACGTTTACGAATTTCTATGGAAGATTCTCCTTTTCGTTCTTCCGAAAGTTTATCAAAAGGAACAGGAGTAACTTCTATATGGATGTCTATTCTGTCTAATAATGGCCCTGATATTTTACTTAAATAACGTTGCATTTCTTGTGGGGAAGAGGTCATTGGAGAATCTGGGTCGTTAAAAAAACCAGAAGGACTAGGATTCATACTAGCAACCAACATAAAGGAACTTGGATAAGTAACCGTAAATTTTGCTCTAGAGATGGTTACTTCTCTATCTTCTAATGGCTGGCGCATTACTTCTAAAACGCTGCGTTTAAATTCTGGTAATTCATCTAAAAATAAAACACCATTGTGCGATAAGGAGATTTCTCCTGGTTGCGGATATTGCCCACCACCCACTAAAGCTACATCTGAAATAGTGTGATGTGGACTGCGAAATGGACGTTGCACCATTAAGCCATTTTCTTTCGTTTTACCAACAACTGAATGTATTTTGGTAGTTTCTAAGGCTTCATGCAAAGTCATTGGTGGTAAAATAGAAGGTACTCTCTTCGCTAACATGGTTTTTCCTGAGCCTGGCGGTCCAATTAGAATTATATTGTGTCCGCCAGCAGCTGCAATTTCCATACAACGTTTTATCGATTCTTGTCCTTTTACGTCTGAAAAATCAAACTCAGGAAACTCTAAATTTTTATAAAACTCTGCTCTAGTATCAACAATGGTTGGTTCAATTTTTTTATTGCCATTAAAATGCTGAATAACATCATTAATATTATCTACACCAAGAATTTCTACATCGTTAACAATGGCAGCTTCTTTTGCATTTTCTAAAGGTAAAATAAAGTGTTTAAACCCTTCTTCTCGTGCTTTTATAGCAATTGGTAATGCCCCTTTAATGGGCTGTAGACTTCCATCTAAAGACAGCTCTCCCATAATAATGTACTCTTCTATATTGGGGGAAGAAATTTGATTAGAAGCAGCTAAGATTCCAATTGCCAATGTTAAATCGTATGCAGCACCTTCTTTACGAATATCTGCAGGTGCCATATTTATGATGATTTTTTTTCCAGGAAGTTTTAAGTTATTGTTGTTAAGAGCTGCAGAAATTCGATACGAACTTTCTCGAACAGCATTATCTGGTAAGCCAACCAAATGATAACCAATACCTTTATCAATATTAACTTCTACAGTTATTGTAGTGGCCTCAATGCCAAAAACAGCAGACCCATAAACTTTAACAAGCATTTTTTTCTTTAAATATAAACATTTTTCTTAAAAACCATTCATCGAAATAAAACTACCATTCATCGATGTTAAAAAACCTCTTGTCTAATTATAAAACTAAAAACTGCTTTAAAATTTAATTTTATAGGATTAACCTTATTTCACCATGAATAAAAAATTAGAAATTTTATTAGTAGATGACGATAGAATAGAGTTTATGAAGTTGTCTAGAGTGACCAAAGATAAACACAATGTTACGCATGCACTTAATGGAAAAAAAGCCTTAGAAACCTTACAATCATTTACTCCAGACATAATTTTATTAGATTTAAATATGCCTGATACAAATGGTATAGAATTTCTAACTATTTTAAAAAATGATGAGGCAATGAAATATATTCCTACTATAGTTTTAACCACATCTAATAATAAAGAAGACATTTACGAATGTTATAAAATTGGAATTGCTGGGTATGTTTTAAAACCTTTAAAATATGAAGACTATGAATTAAAAATAAATGCTATATTAGATTATTGGAGTTTAAACGAATTTAAGTAACATGAAAGGAATTGTGTTTACCAAATTTTTAGATTTAGTTGAAGAAAAATTTGGGTTAGAGATGGTTGATACTATTATAGAAGAATCTTCATTAGAATCTGAAGGAGTATACACAGCAGTAGGTACGTATAGCTTTTCTGAAATGTTACAGCTAATTACCAATTTAAGTAAAAACACTAATATTTCTACAGATGAGTTATTATTAGTTTATGGCGAATATTTTTTT
>CAYZDK010000016.1:2336-11996 GCA_964477255.1 uncultured Polaribacter sp.
CAAGCCGAAAATATTCTTGAAAAAAAATCACTACAACTCTATAAAACTTCAGAAGAGTTAAAAGTAGTTAATAAACAACTAGAAAACTTATTAGACGAGAAAACTTCAAAATTAAGAGGTGTTTTCGAAAACATTAACGATGCCTACATTGTTATGGATTTAGAAGGGAATGTTTTTGAAATGAATGAAATTGCTATGCAAGTTTTAGAGTATGATTTAGAAAAACAGCCAATAAACGTGGTTAATCTAATTTATCCAGAAGATTATGAGTATGCAATGAATTCTTACGCTGCCTTATTACAAAATGGAAGATTTTCTAACTATACCGCAAGAATCGTTGCAAAAGGCAACAAGGTAAAATGGGTAAGTATTAATGCTAGTATCATTTATAAAAACAATACACCAGTTGCTGCACAAGGTGTCTTACGGGATATTACAGAAGAGAAAATTAAAGAAAAACAATTATTAGAATCGCAAACAAGGTTGTTTTCGTTAATAAAAAATTTAGGAAGTGCAGTTCTTTTAGAAGATGAGAATGGAAAGATAGTAATTACCAATCAACGTTTCTGTAATAAGTTTGGAATACAAAAATCTCCTGAAGAATTAGTTGGTACTATTTGCTTTGAACAATTAGGAGATGTTCAAAGTTTATTTTTAAATCCTGATGAAGAAGTTGCAAAAATTCAAGAAATATTAACCAATAAAAAACCAATTTTAGCAGACGAAGTACTTTTAAGAAACGGCAATATTTTAGAAAGAAATTACATTCCAATTTTTACAGAAAACACCTATAAAGGAAACCTTTGGACCTATAAAAATATAACCTTATCGCGCCAATACAGTAAGAGCTTAGAACAACAAAAAGAAAAGTATAGTAGAATTATTGCTAACATGAATTTAGGACTTTTAGAAGTAGATACAGAAGATAGAGTTCTAATGACCAATCATAGTTTTACCCAAATGAGTGGGTATACTTTAGAGGATATTAAAGGAAAAAAAGCAAGCGATATTTTTCTAAAAGAACAGGACAAAAAAATAATTGAAGAAAATAATAAGGAGCGTTTAAAGGGAAAATCGAATTCTTTTGAAATCTCTGTAAAAACAAAAAGTGGTGAAGAAAGAGTATGGTTGGTAAGTGGTGCCCCAAACTTTAACTTAAATGGAGATGTTATTGGGTCTATTGGAATTCATTTAGATATTACAGAAATAAAAAAGAAAAATGAATTAATTGAGCGTCAACAAAAAGAGCTTGCAGCAATTGTAGATAATGCCCCTTATGGAATTTTATTAACCGATAAAAATAAAATTATTAAAACAAATCTAGCAGCACAAAATATGCTAGGGTATTCGGAAGAAGAATTGACACAATTAACTGTAGACAATATTTCAGTGTTAACTAAAAACGCCGAAGTAAATAGTTTAAGAAAACAAATGAATATAGGGCTAATTGATAATTTTGAAGTACAGAAAGAATATTACAAAAAAAACGGAAGTGTTTTACAAGCTAAAACCAATGTAAGTGCAGTACGCAATAAAGCAGGAGAAATAAAACACAGCATTGCAATTATTGAAGATATTACCCAAAAACAACAAGAAAAACTTGTAATCGATACCATAAATAATGTTGCTAAATCTATTTTAGGAAAAGTAGATATTTATGATATAGCTTGGGAAATTGCAAACAATATTGCCAATTATTTACGATCTAACGATTGTGTAATTTATTTAGTTAATCAAGAAGAGCAAACCTTAGAGCAAATTGCAGCATACACTAATAAAACAACAAAACACAAGCAAATAAAAAATAAAATTATTTTACCATTAGGAAAAGGAATCGTTGGCGAAGTTGCAAAAAATGGTAAGGCTGAGTTAATTAATGACACCTCTAAAGATAAGCGCTATGTTGTAGATGAAGAGATTCGATACTCAGAAATAACAGTACCAATTAAAGTAGATGGTAAAGTAATAGGTGTAATTGATGCAGAATACAAATCTAAAAACTACTTTACCCAAAAACATATAGAAACCATAGATAGTATTGCTAGTTTAGTTGCATTACAGCTTAAAAGTGCTGTAAATATTAGAGCATTAAATGAGGCGCAAGAAAAAAATACTGCACTCTTAAAAAAATTAGAAATAAGTAATGCAGAATTAAATGAATATGCACATGTAGTTTCTCACGATCTAAAATCTCCATTACGAAGTATCTCTGCATTAACTTCGTGGATCAAAATGGATAACTTTAATAAGTTTGATAAAGATACACTCTCTTATTTTAAAGACATAGATAGTACCTTAGAAACTATGGAAAGCTTAATTTCTAACATTTTAGAATACTCTAGTATAGAAAGTAAACAAGAAGGAATAAAAGAAAACGTAGATTTAAATACTGTATTAAAAGAGCTAACAAAAGCAATGTTTATTCCAGATAATTTTTCTGTAAACGTAAAAAAAGAATTACCAATTTTACGCGGAGATAAAGTAAAATATCAGCAACTATTTCAAAACTTTATTAGTAATGCAATAAAGTATAACGACAAAGAACAAGGTTTTGTAGCTATAGATTATAAAGAGCATCCTTCTTTTTATGAATTCAGCATTAGTGATAATGGTATTGGAATTGAAAAGAAACATTACAAAAAAATCTTTAAAATCTTTCAAGCTTTAAAGAAAACAAAAGGATCTACTGGTGTAGGATTATCTATTGTAAAGAAAATTGTTGATCTTTACGGTGGAGAAATATGGCTCGAATCTGAAATAAATAAAGGTACAACCTTTTATTTCACAATAAAAAAGTAAATATGGAAAAACCGAACTTTTCTTACATAGATAAAATGGCAAATGGCGATAAAAGTTTTAGAAACAAAATCGTAGAAGTATTAAAACAAGAACTTCCAGAAGAAATAAATAACTATAGAAATTATATGTCGCAAAACGATTTAAAAAATGCGGCCTTATTTGTGCATAGAATTAAACATAAAATGAGTATTTTAGGCTTAGAAAAAAGTTATGAAATTACAAATAGCTTTGAAAATGAGATGAAAAATACTGGAAATTTAGAAAAAAAGGAGTATTTTGAAAAAGTATTACCTTTAATGAAAAATTTTCTAGAGAATACATAACCTAAAATAACATGAAGTGTATAGTTGTAGATGACGAACTTCTTGCAAGAACCATTTTATTAAAATTAGTAGAACAAGTAGAAGAACTAGAAGTTGTTGGAGACTTTTCTAATGCACTTCAAGCTATTAAGTTTTTAAATAAGAACGAAGTAGATGTTGTGTTTTTAGATATACATATGCCAGATTTTACGGGCTTCGACTTTATAGAAACTATAAAAAACCCACCAAAAATTGTGCTAACTACCTCTGACAGAAACTTTGCTGTAGAGGCTTTTGAATACGAAATTATCATAGACTATCTTGTTAAACCAATAGAATTGGATAGATTTAAAAAGGCACTTGTTAAGGTAAAATCTGCTTCTATAAAAAATTCTACGCAACCAACTGTA
The DNA here is from genome assembly GCA_964477255.1 of uncultured Polaribacter sp. Classification (GTDB taxonomy): domain Bacteria; phylum Bacteroidota; class Bacteroidia; order Flavobacteriales; family Flavobacteriaceae; genus Polaribacter. Next base: position 5,848 of record CAYZDK010000016.1, read on the forward strand.
GAAACAACAAAACCTAAAACTGTAGAAGATAAACTTTATGTTAATATAGATAGAAGATTAGTAAAAATAGATATTCCTACTATTTATGTAATAGAAGCAAAAGGCGATTATATTAAAATAAAAACAGAACAGAAAAATTATATTGTTCATTCTCCTTTAAAGAAAATAGAAGAAAAACTACACCAAGATAAGTTTCTTAGAGTACATCGATCTTACATTATAAATATCGATAAAATAATAGATATAGAAGACAATAGTGTACTTATAAAGCAAGATGTAATTCCTGTAAGTAGAAGTAATAGAAACGAACTAAAAAGAAGATTAAACCTACTTTAAAGAATAAAGTAAGTTTAATCTATATCCATTTTTTAACATCTATCGTATATGTCTTCTATACGAACAATATCATCCTCACCAAAATACGTTCCTGTTTGTACTTCTATAAAAACAACTTTAGCATTAGTTTTGTTTTCTATTCGGTGTTTTGTGCCTACAGGTATAATAATTGTATCTCCTTGTTTGTACTCTTTTTCTACACCATCTAACGTTATAGAGCCAATGCCTTCAACAATAGTCCAAGCTTCAGATCTTTTATGATGGTATTGGTAAGAAAGTTTGCCTTTAGGGGCAACTTCTATTCTTTTTAATTTATACGTTGGTGTATCGTGAATTACATAGTATTTTCCCCAAGGTCTTTCTTCAGAAGAGTCATAAATAAAATTGGTAACATCCATAATTATAAGTTGTGTTTAGTCTTTATTTCTTTTTCAGATTTTCTTTTTCCTGAATTTCTCTTCGTAAACCCGAACTAGAAAAACGATGTCTTCTTTTGTTGTAGTATAATTCTATCCCTTCTTTTTCGCAGTATTCTCTACCAGTAAATTTTTTGTTGGCATACTCTTCTCCAATAATACGAACATCTATAGGGAAGCTTTGTAATATGTCTTCTAAATCTTGTTCCGTTGCATAGGGTACAATTTCATCTACATATTTACAACCTCTTAGTTGTATATATCTTTCTACAACAGATTGTGCAGGTCTATTTTTTTCAGGTCTATCTAAAGTAGGGTCTGTTTGTAAGCCGCAAATTAGATAATCGCATTGTTTTTTCGCATCTTCTAACATGGTTATATGACCTGCATGTAGCAAATCAAAAGCACTAAAAGTGATTCCTATTCTCATATCGTATAATTTTCTAAATTGTATAATTTTAATTGTTTTTTAATAACCATGAAGAAGATTGAATTTTATCTCCTAAGCCATCTATTAATTGTATTCCTAATTCTTTACATACAGGCACTTCTGGTATAGAGTTGTTGTTTTGGTCTCCACCATTAGCAAAGCCTAAATCGTAAATGTTGCCAAATTCATCGTAGATTTTACGGATAGAAGCACAAACGGTTCTGTCTTTATCTACAGACAAAACAACATGGTCTACTGCTTTTATATTTTGTACAATAAATACACGTTCTTCTTCTTTTTGAAATTCTTTAGAACCTTTTAACTCTCTTTGATAATCGCTATTTACAATAACAAAAAGTTTATCTGCCAATGCTTTTGCATTATTAAAGTATTCTAAGTGACCTTTGTGTATCGGATTAAAATATCCTGAAACAATAATAGCTTTTTTCTTCATAGTATTTTGTTACTTAATTCCTCTTATTTTTTGCTCCCATTGCCATGCATGTTTTATAGAATCTGCTAGGCTAGTTTCTGCTTTCCAGTGTAAACCATTATTGGCTTTAGTAGTATCTGCATAAACAGACTCTACATCTCCATCTCTTCTTGGGCCAATTTTATAATTCAAAGGCATATTAGCAACAGCTTCAAATGTTTTTATAACTTCTAAAACAGAAGTTCCGTTACCAGTACCTAAATTATATACATCGTATTTTTTATTAGAAGTTTTTGTTTCTAATTTTTTAAGTGCAGCTACATGTGCTTTTGCCAAATCTACAACATCTATATAGTCTCTAATACACGTGCCATCTGTTGTATGATAATCATCTCCAAAAACAGTTAATTGTTCTAAAATACCAGCTGCAGTTTGCGTAATAAATGGAACAAGGTTTTGCGGTTTTCCTAGAGGTAATTCTCCTATTTCTAGAGAAGGATGAGCACCAATAGGATTAAAATAGCGCAAAGAAATGATATCTAAATTGCTTGAGGTGTTAGAATGGTCTATTAATATTTCTTCACAAATTTGCTTTGTATTTCCGTAAGGAGATTCTGCAGCTTTTGTTGGCGAATCTTCATCTATGGGTAATTTGTCTGCTTGACCATAAACAGTACACGAAGAGCTAAAAATAAAGTTTAAGTCTATATTAAAATTAGAAGATGCTTTAATTAAATTAACCATTGAGTATAAATTGTTCTCGTAATATTTTACAGGATGTTGTACACTTTCTCCTACCGCTTTGTAAGCTGCAAAATGAATTATTCCTGTGATATCTTTGTTTTTTTCAAAAAACTGAAAAACTTTATCTTGTTCTACCAAATCTAGTATATGTAATTCCGCAGTTTTACCAGTAATATTTTCAATACCTTTTAAAACATCTTTAGAAGAGTTGGCCAAATTATCTATAATTACAACTTCATAATTTTCATTTAATAATTCTACAACAGTATGAGAGCCAATGAAGCCAAGACCTCCTGTAACTAGTATTTTTGACATTTTTTTTAGTAGTTTTTTTTGATGGTTACGCAAATATATTATTAGAAAAATATAAAAATTGTACATTTCGACGAATGCACACTTTTCTTAGTTGTTAGAAAGATATATAATTATGTTTAAAATTTAAAATATCGTGTATAAAATTTAAATGGTATCTAAAATGCAATAAGGTTGTGTATTTGTAGAAAAAAAACTTAAATTTATAATCTACAAATTTATAATAGCAGGCTAAATATCTTTTTCATTTATCTAAAGTGAAGTGTATTTGGTCGAAATTGTATTTGTATTAAACAAATCAGATATAAGTTTGTATGAAGTTGTGTATTAAAGTAAAACCAAAAATATAAATTATGAAAATTACAATTGTTGGAAGTGGTTATGTAGGTCTAGTTACTGGAGCTTGTTTTTCGGAAGTAGGAGTAGACGTTGCATGTGTAGATATTGACGAAACAAAAATTGAAAATCTTAAAAAAGGTATCATTCCAATTTACGAACCTGGTTTAGAGGAAATGATAACCAGAAATATGGAGAAAAACCGCTTAAACTTTACAACAAGTCTTAAAGATGCTATAGAAGACTCTGAAGTTGTTTTTATTAGTGTAGGAACACCACCAGATGAAGATGGTAGCGCAGATTTAAAGCACGTTTTAGCAGTAGCAAGAGAATGTGGTAAACACATGAACGATTATAAATTAGTGGTAACTAAGAGTACTGTTCCTGTAGGTACCTCTATAAAGGTAAAAAATGCAGTGCAAGAAGAGTTAGATAAAAGAAATGTAGACATACCTTTTGATGTAGCTTCTAATCCAGAGTTTTTAAAAGAAGGAGCAGCCATTAAAGATTTCTTAAGACCAGACAGAATTGTAGTTGGTACAGAAAGCGCAAGAGCAGAAAAATTATTGAATAGATTATATAAACCATTTACATTAAATGGACATCCAATTATTCATATGGATATTGTATCTTCTGAGATGACTAAATATGCTGCAAACTCTATGTTAGCAACAAAAATTAGTTTTATAAACGATATCGCTAACCTTTGTGAAATTGTAGGAGCAGATATCAATAATGTAAGAAAAGGAATTGGTTCTGACGCTAGAATAGGGCCTAAATTTATTTATCCAGGAATTGGTTATGGAGGTTCTTGTTTCCCTAAAGATGTACAGGCTTTAATTAGAACAGCAGGAGAAAATAATTACGAATTGCAAGTTTTAAAAGCTGTAGAATCTGTAAACAAAAAACAAAAATCTGTTTTATTCGATAAGATTAAAAAGCATTTTAATGGCGATTTAAAAGGAAAAACTGTAGCGATCTGGGGGCTTTCTTTTAAACCACAAACAGATGATATGCGTGAAGCACCTTCTTTAGAAATTGTAAAGAAATTATTAGAAGCTGGCGCCAATGTTAGAGCTTATGATCCTGTAGCATTAGAAGAAGCAGAACATCATTTTGGAGATACCATAACCTACTGCCCAGATCAATACGAAACTTTAATTGATGCAGACTGTTTAGCCGTATTAACAGAGTGGTCAGAATTTAGAATTCCTAATTTTAAAGTAATGCAAAGACTAATGAAAGAATCAACTGTTTTTGATGGAAGAAATATTTACAATAAAGAAGAAATGAAAGAATTCAACTTCGGATATTACTGTATAGGAATAGATACTACAAAAGCAACAGCATAACTAGAAAAGTAATTTAACAAATACGATATTATGATTAAAAAGAAAGTACTTATTACTGGTGGTGCAGGTTTTTTAGGATCTCATTTAAGCGAAAGATTGCTTAATGAAGGTTGTGAAGTATATTGCTTGGATAACTTTTTCACAGGGCAAAAAAAGAATATAGTTCATTTATTGGAAAATCCTTATTTCGAGTTAATTAGACACGATGTTGTAAATCCGTTTTTAATAGAAGTAGACGAGATTTATAACCTAGCTTGCCCAGCTTCTCCTATTCATTACCAACATAACCCTATTAAAACAGTAAAAACCTCAGTAATGGGGGCTATAAATATGCTTGGTTTAGCAAAACGAGTTGGAGCTAAAATATTACAAGCATCAACTAGTGAGGTTTATGGAAATCCACTAGTACACCCTCAGCCAGAAAGTTATTGGGGAAACGTAAATACTATTGGAGAACGTTCTTGTTATGATGAAGGGAAAAGAGTTGCTGAAACTTTATTTAGAGACTATACATATCAAAATAATGTAAATACAAGAATTGTAAGAATTTTTAATACTTATGGGCCAAATATGCATCCACAAGACGGAAGAGTAGTTTCTAATTTTATTATGCAAGCGTTAAATAACGAAGACATTACTGTCTATGGAAAAGGTGAACAAACAAGAAGCTTTCAATATGTAGATGATTTAATAGAAGGTATGATAAGACTTATGGCAGCTCCAGATAGATTTAGAGGCCCTGTGAATATTGGAAATCCAGATGAGTTTACCATTTTAGAATTAGCAGAGAAAGTTATTAAAAAAACAAACTCCAAATCTAAAATAGTTTATAAACCTTTGCCATCAGACGATCCATTAATGCGTAAACCAGATATTTCTTTAGCAAAGAAAGAATTAGACTGGGAGCCAAAAGTAAGTTTAGATGAGGGCTTAGAAAAAACCATCTCTTATTTTAAAAAGCTAATAGAAGCAAATTAAACCCTAAACCATGAAGAAAAAAATATTGGTAGTAGATGATGAGCAAACTATGCGAACCTTATTAGAACTTTTTCTTGGTACTAAGCATGAGGTTACAGCAGTTTCTAATGCTAAAGAAGCGCTGAACTGGTTAGACGAAAACTTACCAAACCTAATTATTAGTGACATACAAATGCCAGAAATGGATGGCTTTCAGTTTTTAGAAAATGTAAGATTAAGAGGCTATACAAAACATACGCCAATTATTATGTTGTCTGGAAAATCAGAAAGTAAAGAACGCGTAAAATGTTATAAGATGGGTGCACAAGACTATTTAACTAAACCTTTTAATCCTGAAGAATTAGAAGAGGTTATTAAAAAAAATCTATACCCTATTCATTATGCAGAAATCTGGTAATATAGTACTAGTCAATTTAACCAAAAACAGCGTTTTAATATGAAAATCTTGTATGTAGGGCAAGTAAATAACTTGGTAAATGCTCTTGAAGAAAATGAAGATTTTAACCTAGTTGTAAAAAATAACGGTTTAGAAGCTTTTAATGCTTTAGCAAGAGAATCTGACTTTAATGCCATTATTTGTTCTTATAATTTACCAGGTAACAATGGTGTGTATTTGTACAATAAAATAAAGAAAGAATTAAACGATACAATTCCTTTTGTTCTAATTCATGCAGAGTTTAATAAAGATATTTACAAAAATGCATTTAAAATAGGCATTAACGATTTTTTTGTATTGCCAACAACACCTGTAGACCAAATTTTAAAGCGCATACAGACTTTAGAATCGAAACAGAAAAAGAAACAATCTAAAA
>CAYZDK010000016.1:12096-64991 GCA_964477255.1 uncultured Polaribacter sp.
CAAAAGTTAGCAAAAGAAAAGAACCAATATAATACTGTAAAAGAGGAAAAACAGGAAACGAAACGTATAGCTTGCCCTAAGTGTGGTAAATTTAAACAAGGAGATCAATGTACTTCCTTTATGCATCAAGATGATAAAAAGATTTGTGAAACACTTTTCTTATATCAGAAAAAAATTCAAGAAGAAGAAAACTCAAGTTTTATTAAAATTGTAGATGACCCTAGAATAACTAAAGTAGGTAAGTTTATTAGAAATACAAGTATAGATGAGTTGCCTCAACTTATAAATGTTTTAAAAGGTGATATGTCTTTAGTAGGCAATAGACCACTACCTGTATATGAAGCGGAATTTTTAACCCAAGACCAATTATCTACAAGATTTTTAGCTCCTGCAGGAATTACTGGTTTATGGCAGGTAGAGTTACGAGGAAAAGGAGGCGATATGTCTGAAGAAGAAAGAATAGAACTGGATAATAAATATGCAGATATATTTACTAGCGGTAAATACACTTTATGGTACGATATTAAGCTACTACTAAGAACTATACCAGCTTTATTTCAACAGAGTACAGTATAATATAATAAATAGTTTCATAACTAATTATAAAAATTCTACTACAATAATGAGCAGATTTATAAATTATTTAAAACATAGCTTGGCATTACTTTTTTTAATGTTATGTTTCAATCATACCTCTATTGCTCAAGATGGTTCTACTTTAAATAAAAGTGAACCATTTAATCTTTTAATTCCAAAGCTTGAAGTTCTTATTGATTCAGCGTGGGCGAAACATGGTTTACTAAAATTTAGAGAAGCAGAAATAGATGTTAAAAAAGCAAACTTAACAACTAGAAAAAGATACTGGACACGTAATTTTGGTATACAAGGCGATTCTAGATATGGTACTTTTGCAAACTTTGGCGAAAGTGTTACCAATGCAGCTACTGTTAATTTATCTAGCACCACAACACAGTTTAATTATGGTTTTGGAGTTTTTTTAAAGTTACCCGTATTTGATATTTACAATAGAAAAACAGAGATTAAACAAGCTCGTGCAGAAGTTGTTGCAGCAGAAAATTTTATGGAGTTTCAAAAATTTGAAATTAAAGAAACGGTAATTAAACAATATGAAGATCTCAAACTAAAACAAAACCTACTAAAGTTAAAATCTAAAAATCTAGCCAATGCTAAAGTAAGCAAAAGAATGGCAGAGAATGATTACAAAAACGGATTAATTCCTATATATGAATATGTAAGACTTACAGATATTACAGCAAGAATAGAGTCAGACTACGAGACTGCAAAATCTGAGTTTTTTTTATCCAAAAGACTGCTTGAAAATTTAACAGGAATTATAATTAAGTAAAGTATGACAATTGTAGATTTATTAAAAATTATTTTTAAGCACAAAATACTGCTTTTTTTAGGTCCTATAATTATGGGTTCTTTAGCTGTTTTGCTTACTATGAATCCAAAGTTTGACTATGAGTCTAATGCAATTGTATATACAGGTATTGCCTCAGGGACCTCTGTAGAAATGGGAAAAAAATCCGATTATTTCGCATCCAATACTGCTTTCGATAATTTAATAAACATAATTAAATCTAGAGAAACTCAAGAAGAAGTTGCAGTTAGGTTATTAACCCAACATCTGTTATTAGAAGCACCTAATGATAAGTATATTTCTAAAGCATATTATGAAGAGTTACAAGAGCTTGTTCCTGCAGAAATTAGAGATTATTTAGTAAAATCTAATAAAAACAATAGTTCAGACAGTTTTTTGCCAAATGGTGTAACCAAAGAAGATTACGAACAGTCTGTACAAAACCTTCTAAACTTAATGAGAAATAGTAATAGAAATTTCATCTATGAACTTTTAAATTATCCAAATGATATTTATTCGCTCAAAGCAATTTCTCAAATATCTGCAAATAGAATTGGTAAAAGTGATTTAATAAAACTTAGCTACAAAGTTGGAGATCCTGGTATTTGTAAGCAAACTTTAGATATCCTTATAGAAGTTTGTTCTAGAAAGTATAAAGATTTTAAAGAAAGTGGTTCAGACGAAGTTGTGCAGTATTTTATGGAACAACTAGCTCTTACAGAAAAAAAATTGAAACGGGTAGAAGGTACATTACTTCAGTATAACCAAGATAATAGTATTATTAATTACTACGAACAAAGTAAAGCAGTTGCGGTTGTTAGAGAAGATATGGAAGTTGCTTACAAGAATAAACTTGCAGAGTTAGCTGGTTCTCGTGCTTCAAAGAAAAAATTAGAAGAAAAGCTACAAATTCAAAGCAAAATACAACTAAAAAATGAAGATGTTTTACGAGATAAAGATCAATTAGGACAATTAAAGTATCAAATTGTTTTAGCAGAATCTAAATCTGATGGTTCTCAAGAAAACCAACAATTCATAAACACTTTAAAAGTAAAGGCTGCCAAATTACAAAAAGAAATTGATACTAAAGTTAATGAGTTATATGCTTTAAATAATTCAATAGAAGGTGTGCCAATGAGCAAAATGATGCCGCAATGGATAGATAATGTGGTAGAAGCAGAAAATCTTGCAGCTGAAGTTGAATTAATGACCAAGCAAAGCAAAGAGTTCTTAAAAGAAGTAGAAAAATATGCTCCTGCAGGTGCAAATATAAAAAGAATAGAAAGAGAAATTAGTGTAATAGAAGAACAGTATTTAGAAATTTTACGAGGATTAAACTTGGCAAAGTTAAAATATCAGGATACACAGATTGCAGGCAATTTACAAACAGTAGATCCGCCTTATTTTCCTTTAAATCCTATACCCTCTAAACGAAAAATAATTATAGTTGCTGCAGGGTTTTTAAGTTTTGTTTTTATACTAGGTGCTATTCTGTTATTAGAATTTTTCGATAATACCCTAAAAAATAGTCAAATTGCCTCAGAAAAGATGCAGTTACAGTCTATGGGTACTTTGCCTAAAATAATTAAAGCTAGTAGTAAATTAGATTTAGTTAGAATTAATAATCGATTAATAGACTTTTTAATGCATAATTTCATGCATATCTTCAATAATTCTAAAGAAACACATAAACCTAAGGTTGTTACATTTTTTAGTACTGGTCCAAATGAGGGTAAAACAGTTATTGCAGGTAACATAGCTAGAAAACTAAAGGAAAGAGGAAAAAAAGTTTTGTTTTTAGATCATAGTAATGCAGAAAAAAAGAGGAGTTTAGTATACACAAATGTTTGGTTATACAAATTGTTAGGTTACCAAGACCCAAGAGTAGACTATTCTCATCCTTTTTTAGAAGAGATTGATAATTACCTTGAGCCTAATGAATATGTAACTTATACAATAAACAAAGAATTTAATCAGGCAAAGTCTTTTAAAGATCTTGATTTTACAAATCCTGGATTAGATTATGAAAAACTAGATTACGTATTTATAGAATTACCTAATATTTTAGAACACAATTACCCATCAGAAATTCTAGAAAATTCAGATTTAGCAATTCTAGTTTGTAGATCTAACAGACTGTGGTCTAAGGCAGATACTAATATTTTAAATAACATTAAAGAACTGGTTAAATCTGAAATAAAGTTTATAATTAATGGCGTAGATATAGAGCAAGTTGAAACATTGTTAGGCGAAATCCCAAAGAAAAGATCTAAAGCTAGACGTAAAGTAAAAAGTATTTTTCAATTTCAGTTTAGAACTAAAAGCCATATTTAAAACCCATGTTACAGCTTATTAACAAAATAATTAAAGAAGATAATTTTTTATCCCTTTCTGGCAACTTAATTATTGCTGTTTTTGGTTTTGGTGGTTTTGCATTACTTGCTAGAAGTTTAAGTCCTCATGATTTTGCACAATGGGTACTATTTATTTCTGGTGGCTCTTTAGTAGAAATGCTACGTTATGGAATAACAAGCAATGGCTTAGTTCGTTTTTTATCTGGTGCATCAGAAAATCAAACAGAACAACTAATAGGGGCAAACGTTGTAGTTAGTCTTATAGTAACCATAATTTTATCGTTACTACTCATCATAGTTTACTTTCTTTTTACAGAAAGTTTAGAAGCTACAGGTTATGGATTGTTTTTTAAATGGTATCCAATAGTTGCACTAATAAACTTACCATTTAACAATGCATTAGTTGTTTTGCAAGCAAAAATGGAATATGGTAAAATTTTACAAGTTAGGTCTATTAGTAGTACTTTTTTCTTTGTGTTTTTAATTATAAATTTTTTCATTTTAGAATATTCCATTCAGGTAATAGTACTGGCATTTATTTTGTTTAATGCTATTACATCTGTTTATACCATTCTTAAATCTTGGGATGGTTTAGTATTAATTAGAAAAGCAGATAAGAAGTCTATAAATACACTTTTAAACTTTGGTAAATACTCTACATTTACATTAATTGGCACTAATTTACTTCGTAATGCAGATGTTTTAATTATTAGTGTTAGCCCATTTGGAAGTGCAGCAGTTGCATTGTTTAGTATACCACTTAAATTAACAGAAATTCAACAAATTCCATTACGAAGTTTTGCAGCAACTGCATATCCAAAGATGTCTAAGGCAAGTATTGAAGAGAGAATAGAAGATTTAAAAAATATATTTAACACCTATTCAGGAGTATTAACTTATTTATTTTTCTTTATTTCTGTGGGTACTTTTCTATTTGCAAAACAATTTGTGATTTTAGTTTCAGGTTATCAGTACTTGGATGTAGAATTGTATGGGATAGACATTGTCATGATTGTTAAAATATTATCTATATATGGGGTTTTACTGCCTATTGATAGAATAGTAGGAATTTGTTTAGATAGTATAAATAAACCTGCAATAAATGCTTTTAAAGTAATGATTATGCTAGCAGCCAATGTAATTGGAGATTTAATTGCAATTTATGCATTCGAGTCGATAGAAATGGTTGCAGTTGCAACTTTAGTATTTACTAGTGTAGGTATTATAATTGGGTTATACTATTTAAATAAATCATTTTCGATTTCAATAATAGGAATTTTTAAAAGTGCAAATGCTTTTTATAAAGGTGTATTTTTAAAGTTATCGAAACAATTTTAATCACTAAAAGTAGTTGCAAAATAACTTTTTAAAATTATTGATATTGTTTATAAAACAAAAAAATTCTACTTAACCTTATAAAAAAGTGATTAATCGAAATATAGATTCTAAAAAACTAAATAAACATACCTTTAAAATATAATTTGTTAAAAAATAAAAATTGAGTTTTACAGATAAAAATAAAAATCCATTTGCAATTAATGTTGCATCTATGAAATTGACGAATCCTCTTTCGTTAATCATATTATTTGGTGTTTTATCTGTAGTTACTTTAATAATTGTTAAAGCAGAAATAAAAGGTATTGCTATTGTTTTAGGTTTGCTAGCAGTCTCTGCTATATTGTATAAAATCTTTACTGTTCCTAAATTAGGCGTAATTCTACTGGTTATTCAAGGGTTTACAGTAATAGGTTTATCTAGGTATATTCCTGCACCACTAGGCTTAAGTATAGACGGTGTTTTAGTAATACTTTACCTTGCGTTATTTTTTAAAGCTTTTGCACAAAAAATTAAATGGAGTAAAGCCAAATCACACTTAACCATACTAGTTGGCTTATGGATGGGATATATATTTTTGCAAATTGCAAACCCCGAATCAAGAAGTATAGCAGCTTGGTTTTACGCTATGAGAGGCCTTGCTTTGTACCAATTTTTAGCAATCCCTTTAGCATTTGTACTGTTTAATAAGCAAAAAGATTTAGAACTTTTTTTTATTGTGTGGGGTGTTATGTCTGTGTTAGGAACTCTAAAAGGTGTTATGCAATATACAATGGGAGTAGATCCTTTTGAGCAAGCTTGGCTTAATCAAGGTTCATATAAAACACACATACTTTTTGGTAAACTAAGAGTTTTCTCTTTTTATTCTGATGCAGGCCAATTTGGTGCAGCACAGGGGCATACAGGTGTTGTTTTTGGTATTTTAGCCTTATTTAGAAAAGCCGCAAGTACTAAACTTAGAGCCTTTTATTTAACTGTAGCTTTAATGGGTTTATTTGGTTTGCTTATTTCAGGAACAAGAGGAGCTATTGCAGTACCAGCTATGGGAGGTATTATGTTCTTAATCTTAAGAAAAAATATAAAGCTACTAATTGTAGGTGCAGTTCTAGGAATAGGTGTCTACGTATTTTTTGCGCATACCACTTTATTGCAATCAAACTCAGAAGTTAGAAGAATGCGAACTGCTTTCGATCCTAATGACGCATCTCTTCAAGTACGTTTGGCAAATCAACGTAAATTAAAATCTTATCTAGCTTCTAGACCTATTGGAGGTGGTGTAGGAGCTACAGGAAACTGGGGTAAAAGATTTACACCAAATACATTCTTAGCAAATACAGCAACCGATAGTTGGTATGTAATGATATGGGCAGATACAGGAATTGTTGGTCTATATTATTATTTATTTATGATTTTTTATATTTTAATAACAGGTGCATACAATGTGATGTTTAGAATTAAAGATGATGATGAAAAAATTATGATTACTGCTTTAACTTGCGGATTTGCAGGAATCATGCTAGCATCATATGGGAATGGAGTATTCGGTCAAATGCCAACAGGAATTTTAATGTACCTAAGTATGGTCTTTATGTTTTCATCTTCTAGATGGGCAAAAGAGAATAATTTAGAAAAAAAATAGACGAAAGTTTACCTAGATAAACAACTAAAAAAATAACATATGAACTTTAGAAGTATTAGCGATTTAAATAAAGTAATTCTAAAAGAATTGCATAAAATACCAAGAGATATAGACCTAATTGTTGGGGTTCCTAGAAGTGGAATGTTACCTGCTAATTTGTTAGCTTTATACTTAAACTTACCCTACACAGATTTACACTCCTTTATTAATGGCCATATATATAAAGCTGGTGAAAGAGGGCAATATTTTGATATTAAACAATTTAAAAATATTTTAGTAGTAGACGATAGTGTTTCTTCAGGCTCTGCCATGAAAAAATGTAAAGACAGTCTAGCACATTTAGAGTCCGAGTTTACCCTTAAATACTGCGCAATTTATGTACTTCCAGATAAAACAAATACTGTAGATTATCATTTTGAAGTAGTAGGAATTCCAAGATATTTTCAATGGAATATTTTTAACCATTCTACCTTAGATAAAGCTTGCTTTGATATCGATGGCGTTTTATGTGTAGACCCAACTCCAGAACAAAATGATGATGGGGCTAAATACAAAGAATTTATTTTAAATGCAGCACCTTTATACATCCCTAAGGCAAAAATAGGTAGCTTGGTAACTTCTAGGTTAGAAAAATATAGAGCAGAAACAGAAACTTGGCTTAAAAAACATGGAGTTAAGTACGATAAATTAGTAATGCTAGATTTGCCAAATGCAAAAGCAAGACAAAAAGCAAATAATCATGGTGGTCATAAAGCAAATGAATATAAGAAAAGCCAGTATAATTTATTTTTTGAAAGCGAATTACATCAAGCTTTAGAAATAAACAGACTTACACAAAAACCAGTCTTTTGCACGCAAAACTTCGAAATGATATTTGATGCACAATCTTTTGCATACAACATTAAATCAGGAAAATATTTTCCGTTTTTAAGAAAAGTAGCTCTTAAAATTAGAGATAAAATAAAAAAATAGGTTACTAAATAACGCAAACAGTAATTAAAAAACGAATCATATGGAAATTATAAATCAGTCATTACAACTTATCTTAAATAGTGTTGAGTTTTTTACTGTTATCTATTTTTTTCTATCTATTATTTATGTTTTTGTATTTGCCTTTTCTGGATTATTTTACAAAAAAAGAAAAGAGTTACAAGATTCAAAACAAGGCGTATTTGCAGTGTTTATTCCAGCTTACAAAGAAGATGCAGTAATTGTAGATGTTGCAAAAAATGCCTTACAACAAGATTACCCTTCTAATTTGTTTGATGTTGTAGTTATTGCAGATTCTATGCAAGAAGAAACAATTCAGAAACTTAACGAATTACCCATTAAAGTTGTAGAAGTTAGTTTTGAAAATAGTACCAAAACAAAAGCTTTAAATGCTGCGATGGCTTCATTGCAAAGAGACTACGATTATGCGCTAATTTTAGATGCAGATAATATAATGGAGTATTCGTTTCTTACCAAAATAAATAACTCCTTTCAAAGTGGATATAGAGCAGTACAGGGGCATAGAAAAGCTAAAAATTTAAACACCTCTTTTGCAGTTTTAGATGCGGCAAGTGAAGAAATAAACAACCATATCTACAGAAAAGGGCATCGTGTTTTAGGTTTCTCTTCTGGTTTAATTGGATCTGGAATGGCTTTTGAATATGTGTTGTTTAAATCTATTATGGCAGATATAAAAGCAATTGGTGGGTTTGATAAAGAATTAGAATTTGAGTTTGCAAGAGAACGAATTATTATAGAATACCTTCAAAATGCAGAGGTATTAGATGAGAAAATTCAAAAATCTTCCGATTTTTCTAAACAAAGAAAACGATGGCTATCTACACAAGTAGTGTACTTAAAAAAATACTTTTTTGCAGGCTGGAAACAATTGTTCTTGCATGGTAATTTAAATTTTTTCGATAAGCTTATGCAGATGTTCGTTCCTCCAAGAGTGTTGCTGCTAGGTATTACTACCATTATAACAGGATTCTATTTACTAAACGAATATTGGCTGGGTTTATCTACTGCTGTACCAACACTTTTTTGGATTATAAATATAGCCTTACTATATGTTACTTTTTTCTTGGCTTTACCCAAATCCTTTTATAATGGAAGAACAATTAAAGCATTATTAGCTTTGCCAGGTGCTTTTGCAAGAATGTTTTTGTTGCTTTTTAAACTAAAAGGAGCCAATAAAAAATTTATTCATACTGTTAAAGATTATTCACAAGAAAAGTAATTGATAAGTTATGAAAATAGGTATTGAAGGGCAAAGGTTATTTCGAGTTAAAAAGCATGGTATGGATATGGTTGCTTTAGAACTTATTAGAAATCTTCAGAAAATAGATAAAACAAATGAGTATGTAATTTTCGTAAAACCTGACGAAGATACTTCTATTTTAGAAGAAACAAATAACTTTAAAATAGTTACGCTAGATGGTGGTGCATATCCTTTTTGGGAGCAAATAGCCTTGCCAAAAGCAGTTAAAAAATACAATTGTGATATTTTACATTGTACGAGTAATACAGCACCTATTTTTACAGATATACCTATAGTTACAACTTTACATGATATTATTTATCTAGAGAAAACATACCTTCAAATTTTACAGAGCTCAGCAACTTCGTATCAAAAATTTGGTAACGTGTATCGTAAACTAATTGTACCAAAGGTAATGAAGAAGAGTAAGGCAGTAATTACAGTATCTAATTATGAGAAAAACAGAATTTCAGAATTTTTTCAATTAAAAGATACGTCAAAATTATCTGCTATTTATAATGGAGTAGGAGAGTACTTTAAACCAATTACAGACGTAAAAGAGTTAACAAGGATAAAAGAAAAATATAATTTACCAGACAAGTTTTTCTTTTTTCTAGGAAATACAGATCCTAAAAAAAATACAAAAGGAACCCTTAAAGCATATTCAGATTTTCTAAAAAAAACAAACTCTCCTATAAAATTAGTAATGTTAGACTATGATTTAACAGAGCTTAAAAAATTATTGGAAGACATTGGCGATTCTAAATTGATAGAAAAAATAATTTTAACAGGTTACGTTAAAAACACAGATTTACCATCTATATATTCGTTATGCGAAATTTTCCTATATCCTTCTTTAAGAGAAAGTTTTGGCATACCTATTTTAGAAGCTATGGCTTGTGGTGTACCTGTAATAACATCAAATACTTCTTCTATGCCAGAAATATCTGGAGATGCAGCATATTTAGTTAACCCAACTAAACCAGAAGAAATAACTTTAGCGATAGAACAAATTTTAAATAAAGAAGAGGTAAAAGAAAGCTTAATTAGTAAAGGATTAAGCCAAGCAGGTAAATTTTCATGGTACGCAATGGCAGAGAATGTATTAGCGTTGTATCTTGAAATCTTTCAAAAAATTAAAAATAGTTAAAATGCTAAAAGATAAAAATATCATATGTATTTCTTATACAACTTGGGAAGGTGAGTACACAAAGAGTACTGTGCAACTCTTATCACTGCTAGCATTTCATAATAATGTAATTTTTATAGAGTATCCAAGAACATATAAAGATCTACTAAATGGATTTTTAGGAAAAGTAAAAGTACCTATAAAACGAATGTTAGGATTAGAGAGCAGAGTGCAAACCATAACATCAGATTTTGGATCTACAGTAAAACATGTTGTTATGCCGCCTATGTTACCAACAGGATCTGTAAAAAATGAGAAACTTTTAGATAAGTTTTATAATTGGAATACCAACAAATACAAAAAAGAAATTAAGAAGATTCAAAAAAAATTCCAATTAAAAGATACCATTGTTTTAACGGCTTTTAATCCTGTTTATGGATTGGCAATGATTAACCAGTTAAACGAACATACAAACATCTATTATTGTTATGATGGTATGGATTTAGATAGAAATAACGCAAGAACTATAGAATTAGAAAAGGAGTTTTGTAAAAAAGTAGATGGTGTTATTACTACTTCTGACTATCTAAATGATGAGAAAAAACAATATAATTCACACGCTGTTGTAGTTAAAAACGGAGTAGATTTCGATATGTTTGTGAAACACGCAAAGCAGTCTGTAACGCAAAACACCAAGAAAATTATTGGATATACTGGCTCTCTTGATTATAGATTTGATATAGAATTGATGGAGTATGCAATACAGCAATTACCAGAATATAGTTTTGAATTTACTGGAGGAATTCTCAATCAAAAGGTTGTAGATAGTTTATCAAAATACAAAAATGTAATTTTTCATTCTGCAGTTCACGCCTCAGAAGTACCAGAGCTTGTAGCTAAGTTTGATGTTGGTATTATTCCTTACTTACTGTCCGAAATAAATAAAAATATTTATCCGTTAAAGATTAACGAGTACTTAGCAATTGGTGTTCCTGTAGTGATGACAGAATTTGCAGTACTAAAAGATTTTGAGAATATAGCATCTGTAGCAAAATCTAAAGAAGCTTTTGTTGCTCAGTTAAAAAATCAAATAGAAACAGATAGTAGCCAAAAAATAAAAGAAAGAATAGCGTTTGCTAAATCTAATTCTTGGCATAGTAGAGCAGAACAATTTGGAGACTATATAAATCAGTTCTTTTTAAGAGAAAGAATAAAATAAAAAGCACAGAAATCAATTAAAAAACAGGTATGAAGTATTTAGAAATTTTCTTTTGGGTCTTGTTAGCAGTTATTTTTTATACCTACATAGGTTACGGAATTGTGCTTTTTATTTTAGTAAAAATTAAACGGACTTTCTCTAAAAAAACAATACATACTTATGCACAAGAAGATTTACCAGAAGTAACGTTATTAATTCCTGCTTATAACGAAAAAGATTATGTACAACAAAAAATACAAAACTCTTTAAACCTAAATTATCCAAAAGATAAATTAAAGATTGCATGGGTAACTGATGGTTCTAATGATGGTACAAACAAGCTAATTGAAGAATACGATAATATAGGACTCTTTCATAAAGACGAAAGAAAAGGAAAAATTAACGCCATGAATAGAGTTATGCCTTTTGTAAAAACACCAATTGTTGTTTTTAGTGATGCTAACACAAACCTAGGAAAAGACTCTATAATGCATATTGCCAACTGTTTTAAAGACCCTAAAGTTGGATGTGTCTCTGGAGAAAAAAGGATAATAAATAAAGAAGCTGACGCAGCTGCAGGAGCAGGAGAAGGTTTATATTGGAGATACGAGTCTACCTTAAAAAAATGGGATGCAGAACTTTACTCTGCAGTTGGTGCAGCTGGAGAGCTTTTTGCTATTAGAACAGAATTATATAACGAGGTAGAACCAGATACTTTATTAGACGATTTTATAATTTCTTTGCGAGTTGCAAAAAAAGGATATACCATACAATACAATCCAGAAGCCTATGCAATAGAAACTGCCTCAGCAAATGTTGGTGAAGAATTAAAAAGAAAAATACGAATATCTGCAGGTGGTATCCAATCTGTAATTCGCTTAAGAAGTCTACTCAATATATTTAAATATGGGATTTTGTCTTTTCAATACATTTCACACCGTGTATTACGTTGGACATTAACCCCACTTTGCTTACTGTTGTTAATACCAGTTTCAACTGTTTTAGCAATTAACGAAGGTATATTTGACTTTGGTTTTTATGCAATTTTCTTTTGGCTTCATGCCCTATTCTATATAGCTGCATTGTTAGGTTGGATATTAGAAAACAAATCTCTAAAAGTTAAAATTCTTTTTGTACCCTACTACTTTTTTATCATGAATTTATCTGTAGTATTGGGTTTTTTTAGATACATAAATAATACACAATCTGTTAATTGGGAAAGAGCAAAAAGAGCAGTTTAAAGTAAACTAAAAATCCTCTAAAATATAATACATGAAATTCGGAATTATACTTGTATTTAACAACACAACCCCTTTTTTAGTAAAAGATTACATAGAAAACTTAAACAGTTTTAGCGATGTAACTTTTTGTCTTGTAAATAATAAATTAAACGATACTGCTTTAGAAAGTCTAACGGAGATTTTAGATAAAACCAATAACACAAAAGTTGTTAATTTAAATAAAAAATGTAGCCAGAAAGCAGCAACAAAATATGGGACAAGATATTTAAATAGTTACTATGATTTAAAATATATAGGCTATATAGATGTAGTAAATCAACAAGATGATTTAGAAGTTCTAACCTCTTTTAACCATTTTAAAGAAGATGTCGAAAAACTATTAGAACAATCCAAAAACTCTAGCCCAATTAGAAGGTTTTCGTCAAATTCAGTTTTTTCTGTGGTAAGCTACCTATCAGAACTTCATTCAAAAAATATTTTTGCAAATAGTTATTGATATAACTCTGCAGTTCTATGAAAATTATCAAAATCTTAATTGTACTTTTTTTTCTTTTAGTAGCAGTTCTTCTAGTATCTAGAATGCTTGTTAGAGCAGAAGATTATACCATTTCTACGTCAGGGAGATTGTTTGTAGTAAACAAATTAGATAGAAGTATTACGGTTTTTGATTTGGAAAAAGGAAAACATTTAGAAGAGATACTTTTATCTACACAACCAAGAGAAATAGCCTCTACAGCTCTGCCTAATAAACTTGCTGTCACAAATTATGGTTCTGATTTATTAGCTGGAAAATCTATATCTATAATAAATACAGAGACATTTAATATAGAAAAACAAATCTCTTTTACAGAGGGTACTAGACCACATGGTATTGTACCTTTTACAAAAGAAAATAAAGTTATGGTTGCTACCAATGGAGGCAGTAACGTTATAGTTGTAGATTTAGATAATGAAACTGTTCTTTCTTCATTGCATACCAATCAAGAGGTTAGTCATATGATTGCTATGCATCCATTTAAAAATTTGTCTTATGTAACCCAAGTTAATTCTGGGTCTGTCTGTGTTATTGACACTAAAAATAATACGGTATTACACACCATAAAGTGTGGTAATAAAACAGATGGCATCGCAATAACGCCTGATGGCAAAGAAGTATGGGTAACCAATTTAAAAGACAATACCATATCTATTATAGACACTAAATTAAACGCTGTTACTAAAACCATATCTACTGGAAAAGATCCTTATCGATTAAAGTTTAGTTTAGATGGTAGCCATTGCTATGTAACTAATGCAGAAGATGGTACTGTTGTTATTTATGATAGATATTTAAAAAAGAAGTTAAAAACAATCCAATTGCCTGGTAAAGGAAATATATTAGATAGATTTTTATATCATACTCCAAGACCTGTTGGAATTCTAATGCATCCAAATGGAAAGTATGCTTTTATTGCCAATTCAAATGCAAATAAAATAGAAATTATAGATACTGAAACTATGCAAATTGTAAGTACTATTTCTACAGGAAAAGTTCCAGATAGTATGGCATTAACTCTTAATTGAAAATTACCAAAGCGTAATTCAACTACCAAAAAATACGATTAAACGATAATTAAAAGTAGTTAAAAGTATTTTAAAACATACGAAAGAAAAAATAGATACTTTTGTTTTGTTATAGTTTCCTTATGAAAAATATTCTAAAAAAAATACCAGTAGTTTTAATATTAATAGGAGTTTTTGCTTCCTGTAGTCCTGATATTAATCAAGATGAAGAATTAGTAAATATAGAAGATGATTTATCTACAAACATCTTAAATATTCCTGAAGGTTTCGATTTTAGTACCTCACAAGAAGTTACCATTAATATTATAGACAATGAGAATGCATTTTATGAAGTATTTGCTACTTCTGAAGATAAATATTTTGTTAGAACAGAAACTTTTGTTAACGAAGCTGGAGAGACTGTTACAGAAGATGTGTATTCGGAAGACATTATAGAAAGACAAGTACTTTCTGGCATTATAAAAGATGGAGCATTAAAACAAACCATTACTTTACCAAAAAACACCTCTCAACTATACGTTAGAAGAAATTATAATTTAGAGACGTATGGCACTTTTGTAGATGTTCTAGACAAAAAAGTAAATTATAACCATACAACATATGCAGGCAAAGCAAATACATACAAAAGTAAAAATACCGTGTATGATTTTCTTTTTTGTGTTAATGGAGAAGGAGATTTATTTCAAGTAAATCCATTAAATGGCAATTACACATTCCTGTCAAAAATGCCAATGGGAAGTTTTACAGCAGCAATAGATCAAGCGAACTTAGTTATGTACTCAATTGGTAGATCTTCGCCAAATCCATTAATGAAATACGATATTAAAACCAAAAAATGGTCTACAGTAGCAAACTTAAATTTTGGAGGGCCAAGACTAGATTTTAATACAAGAGATAATTTATTGTATTTTTCTAATAGTGATTACGTAAGAACTATAGATCCAAACACAGGAAAAGTTCTAAAGGAATGGAAAATAAATGGACTGCATAATAAAAATGGTGGAGATTTAGCTTTTGCTCCTGATGGTACTTTTTATTTAGCTTCTTTTTCTGGATTGTATAAATTAAATTTAAATAATTCTGGAGAATATGATGCAGATAGAATAAGTGCAGATAATTTACCTTTTACGCCAACTTCTATGACAATAGATTCTAAAGGAGAACTTTGGTTAGCAGACAATAAATCTGATGGAAGTTTAATTGTTATGGATACACAAACTGGTGGTTGGCAGTATAATTTTGGTAAAAATGCGAACAATGGAACCAATTTTGGAAGAAAAATTAATGATTTAACCACTTTCAAAGTCATTGCAGGTAATTCCAATACCAAAGATACAGATGGAGATGGAATTGTAGACTCTCAAGATGCATATCCATTAGAAGCTAATAAAGCTTTTGAAGTATTTACACCAAGTAAATATGGTAAAGGAACTATAGCTTTCGAAGATTTATATCCTTCGTATGGCGATTATGATTTTAACGATGTTGCATTTAGCTACAGAGCAATTGCAGTTTTAAATTCTGATAATTTAGCAGTGCAATTAGATTTTATTTGCAGAGTAAAAGCTAATGGAGCAGGCTTTACCAATGGTTTTGGAATAGAATTAAGAGGAGTTTCCTCTTCTGATGTAAAAAGTGTAATAGGAACAAATCTTACCCAAGACTACATTTCACTAAATAGTAATGGTACAGAAGCAGGACATCAAAATGCAGTAGTTATTTTTACAGACGATCAAGATAATTTTTTAGAAGAAACAACAGTATCTATTATATTTAATAAACCTATTAGTACCCAACAATTAGGTGCTGCTCCTTTTAATCCGTTTATCATTAAAAACAAAGAAAGAGCTAATGAAATTCACCTACCATACTACCCTAGTACAAAGTTAGGATCTAGCAGGTTTTCTGTAAGTGATAAAAGTAGAGATTTAGATGGTAATTTTATATCCGATAAAGGATATCCTTGGGCAATTAGTATAGTTCACGACTTTAAGGTGCCTAAAGAAAGAGTTGCAATTGATGAAGCTTATAACTTTTTTTCTACTTGGGCAACTTCTGGAGGAGAAGAATACAAAGACTGGTACAAAGACAATACAGGTTATAGAAACACCAATAAAGTTTCTAATTAATAACATTCTATTTATTAAATATTTTAAAGGAGCATTCTACAAGAATGCTCCTTTTTTTACGCAGAGTTTCTACTTGCATTAATGTTTCCAAATAGAGAACGAGTAACCATTTTCTCATAGGTTTCTATTTTTCGCTTATTTGGCTTTTCTTTTTTCTGTAACTCTTGAATCTTTTTTAGAGCATATTGTTGTATGGTTAATAGTGGTAAAACGATGTCTTCTCTAGCTTTAATAGAAGCTTTTCCACTTGGGTAATTTTCCATTAATATACGGTGTCCTGTCAGCTTAAGTAACAGTCTTTTTGTTCTGGTATATTCTTCATAAATTAATTTCCAAAAGTCACCAAATTCCGCATCGTGCTCCATATACGCAGTAAGTTTAAAAAAAGATTTGGTTAAACTCATGATGCTATTTTCTACCAATGTTTTAAAGAAATCGGAAGTTTTATAAAAATGAATTATTTTATCAAATTCTCCTCGCTTTTCGTATGCTTCTAAAGCGGTTCCTACCCCATAAAAACCAGGAACATTTTGCTTTAATTGACTCCAACTTCCAACAAAAGGTATTGCACGTAGTTGTGAAAAATCTAAAGTATCTGAATTAGAGCGCTTACTTGGTCTACTTCCAATATTTGTTTTTGCATAATATTTTAGGGTGCTCATTTTTTCTAAATACGGAATAAATTTTGGATGGTTTTTAAAATCTACATAGGCTTTGTAACTTTTTTCTGCCAGATCTTCTATAAGAAACTTATGTTCTTTAGACATAGGTTGCGGTTCAAATACTTCATTAATAACACCTGAGCTTAATAGTTGTTCTAAATTAAATTGAGAAGACTCTCTAGTGCCAAAATTAGAACTTATGGTTTGCCCTTGAATGGTTAATTGCACTTCTTGGTCTTCTATAGTAGGCCCTAAAGAGGCATAAAATTGATGTGTTTTACCACCACCTCTTGCAGGAGGTCCTCCTCTACCATCAAAAAATAATACCTTTATACCATGATTTCTGGAAACTTTAGTTAGCTCTTCTTTTGCTTTAAAAATAGACCAGTTTGCCATTAAATAACCACCATCTTTTGTTCCATCAGAGAAACCTAACATTATGGTTTGCTTGTTGTCACGTTGTAATACATGTTGGCGATATTGCTTGTTGTTGTACAACGTTTCCATTACAATTGGTGCGTTTTTTAAATCGTTAACTGTCTCAAATAGAGGGATAATATCCACAGGCATAGATTCGCCAAAACCACTTAAACGAAGCATGGCAAAGGTTTGCATTACGTTTAATGCAGTTTGGTTGTTGCTAATTATATATCTATTACATCCTTTTTCGCCATTTCTATATTGTATTTCTTTCATAGCTCTCATAGAAGCTAATGTTTTGGCTAACATTTCATCAGAAAAATCATCTGGATAAACCTCTCCTGTAATTGTAGATAAAAAATCAACTTGCTTTTCGCTAGAAAGATGAAGGTAGTTTTTAGGAAAGATAGTTGCACCCTTAACCTCTAATTCTTTTACCATTTCTGTAAATGCAGCATGGTGCACTCTACTATCTTGCCTTAAGTCTAAAGACGCAAAATAAAAACCAAATAACTTAACTTTTTGAATAAAAAAGTCTAGTTCTTCTAAATACAGTGAATGGTGCTCTGTAATTAGAATTTGTCTAACGGCATACAATTCTTTTAGCAGAATTTTCTGAGAAAAGTTTACTACTTTATAGCTTCTTTTTACATGTTTGTATAAGCGTTTTTGAATTCTAATTATTATTTCTTCAACCCCTTTAAAAGTTAATCTTCTTTTAAGAATTGTAACATCTTCGTAGTATTTTTTTAAGATGGTTTGCCTTAATTTTTCTGCTACATCTAAAGTTATTTGAGGCGTTACAAAAGGGTTTCCATCTCTATCTCCTCCTGGCCAAAAACCTAAATTTATAACTTCATTTTCTAATTCTTCGCCTTCAAAAATATGTTCTTGTATATAACTGTAAATTTCTGGAATAGAATCGTAAAATACATGCTCTAAATACCAAATAAGACTTATGGCTTCATCATAAGGTGTTGGTTTTACCTTTTTAAAAAAAGGAGTTTTACCCAACTGAAATAACAATCGTTTTATAGCTTTTAAGTCGTTTATTTTAACAGCTTCACACAAATCGGTTATGATACCTAGTACCTTTCCTGGATAAAATTGAGTAGGATGCGCAGTTAAAACAGGTCTTATTTTAAATTTCTTAAAATGTTCTTTTAAAACTTCTTTTTTGTGCGACGAAAATGCTGTTGCTTTTAAGTTTCTAACGGTACCAATTCCATCCATATTATTAATAACAGAAAAAGCAGCATCTTCTATAGCATCAAATAAAACTACTTGTCTTTCTATATATTGAATAAAACGAAACATGGTGTCTATACGTTCTTTTTCTCTAGGTCTGTCTTTGTGTTTTCTAAAGAAATGATCTATGATTTCTGTAGGATTTTTTCCTTTTTCAAATCCTTCTTTACATATTTTGTGAAAAAGAGGTAAAAATACACCTGTGTTAGAGGTGGTATCGTAAGGTAAATTCATAAAGACACCATTGTAAATTTGGTACTTAGAAATTACATTTTCATTAAATCTTGCAGACTCTGGTAGTATAGACATAGCATTAAATTAATGCTTGAAAATACAAAAAACTAGAAATAAGTACCAACGGAAGACTGTTTTTCTGCGAAAACGTTATCATTCTTTAGAATCATTTTCAAACGGTCTCCAAGATTCAGTCAAACCAAATAGAGGGCCAGCAAAAAGTACAAAACCAATAAATGAAGAAACTACACTTTTTAAGGTTATACTTTCATTATTAATGTATGGGAGTATAAAAGCCATTGTCACGAACATAGCAAATGCCCACCAAAAACCTCGTTTAAAATAAGTAAAATATTTATTTAACATAAGGAACAGAAAGAGGGTTTGGGCATTGCAAGTTCCAACGAGTTGGATCGTATTTTAATCGAAAACCTTTTAACAAGTATTCATCTCTATACTTAAAATAATCGTCATGAATCCATTTTGTAGGCTTTCTTCCTATATTTCTAGTATTAAGAGATAAGAAATTGGTGTCTAAATCTAATAAATCTATATATACAAATTTGTGTCCTATTAAGTTTAAGCGTTTGTTTAAAGGTACTTTATCAAAACTTAATGTATTTGTTGCAGAAAACGTATAAATAGATTGCGGTTTAACTTGTGCTTTATTCTGAGCAGAAGCAGATAAAACGCAAAAAATGGTAAAAAACATACATAGTAAAGTTGCTTTCATACAGGTAGTATTTGTGTTGTAATATATCAAAATTTATACCACTATTTCTTTTTGTAGTTATTTAACCCTTCTTTTAACCAATTGTAATAGGTTTCTGTATCTGTATATTGCTGAACAGAATTTAGAATTTCTAAATTGGGACTTAATAATACATAGTAAGGCTGGGATGCACTTTTAAAATTAACAGACTGAAAGGTAGCCCATTTATTTCCATATGTTTTAATTTGCTTTATTTTTCCGTTAGGTTTTAAGAATTCAAATTGTTCGTCTGCAGGTAATTCTTTTTCATTATCATCTACATATAAAGAAATTAAAACATACTCTTCGTTTAAAAGTTGAAAAACTCTTGGATCGCTCCAAACATTTTCTTCCATTTTTCTACAGTTAACACATGCCCAACCTGTAAAATCTAACAAAATAGGCTTATTTTTTTCTTTGGCAACTTTTAAGCCAGAATCGAAATCTTTATAACAATCTAAGCCAAGAGGACAGTTGCTTTCTTGTTCGTAAACGCTATAAAATTGTGGAGGAGGAAAACCACTTAACAGACTTAAATTCCAAGTAGGATTTTTTAATACTCCAGGAGTTAAATAGATAACAAATGCAAAAACTAAAACACCAAATGAAATTCTAGAAAAGGATAGTTTTTTTATTGGTGCATCGTGAGGAAACTTAATTTTAGCAAATAAATAAAGACCAAGTCCAATAAATATTAGTATCCAAATTCCAATAAAAACTTCCCGTTTTAACAAATCCCAATGAGCAACCAAATCTGCATTAGAAAGAAACTTAAAAGCAAATGCTAATTCTAAAAAACCAAGTACAACTTTTGTAGTATTTAACCAGCCACCAGACTTTGGTAAGGAAGTTAGTAAACTTGGAAATAAGGCAAACAAAGCAAACGGAAGCGCTAGTGCTAAACCAAAACCAGACATGCCAGCTGTAAGTTGCATTGCACCACCATCAGAAGTTAAGGAACCTGCTAGTAAGGATCCTAAAATTGGACCAGTACATGAAAACGAAACGATAGCAAGGGTAAGTGCCATAAAAAAAACACCTATAATTCCGCCAACAGAAGATGCACTATCCATCTTATCTCCCCAAGAACTTGGCAGAGTAATTTCATAAAACCCAAAGAAAGAAAAAGCAAAAAATATTAAAATGACAAAAAAGAAAATATTAAGCCACACATTTGTAGAAATAGTATTTAAAATTTCTGGATCTAAATTGTCTAAAAAGTGAAAAGGTACGCTAAGTAAAATATAAATTAAAACAATAAAAAGACCATACAATGCGGCATTAAAAACACCCTTTTTTTTGTTTTTAGACTGCTTTGTGAAAAAAGAAACTGTTAGAGGTATCATAGGAAAAACACAAGGCGTTATAAGCGCCAATAGGCCACCAATAAAGCCTAAAAGAAAGATGTTAAAAAGGCCAGAAGAATGGTCTTCTTTTTTAAAGTCTTCTCTTTCTAAAAGTGCAGTATTTTTTAAATCTAATTGCAGTTTATTGGTTAAAAATTCACTTCGTTTGTCTATGGTATTTTTTTCTGTTATGGTTTTGCCAGTAAGAGAAATGGTAAAGTTTTCATCTACATTTATACAAGCAACTTCGCAAACTTGCCCAAAGAAGTTTAGTTTTATTGTATTAATGTCGCTAGAGGTTAGTTGAATTCTTTGTGTTAATTCTGCATTATCTTTAAAAACAATTTCTTCTTTTTCCCAAACATCAGAATATTTTTTAAAGGGTGTTTTCTCTACTGCTTTTCCTAGTAATTCGTAACCAGTTTCTCCTTCTTGTTTTGTAATTTCTAGAGGAAGAGAAGCTCCTTCTGGATTGTATTGTGAATATAGATACCAGCCTTTATACAAAGTAGCTTTAAATATAATATCGTATTCTGTTTCTGATATTTTTTTTACAGAGGTTTCTAAAACAATTGGGTTGTCTGCAGTTTGTGAAAAAACAGACAAACTAAAGATGCATATTAAAATTGAAAAAAACTTTTTCATTCTGTTGTAATTTTTACATTTTTCTTACCAAGAAACCTTCTATCTTGTCTGTGACCAACAATCCATATAAGATTATTTTTAGCATCACATAGTAACCAAGTATTTTGCTTGTCTACCAATGAAAATTTTTGGTCTTTAAAAAATTTACTAATTTTCTTTTTACCAAGCATTCCTGTAGGGTAAATGTAGTCACCTTTTTCCCATTTTCTTACAATAAGAGGATAGTTTAACAAATCTTTATCAACGTAAATCTCTTTTTTATTTGCGTTAGTTTTGTTGTTGTTATTTGTTATTTTTAATGGAACTGGCTGTTGTATTTCTTTGGTTTCTTTCTCTATAAAGAACTTGTTTTTAGTATCTTTTTCAGGCTTTCTTTTTGTTAAGATTAAGTGTTTTCTATCTTTTAGTAACTGATGTGTTTTAGAAACCACGTATTTGCCAGATTGTGCTTCTAACAAATGATACACATCATTCCATTCTGTAAAGTGGTACTCTTTTAAAATTTGATATAAATAAGCTTTTGCATTTTCAACAGCTGTTAGTTTATCTATCCTAATTTTTAAACTTTCCGTATTTTTTTCTTCTTCAATGACTTCTTTTTTTACCTCTTTAATTTTAGCCTCTACAATAGATTTTGCATCTTGTAAATGTTGCACTGTATTTTGAAGAGAATCTAAAAGATTTGGATTTAATTCTTTTAATACTGGTATAACTTTATGGCGAATTTTATTGCGAGCATATTTTGTAGATGCATTGCTTTTGTCTTCTCTCCAGTTTAGTTTTTTTGCAATAGCATAATTTTCAATAGCTACTCTAGAAAAAGGGATAAGTAACCGTAAAATATTTCCATTTTTTTTGGGTATTCCAGTTAAACCATCAATTCCAGTTCCTCTAGTTAAATTAAAAATTATGGTTTCTAAATTATCGTCTGCATGATGTGCAGTTAAAATAAAATCGAATCCAATATTTGCAGCCAATGAAGCAAACCATTTGTATCTCAATTCACGAGCAGCTACCTGAATGGAAAGTTTATGTTCATCTGCAAAGGATTTGGTGTTAAAAGATTTTGTAAAAATAGGTATGGAATGTTTTTTAGCTAGTTCTTTTACAAACGCTTCATCTAAATCACTTTCGTTACCTCTAAGTGTAAAATTACAGTGAGCTAAAGATACCGAGTATTTTAGATGGTGTAAAAGATGGGTTAAAACAACAGAATCTAATCCTCCAGAAATTGCTATTAATAGTTTTTTCTCCTTTAAAGTTGGAAAATTTTCTTCTATATGTTTTTTAAAATCTTGTAGCATTAGCACTACAAAAATAGAGAAATTAAAGCTGAGATTGTAACCAATTAATTACATCTTGTAAAACCGTTTCTTTACATATATCGTGATGTAGTTCATGATATCCACCATCATAGAGTTTTAGTGTAGCATGTTTGCAATTTTCTGCAAATTCTTTACTGCCTCTGTAGTCTATAATACGATCTTCTTTTCCATGAATTAAAAGGATTGGTATGGAAAGTTTTTTTGCGTTTTCTATGGCCCATTTTCCTTTTTCGATAAAAGTTAATGAAAAATTCGGACTAATTTTATCATGAACAAGTGAATCGTTAATATAATTTTTTACCGCTTTTGGATCTCTTGAAATATGTTCTGGATTCAATTCATTCCCTAAAGTAACAGAAGGTGCTATTTTTTGTAAAAGTTTACCTGCTGCTAATTTAAATTTTTGAGGTTGAAACGCTAATTTTAAAAATGCACTAGATGCAATTATACCACTGCAAGTACAATTTTTACTCAAAGCATAGTTAATAACCACATTGCCACCCATAGAATGGCCATAAAGAAAAACAGGAGCTTCTGGTTCTATTTCTCTCGCTTTTTTAATTGCATTGGTTACACTTTCTAAGACATATTTGTACCCTGGGTTGTGGCCTCTTTTTCCTTCTGTTTTTCCATGTCCAAAATGATCAAACGTTACTACAGAAAATTCATTTTCAAGTAACACATCAACTACATGTTGGTATCTGCCAGAATGTTCTCCCATTCCATGTACTAAAATCACAACTGCTTTTGTATGGTTAGTAGTCCAATACTGGCCATAAAATCTAGTTTTATGAACTTGAAAAGAAAATAAGCTGTGTTGCATAATAGTACAATTTGGACTGTAAATTAAGCAAATTTAAATTACTAAAAAAGTAAGAAAGTATTAAGTCTGCAATGCCAGCTGCATTGCTTTTGCTTTTAGCAGGCATTCTTCGTATTCTTTATCTGGAACCGATTTTGCAGTTATAGCACTACCAACAGAAAAAGACAAGTACTTGTTTTCTTTATTATATAAAATACTTCGAATTACAACATTAAAATCAAAATCTCCATTTGGGGTAAAATAGCCAACTGCTCCAGAATACAAACCACGTTTTGTAGTTTCTAATTTTTCTATGATTTGCATTGCAGATATTTTAGGAGCGCCTGTCATGCTTCCCATTGGAAAAGAATCTTTGATAACCTCTACAGGATTTGTTGTTTCTTTTATTTCAGAAACTACTGTAGATATCATTTGATGCACTTGTTTAAAAGAGTAAACTTTACAAAGTTCTTCTACTTTTACAGAACCTTTTTTAGCAGTTCTAGACAAATCATTTCTAACCAAGTCTACAATCATTACATTTTCTGAGCGTTCTTTTATGTCTCTAGATAAATCGAACTTTATTTTTTCATCATCAATAGGGTTTATGAATCTTTTTGCAGTACCTTTTATAGGTTGCGAAATAATCTTTGTTCCTTCTTTTCTTAAATATCGTTCTGGAGATGCAGAAAGTAAATAATGTTCTCTAATTTTAAAGAATGACGCAAATGGAGGAGTGGAAATGGCGTTTAACTTTTGGTATACTTGAAGAGGATTTATATTGGTATTTTCTGCAAAAAATTCTTGGCAAAAGTTTGCCTCGTAAATATCTCCTCTATAAATGTGTTCTAATATTTTTTTTACTTTAGACTTATACTCTTCTTTTTGTATTCTAAGTTTTACATGAACTTCTTTACTGTTGTTAGTAATATTTTTTGTTTTGCTATTTTGTATTTCTTTAAAGTCACTATTTATAGTGTCGTCTACCATTTTTAAGTACTGAAAAGTAACGGTGTTTTCTTTAATAAAAATTAGTTTTTTGGGTTGGAAAAAAAACAAGTCTACAAATTCTAACCCATCATAATTTGTAGAGGTTAGATGTTCGGTAGCGTTTTTTACATCATAAGAAATGTATCCAAAAATATAGTCTTTAGTGCTTTTTTGATATTCGTTTAGTTTGTCAAAAGCATTTTCAAAATCGGTAGAAATACTTGTTAGTTCATCTATAGCTAACACACAATCAAAAGAAGAATATTGTTGTTTATAAAGGTTAGAATCTAGCCAAACAGCAGTTTCGAAGTTTTGAGACCACTGTAAAAGCTTTCCTTTAAAAACTGCAATCTCATCTATCAAAAATGTTTGTTGTACTCTAAGCATAAAAAAATTCTCTTTTATGAAAAAACCTCACAAATTGTATCTGCGAGGTTTTTTTTAAAATCTTATTAATGTTCTTTTAAGCATTTAATGCTTTTCCATCCCAAGCTGCTTTTGCAGCTTCTTTTACAGCTTCTGAATATGTTGGGTGACCGTGACAAATTCTAGCTAAATCTTCTGCAGAAGCTCTGTATTCCATTGCAACAGCTGCTTCCATAATTAGATCTGCAACTCTAGCGCCAACCATATGTACACCTAAAACTTCGTCTGTATTTTTATCTGCCAAAACTTTTACAAAACCATCTATATCTCCACTAGCTCTAGATCTTCCTAAAGCACGCATAGAAAACTTACCAGTCTTGTATGCAACTCCTGCATCTTTTAGTTCTTGTTCTGTTTTACCAACAGCTGCAACTTCTGGCCAAGTGTACACAATACCAGGAATTAAATTATAGTCTATGTGTGGTTTTTGTCCTGCTAAGTATTCTGCTACAACAACACCTTCTTCTTCTGCTTTGTGTGCCAACATTGCTCCACGAACAACATCGCCAATAGCATATATGTTAGAAACATTTGTTTGCAAATGATCGTTAACTTCTACTTGTCCTTTTTCGTTTACTTTAACACCAGCTTTTTCTAAACCTAGCCCCTTTGTGTAAGGACTTCTACCAACAGAAACCAAGCAATAATCTCCTGTAAACGTTACTTCTTCTCCTTTCTTATTGTTAGCTTTAACCACAATTTCATCTCCATTTCTTTCTACAGATGTTACCCCATGATTTACATTAAACTTTACACCCTGTTTTTTTAACACTTTTTGTAATTCTTTAGAAACATCAGCATCCATTGTAGGTGTAATTTTCGGAGCATATTCTATAACAGTTACATCTGCACCTAATCTTTTATAAACAGAACCTAATTCTAGACCTATAACTCCACCACCAATAACCAATAAATGTTTAGGAACTTCTTTTAGTTTTAAAGCTTCTGTTGATGTAATTATACGTTCTTTATCAATTGTAATGAATGGTAATGTTGATGGTTTTGAGCCAGTGCCAATTATAATATTAGTTCCTTCTATAACTTCAGAGGAACCATCATTTTTTGTGATTTTTACATGTGTTGCATCTTCAAAAGAGCCAAGACCTTCAAAAACATCTATGTCGTTTTTATCCATAAGGTATTTAATTCCTCCAGTGGTAGTTTCTACAACATTTGCTTTTCTTTCAATCATTTTACCGAAATCAAAAGAAGGTTTTTCTACAGAAATACCATGCTCTTCAAAATGATGTACAGCATCGTAATAATGATGAGAAGAGTCTAAAAGTGCTTTTGATGGAATACAACCAACATTTAAACAGGTGCCACCTAGAGTTGCGTACTTTTCTATTAAAGCTACTTTTTTGCCTAATTGAGAGGCTCTAATTGCTGAAATATATCCACCAGGACCAGAACCAATTACAATAATATCGTATTTCATGTCGAATTAAAATTTTGAAAGCAAAAATACATATATTTTTAGAGATAAACTGAATAAATTAGTAGATTTACATGAGTAATTCTAAATCAATTAACCATGAAAATACTTAAGAAAATTGGCATTATTCTTATTGTTGCGTTTCTTGTAGCACAGTTTTTTAGCCCGGAAAAAAATAATGGTAGTTTAGATACCGTTAATGGATTTATTGCAGAGACAAATCCGCCAGAAAAAGTAGTTTCCATATTAAAAAACACTTGTTTTGATTGCCATTCTTCAACAACTCGTTACCCATGGTATAACAGTATAACGCCTATAAATTATTGGTTGGCAGAACACATAAATGACGGTAAAAAGCATTTAGATTTTTCTGTCTGGAGTACTTATTCTTTGAAGAAAAAAGAACATAAAATGGATGAATTAGTAGAAGAAGTTTTAGAAAAAGAAATGCCTTTAGATTCTTATACTTGGACGCACAAAGATGCTATTTTGTCTGATGAAGAAATAAAAGTCGTTACTAGTTGGGCAACAAAAGTTCAAGAAAATTATAAAGCACAAATTACTGCGCAAAAATAATGCAGAACCAACTATTAGTTATTGGTACAGTTTGGGTGGCACCTAATTCTTCTGCTGCTGGTAGTAGAATGTTGCAAATTTTAGAACTTTTTTTAGATCGCGGATGGAAAATAACTTTTGCTTGTGCTGCACAAAAAGCTGAAAATTCTTATCCTTTGCAAAGTCTAGAAATAGAAGAAGTAACGATTAAAATAAATGATGCTTCTTTTGATACTTTTATTAACAATCTAAATCCAAGAATTGTAATTTTTGATCGTTTTCTCACAGAAGAACAGTTTGGATGGCGCGTTGCAGAAAATTCTCCAAATACTATGCGAATATTAGATACGGAAGATTTGCATTGTCTTCGTAATGTTCGCCAAGATTGCTATAAGAAAAACAAAGAATTTACTTTCGATGAATTGAAAAGATACGATATTACAAAACGTGAAATTGCCTCTATTTTACGATGCGATTTGTCTTTAATCATCTCTACATACGAAATGAAAATATTAAAAGACGAATTTAAAATAGACCAACAACTTCTTTATTACTTACCTTTTCTTTTTTCTAAAATAGACAATGAGTCAAAGCAAAAATGGTTGCAATTTAAAGATCGAGAACACTTTATTTTTATTGGGAATTTCTATCATAAGCCTAATGTTGATGCTGTTCTTACGTTAAAAAAACACATTTGGAAAACAATAAGAACCAAACTACCAAATGCAGAATTGCACATTTATGGCGCATACATAACCAAACAAATAGAGCAACTTCATAATGCAAAAGAAGGTTTTCTAATTAAAGGATATGCAACAAATAGTAAAAGGGTTTTTTCTAAGGCGAAAGTAATTCTTGCACCTTTAAATTTTGGCGCAGGAATTAAAGGGAAATTAACAGATGCAATGCGTTTTGGTACTCCTTCTGTAACTACCAGTATAGGAGCTGAAGGCATGTATAGAAACCAAGATTGGTCTGGGGCAGTAACAGATAATTACAATACGTTTGCAGAACAAGCTATTGCACTTTACACGGATATTACTTATTGGAAAACAGCACAAGAGAATGGCGTAAACATTATAAATGAAATTTACGATAAAGAAAAATTAGCACCAGTTTTTTACGATAACCTTCTAAATATACTTCAAGATCTAGAGAATCATCGATCTAATAACTTTCTAGGAACTTTGTTACAATACCAAACGTTGCAAGCAACCAAGTATATGAGCAAATGGATTGAGGAAAAGAATAAATAAATAGGATATCTCGTTTTTTTTTTTTTCTTTTGTTGAGTTATTGTAATAACAAATAGACACGAAAGTGTTAAAAATTAACTAAATAAAAGCAAAATGAAAAAAAATTATTGGAAATTAATCATATTAGTATTTAGTATATCATTATTTAGTTTTAAAGGTAAAGAAGGTAAAGAAAATGTTAATTACCAATCAGGCAAATGTGAAGTTGTAATATCTTACTACAATAGTGAAACTGGTAGGTTTGTTAGTGAAAGGTACGTTTCTTACGGTAGAGTGTCTCAGGCAGATTGCGAACAAGGAGCAAGAGATATAGCAAATGGTAATTTTTTAGCTACATCAGATTTTAGACTCAGTTATCAAATGTTTGACTGGGAAATACAAGAATAATTATATTATGAAAAACATACTCTCTTTTATTTTAATATTCTTTTGTGTTTTTATTTATGCACAGAATGATAATAAGCTTTCTGTCTTAGAATATGAAATTACTTATAATTTAGGAAAAGCATTAGTTAAAAAAGGGTATGTTTTTAAAAAAAACGATACCATACATTTTAATAGCACTAAATCTGTTTTTCTTGAAAACATAGAAGATTTTGTAGGTCAAAATAGTGAAGGATTACCGCAAATAAATGTTGCTAGAGGAGTTATAAATGAAAATGTATTTACAAATAAAGATTCTCTCTTTATATTATCTGCAATTGGCAATGAAAGGTTTTTAGTTTCAGAGAAAAGGCCAAGTCAAAAATGGGTAGCCACTGGCAATACTAAACAAATAAGCAATCGTTTATGCCATGAGTTTACAATGGATTTTAGAGGTAGAGACTATATTGCTTTTATCGATTTGTCTGTTCCTATTGATTTTGGACCTTGGAAATTTATGAATCTGCCAGGTTTATTAGTTTCTATTAAGGATAGTAAAAATCAGTTAAGTTGGAAATTGCTTAGCTTAAAAAATTATCCAATTGACAAAACCAATAAGCTAGCAAATGATCAAATAAAATTTTTAAGTGCCCTTCCTAAACTCTATATAAGAGAGTATGTTTATTTATATGATAGAACAAATGGAGGCTTATTTTCAATCTCTAGATCTCGTTTACCTAGAGATTATAAAAGAGTACAGGTTAAAACAAATTCGAAAAGAGGAGATAGAGAATTAATTTATGAATGGGAAAATTAATTCCACCAAGTTTATCTTATTATTCCTTTGTTTCATTTCACAATCGCTATACAGTCAAAAATATAGTATAGAAGGTGTTGTTACAAATAATGAAGGCGCTGTTTTAGAGGGAATAGGAATTCAGGTCTTTAAAAATGACACCCTAAAAGATTATACTTTTTCAGATACTAAAGGCAAGTACTCTTTTAATTTAAAAAAGGGTATTTATAAACTGCAGATAAGTTCTTTGCAGTATGAATCACAAACGCGACAATTAGTTTTAAATAGAAGCATTAAAGATATTTTCTTTATTCTAAATGAAAGAATTACTTCTTTGGAAGAAATTACTTTAAAAGTTTCTAGAGATATTGAGATTAGAGAAGATACAATTATTTTTAAAGCAAGTGCTTTTAAAAATAAAAGGCAAATTGTTTTAGAAGATTTATTAAAAGATATACCAGGTATCGAAGTTTCAGAAAATGGGAATCTAACTTTTCAAGGAAAATTGGTAACCAATGTAAAAGTAGAAAATGATGATCTTTTTAATGGAGGTTATCAAATTCTAACTAAAAACCTTAAATCGGATTTGGTTGATAAGGTTCAGTTGCTTCAAAACTATTCGAGCAATCCTTTATTAAAAAATGTTAGAGATACAGAAGATGTTGCCATAAATATAACACTTAAAGAAGATAGAAAAAGTACTTTTTTTGGAGATTTAGAGCTTCAAAGCAACCTAAACAATAGGCATCAATTAAATTCCAATTTAATCTCGTTTTTGGATAAAAGTAAATACTATGTTATTTCAGATTTTAATACTGTAGGTAAAAATACTTTTAATTCTATTAAAGATATATTTACAACAAAATCTGATAATTCAAATTTACGGCTTGGTAAAAACCAAGGGGCAAAAGTATTCACAACATTAAATACTACTAGACCAAATCTTAAAGATGAATATGTAAATTTAAACGAAACGCAACTATATAACTTAAATTCCATATTTAATATAAATTCTAAATTAAAAATTAAAACAAATCTTATTGGCTTTATAAATAATACTTCCTTTATTCAAAATCAGAATACTACTTTTCTATCAGAACCAGTAATTAATTTTACGGAGTCATCTGATATTAATCAGGAAGAAAAAGCAATTTTTGGAATTGTAAATTTAACATGGAACTTAGGAGAAAAAAATTATCTAGAATATACGGGTAATTTAAGTAGAATTAATTTAGATGCAATTTCTAATATTTTCATTCAAGAAAATTCTTTGGATGAAACGACTCAAAGTATTGGTAAAAAGCAGAATCATTTTATCAATTTTACTCATAAAATCAATAACAATTCTGTTTTACAGTTTACATCCAGATATTTAAAAGATAATATACCACAAAGTTACGAAGCATTTCCTCTAGTTTTTACAAACACATCAAACAATAACTATGATCTTTTAAGATCAAATTTAAGAAATAACGTAAATTATTTTACAACGCAATTATCGGTTATTAAAAACACAGATTATAATAATTATGAATTTTATATAGGGTATCATAATAAAAAAGAGAATTTAAATTCCAATATTTTATTTAGAAATATAGATTCAAATCAATTCGAAAGTCCTTCTAATGAATTTATTAATAATTTACAATTACATCAAAATTTATATTTTATTAAAAATAGAATTAGAAGAAGATTCAATCAGTTAGATTTGTTTGCCAATGTTGATTTGTATTTAGAAGAAAATGATATGAGTAATTTTAATAATAAAAATTTTTTTTATTATAGTGGAAATTTAAATTTAAAATACAAAGAAAAAAATAAACATGAATTCCTTTTTAGTACTGGGGTAAACCAGTTTACAAATCCTATTAGGAATTTGAACTCTGGGTTTATTCCAAGAAACTATAGACTTTTCGAAAAAGGATTAAATGAAAATACTCTATTAAAAAACTATAGTGCTGGCCTTAATTATAATTACGGTAATTGGAACGATATATTCACTGCAGGCTTAAGTGCAAATTATATTTATGGTGATAAATATCTTTCTTTTAATGCTAATTTTCAGGACATCATAAATGAATTAAATAAAATAGTTCTTTCAGGTAGAAATGAATATAGATTAAATATTTTTTTTGATAAGTATTTTAAATTTATATCCTCTAATTTTAAAGTAAACTACAGTTTCAACAATTTAACATATGCAAATCAAGTAGAGAATACTCTGAGAAATATAACAATATCTACAAACAGCTATAGTGTGGAATTAAGATCTAATTTTAACAGTTTTTTTGACTACCACTTTGGTTATAATGTAGTTAATAGAAATACTCTTATAGAGAAAAATAGTGTTTCCGTTACAAATAGAAGAGCTTTTTTTGATTTGGACTTTTATGCCAAGGGATTTTTACTGAATATCGAAAATGATATTTTTTATTTTGATCCGAAATCAAATATCTCTAATTATCATTTTTTCAATTTAAAGGGGAGTTACGAAGTAAACAAAAAACTTACTGTAAACTTAAAAGCACATAATATTTTAAACAATAATACCTTTGATGTTTTTTCACAAACTGATTTCGCACAATTTTCCTCAAGAGTTCCTTTAATCGAAAGGTATATTTTATTAGGAGTTAATTTAAGGTTTTAAATCTTACTCTCTAACCTCATAATCTAAAGGCAAACTATGAGCAAACTTTTCGTAAGACCAATAGCCTTCATAGAAAACTGCTAATGGGTTTATTAAATTTCCTTTAAAATCTATTTTTATATTTGTCTTTAAAGGAATAATAGAAGAAGTTTGTGCCATTGGTTCTCTAGCTCTACTAAAAGGCGTTCTTTTAACGTACTCTAATTCTTCTTTCTCTCTAGTGTAAACTACACTTAGATTGTAAGAAAAAATAAATTTATACCCCAAACCATCTTTAGATAGTATTTCGTTTTCTTTAAGTTTAGATTTGTATAAATAGTCTTTGTATTTTGGCAATCTAGTTTTGTTAGCAATTGCCCAAGCAGAATCTATGGCAGTATAATTTTCTGGTTTTTTGTTACTGAGGTCTATAACCCTTATACCTCCATTAAGCCTTAATAACTGACGTGCTTTTTTTATTTCTTCGTCAGAAGGTCTATTTGGATTTGCTTTTCTTTGAAATTGATTTACAATAAATCCATCTTTTTCTAATCGATTAGCAATTAACGATTTGTAAAAGTGAACTGGCGAACCATGGTAAGCTTTTAATCTGTTTTTTTTCCAGCGATTTTGTTTTCTCTTACCACCTTTTAACTGCGCATATCTAGTATATCCTAAATAGGTTACTCTATTTTTATTTCGTTCAAAACTTTCTAAATCAAATTTAATAAGATACCCTAGTTTTTTATGTTTTATTTCTAGCGGTTTTCTCGCGTATGCTATAAGTATATTTTCTTTCGCATTAAAGTCAAAACTTAGCACTTCTTCATTTAGTATTTCACAGTGTTTTGCAAATTCAGTAGTACCAAGAAACTCATTTTTAAATGCTTGCAAATTGTACCTCCAAGCATCATCGTAGACTGTTTTTTCTATTACAATTTCGTCTAACATTTCATTGTCTTCTTCTAATGCGAAAGTTAACGGTTGTTTATACAGAGCTGTGTTTAATTGGTAATTTATGGTTTTATAACCAAGAAACGATATTATTAAGTCGTAAACACCTTCTTTTACTGGTAAACTAAATGTACCGTTTTTATTGGTAGTTGTACCAAGCATAGTATTATTTAAATATACTGCAGCACCTTCTAAAGGTCCTTTTTCATTATAAACGGTTCCCTTAATTTCCAGTTGCGCGAAGATGTAGGTTGATGCAAAAAGGCATAAAAAAAGAAATCTGATTTTCATGTCTCTAAAATAAGTAATGAAAATCAGATTTTTAAAAGTAAACTGTTAAACAGTGTTAATTCTGTAAAAGTCCAGCTCTTTTTAATAAAGCATCTGGTTTTGGTTTTGCGCCTCTAAACCTTTGGTATAAGTCCATTGGTTTTTCTGTACCACCTTTAGAAAGTATATTTTCTTTAAATTTAGTAGCAGTATTTTTATCAAAAATTCCCTTTTCTAAGAACAACTCAAAAGCATCAGCATCTAATACTTCAGCCCATTTATAAGAATAATAACCAGAAGAATAACCACCCTGAAAAATATGCGAAAATGCAGTGCTCATGCAATTTTCTTCTACTTCTGGATATAATTTCGTTGCAAGAAAAGCTTCTTTTTCAAATTCTTTTACAGAAGAGATGTTAGATGGATCTTTACTGTGCCAATTCATATCTAAAAGACCAAAACTAAGCTGACGTAAAGTTTGCATTCCTTCATGAAAACTTGCTGATTCTTTTATTTTTTTTATGTAGTTCATAGGAATCATTTCTCCTGTTTCATAATGTTTGGCAAAGAGTTCTAGCGCTTCTTTTTCATAACACCAGTTCTCTAATACCTGACTTGGTAATTCTACAAAATCCCAAGAAACAGAGGTTCCAGACAGACTGCTATAAGTAGTATTGGCAAGCATTCCATGAAGTGCATGACCAAATTCATGGAACAAGGTAGTTACTTCATTAAAAGTTAATAACGAAGGTTTTGTAGCAGTTGGTTTAGTAAAGTTACATACAATAGAAACATGAGGGCGTTCATTTATTCCGTTTTTTATGCATTGTGGTTTGTAGCTTGTCATCCATGCACCATTTCTTTTTCCTGGTCTTGGATGAAAATCTGCATAAAATACGGCTATGAAATTATTTTCAGCATCTGTAACTTCGTATGTTTTAACATCTTCATGGTATTTATCTACTGTGTAAACTTCTTTAAAATGTAAATCAAAAAGTTTGTTAGCAATGGTAAAAGCACCATCAATAACACTTTGCAATGGAAAGTATGGTTTCAAGTCTTCTTGATCTAAATTAAACAATTCTTTTTTTAATTTTTCTGAATAATATGCACCATCCCATTTTTCAAGTTGGGTAATACCATCTAATTTCTTAGCATAATTTTGTAAGTTTTTAAATTCTCTAAGTGCTGCTGGTTTTGCTTTTTCTAATAGATTGTTAGAAAAAGTGTATACTTTTTCTGGAGATTCTGCCATTCTATCTTCTAATACAAAATGGGCATGGGTTTTGTAACCTAATAAATTGGCTCTTTTGTTACGTAAGTTTACAATTTCTAGAACAATAGCTTCGTTATTATTTTCGTTATTTTGAAAACCTTTTTTACCTGCAGCAATTGCTATTTTTTTTCGTAAACTTCTATTATCAGCATAAGTTACAAAAGGAATATAGCTTGGATAATCTAGCGTAAAAATCCATCCTTCTTTCTCTTTAGATTTGGCAACTTCTTTAGCTGCTTCTTTGGCGGAATTTGGAATGCCAGACAAATCATTTTCATTGGTAATATGAAGTTCAAAAGCATTGGTTTCTGCCAATACATTTTGGCCAAACTGCAAAGATAATTTTGATAATTTACTATCTATTTCTCTCAGTTTAATCTTGTCTTCTTCAGAAAGATTTGCCCCATTTCTAGAAAAGCTTTTGTATTGCTTTTCTAAAAGCATCTCTTGCTCTTTATTTAAATCTAAATTGTCTTTAGAATCAAAAACTGTTTTTACACGCTCAAAGAGTTTTGTATTTAACGTAATATCGTTTTTAAATTCACTTAACCAAGGAGAAACTTCTTGCGCAATTTGTTGTATTTCGTTACTAGTTTCTGCGGCATTTAGATTAAAAAAAATAGAAGTTATTCGATTTAATTTTTCACCAGAAAACTCTAATGCAATAGTGGTATTTTTAAAAGTAGGACGTTCTGTATTTTCTGTAATGATTTTTATTTCTGCTTTTGCTAATGAAATAGCTTCTTTTATAGCAGGTTTAAAGTGTTCGTTTTTTATTTTTGAAAAAGGGGCTGTATTAAAATCTTCTAACAGTGGATTCATCTTTTATTTTTTAATACTCGTTTTTGTTTGCTATGTATGTGGTTCTTTAGCTAGCCTAAAGTAACTTTTAAAACTATTTTTTTATTTTTTTTGATGCTGCATTAACTTTTAGTTTTAAACCTTCTTTGTAGGCGATAATCTTATCTAAAACACAGTTATCTGAAGTTCCTATTATTTGTGCTGCTAAAATTCCTGCGTTTTTAGCACCATCTAAAGCAACAGTTGCAACAGGTACACCACCAGGCATTTGTAAAATAGATAACACAGAATCCCAACCGTCTATAGAGTTTCTGCTTTTTACAGGAACACCAATTACAGGTAATGGACTCATGCTTGCAATCATACCAGGTAAATGTGCTGCACCTCCTGCGCCAGCAATAATTACTTTTATTCTTCTATTGTGCGCATTTTTGGCATACTCAAATAGTTTGTCAGGGGTTCTATGCGCGGAAACAATATCAACTTCTGTGCTAATATCAAAACTTTCTAATATATCAATTGCATCTTGCATAACAGGAAGATCAGAATCGCTTCCCATGATAATTCCTACCATATTATTTACTTATTACTTTTATAGTTTCTTTTACTTTCTGTGCTATCTCTCTAGCTTTATTGATGTCTTTATTTACAATAGTAACATGGCCCATTTTACGAAAAGGACGTGTTTCTTTTTTACCATAAATATGAGGGGTAACACCTTCTATTTTTAAAA
This sequence comes from uncultured Polaribacter sp., assembly GCA_964477255.1. Lineage (GTDB taxonomy): Bacteria > Bacteroidota > Bacteroidia > Flavobacteriales > Flavobacteriaceae > Polaribacter. The sequence continues at coordinate 48,234 of CAYZDK010000016.1, forward strand.
TTTCATCGATATTTTTATAAATAACATCTCCAGAATATCCTTCTTCACCAACTAAATTAACCATGATTCCTGCTACTTTGCTATCGGTGTTTCCTAAAGGTAAATTTAAAATACTTCTAAGGTGTTGTTCAAACTGACTAGTATAGCTAGATTCAATAGAATAATGGCCAGAATTGTGTGGTCTTGGAGCTATTTCGTTTACTAAGATTTCATTGGTTTTTGTTTGAAACATTTCTACAGCCAAAAGTCCAACAAAATCTAAACTTTGTACCACTTTTAAAGCAGTATCTTTGGCTTTTTTTGCTACAGAATTTTCTATTCTTGCAGGACAAATTACATATTCTACTTGATTCGCCTCTGGATGAAACTCCATTTCTACAACAGGATAGGTAGTCATTTCACCGTTTGCATTTCTAGCTACAATTACAGCCAATTCATTTTTAAAAGGAATTAGCTGTTCGGTAATACACTCTACATTTGGTAATCCTTCTAAATCGCTGTAATTTCTAACAATTTTTACCCCATTGCCATCGTATCCAAACCTTGCAGCTTTCCAAACAAAAGGAAACTCAATAATGTCATTTTCTAAGCAATGATGCAATTCTTCTAGAAAAGCAAAATGAGAAAAAGGTGCTGTTGGAATTTGATTGTCGAAGTAAAAATGTTTTTGTCTTGCTTTACTTTGTATAATTCGTAAATCTTTTGGTTTAGGATAAATGGTTACTCCTTCTTTTTCTAACTGATCTAAAGCTTCTAGATTAACATTTTCGATTTCTATTGTTAAAAGATCTACTGTTTTGCCAAAGTTGTAAACTGCATCGTAATCTAACAAATCTCCTTGTACAAAGTGATTGCAAATATCTGCGCAAGGTGCATTTTTATTAGCGTCTAAAATGGAGGTGAAAATATCAAACTTATGTGTCTCAGTTAATATCATTCTTCCAAGTTGGCCACCTCCTAATATTCCAAGTTTAAAGTCTGATGAAAAGTAATTTTTCAAGTTAGTTTTTTTTTTGAGATTCATACAAAAATAACGATATCCTTTTAAACTACTTGTTAAAAGTTACTTATTCGAATTACACTGCCATTTGTAGTAACTCGATATTCTATAGCTGGACAAAGTGTTTCGTTATTTTGCGGTGCTCCTCCAAAATCTACACTATATGCTGTGTCATCACAAGTGCATTTTAGTAATCTGTTTTCAAAAGTCATTGGGGTATCACACAGATCGTTAGGACACAGTTTATCAAATGCAGCAAATTCGTTTCCGTTTTTATTAAAGAGTAAAATTCCTTTACTACCACCATTTAATTCTACAAAACCACCAGGTGTTTGAACGTTTATAAGTTGTGGATTGTTAAGGTCTGTAGTAAAATTTATTGGTATTGCTTGAATACAGTTGTTTAAATTTTCATTGTTAGCGCATGAAAATAAAAATACAGTACAAATTACTAGTAAAGTTCTTTTTAGTAGAAACATCTTATATTTAAGTATTTGCGTGCAATTTACAAATATTTCGTATCTTTGTATTTGATCTCATTCCAAATATGGTATGGGATTTTTAAATTTATTACTATGAGTAACATATCTTATTATACTGCAGAAGGCCTAAAAAAGTTAAAGGAAGAATTACTTTATTTAGAGCAAGAAGAGCGACCAAGAGTAACGCAAGAAATTTCTGATGCAAGAGACAAAGGAGATTTAAGTGAGAATGCCGAATACCATGCAGCCAAAGAAGAGCAATCTCATTTAGAAACCAAAATTGCAAAACTAAAAAATGTAATTGCAAATGCTAGAATTATCGATGAAAGTCAGTTAGATACTTCTAAAGTATTAATACATTCTAAAGTAAAGATAAAAAATACAACTAACGGAATGGAGTTTAACTATACTTTGGTTGCGGATTCTGAGACAGATATTAGAAATGGAAAACTATCTGTTAATTCTCCAATAGGCAAAGGTCTTTTAGGAAAAAAAGTAGGAGAAACTGCAGAAATTCAAGTACCTAGTGGAGTGATGAATTTCGAAATTTTAGAAATTTCTAGGTAATTATTTATTTAAAATAGACTTTACATCCTCATAAGAAGTTGCTTTTAAGGCAACTTTTTTTTGTTGCATTAACCTTTTTAAGTTTTCTGGAATAGTAAGTTTTCTTTGCAAAGTAGATGCTACTGTTTCTAAAAACTTTAATGGATGTGCTGTTTCTAAAAATATACCATGTTGATTTTTAGATATCGTTTGTTTTTTTAGCGCTAAATAACCAACAGCGCCATGCGGATCCAAAACATATTTACACTGTTTATATACCTTTTGCATGGCAGCTTTAGTTTCCTTATCTGAAAAACTATAAGAGGCAAAACTATCTTTTAATACATCTACATTATTTTGAAATAGTTCTAATATTCTCGGAAAATTACTAGGATTACTTACATCCATTGCATTAGAAATTGTTGCAATAGTAGGTTGTATCACAAATTTGTTAGAATCTAAAAAATTAGGAATAGTAGCATTACTATTTGTCGCAGCAATAAATTTTCTAATTGGTAAGCCAATTTTTTTAGCTAACAAGCCAGCACAAACATTGCCGAAATTTCCACTAGGAACAGAAAAAACAATTTCTTTTTCACTTTTTAGTAATTCCTTATAAGCAAAAAAAAAATAAAACATTTGTGGTAGCCACCTAGCTATATTTATTGAATTTGCAGAGGTAAGATTAGCTTTTATACTTCTATCTAAAAAAGCTTTCTTAACTATATTTTGGCAATCGTCAAAAGTTCCGTTAACTTCAATAGCAGTTATATTTTTGCCTAAAGTGGTAAGTTGTTTTTCTTGCAGCAGACTAACCTTTTTAGAAGGATATAAAATTACAACATCAACACCTTCTACATTATAGAAACCGTTGGCAACTGCACCTCCAGTATCTCCTGATGTTGCTACTAAAACTGTACTTTTTTTATCGTTAAAAAAACGGATACACTGCGCTAGAAAAGATGCGCCTACGTCTTTAAAAGCCATAGTTGGGCCATGAAATAATTCTAAGGTGCTTATATTATTCTCTATATTTTTAATCGGAAAATCAAAAGAAACCGTATTTTCAATTATTTTTTCTAGAGCACTTTTAGAAATGTCACTTCCAACAAATGGCTTAATAACATGATATGCAATTTCCTCTTTAGAATAATTTTCTAATGATTTAATAAAGTTACTAGACATTTTTGGTATATTCTCTGGGAAATAGAGGCCTTTATCGGGTGCAATTCCATTTAGTACAGCTTCTCTAAAAGAAACTTTAGAAGCTCTGCCATTTAAACTGTAATATTCCACTATATTTTTTTCAGAATTTTAATGCCCTTTCTGTTAATATTAGATGTATAGATTTCAAAATCTAAACCAACATCTCTGTAACTTTTCTCTATAGCATTGTACACCTTTTCTTGACTTACATCTCCTTTACAAAGGGCAAATATTGTAGGTCCAGAACCACTAATTCCAGCGCCTAAAGCACCTGCATCTAGTGCAGCATTTTTAACTGCCTTAAAGTGAGGAATTAATTTTTTACGATAAGGTTCTGCTACAACGTCTTGCAATGAGTTACCAATTAATTTATAATCTTTTGAATATAAACCACTTATTAAACCACCTACATTAGACCATTGTTTTACTGCGTCTTTTAGATGTATTTTTTCCGGTAATACACTTCTAGCATCTTCTGTTTTTATACTAATTTGAGGGTGAATCGCAACAACTCTTAATTCTTTTGGTGCTGGAATTTTTACAATTTCTAAGGGCGAGTAAGATCTAACCAAAACAAAACCTCCATAAATAGCAGAAGCAACATTGTCTGCAATTTCTTCTCCGCAAGCAACTTTTTCACCTAACATGGCAAACTTGGTTAGTTCTAATTTAGAATAGATATTTCCCAAAAGACAGTTTATACCAAATGCAGTACCAGCAGCACTTGCGCCAGAACTGCCCAAACCACTTCCTGTTGCATATCCTTTATGCATTGTTAATTGCACTCCAAAGTCTGCATTACTGTCTTCTAGCATTTTTTTAGCCACAACACCTGCAACGTTTTTTGTGGCATCGTATGTTAAATCTTGCCCTGTTATTTCTATAATCTGAATCATGCCTTTGTTGGGTGTTTTAACAAAAGTCATTTCATCTCCTAATGCATCTATCGCTACCCCAATTGCGTCAAAACCACAAGAGACATTGCCTATAGTTGCTGGTGAAAATATTTTTAAATAATCCATTTTAGATGTTTTTTTTAGTTGATTTTTTTTTAATTATTTCTGCAATAGACTTGTTTTTTATTTTACTTTCTAGCCAAGATAGAATATCTAAATATAAAAAAGCTCTTTTTTCATAAGGATGATTCTCGTATTTCTTTAACTTTTTGTGAATTTTTTGGAATTCATTTTTTATGTTTTGAGGATATACATCCCCTAAATCTCTTATAGAATTTAAGAATACTTTTTGTACTTCTTGTAAGTTTTCCATTTTTAAAAGAAACTTATACGTTCTTTTAAATTGCTTTTCTAAATTTTCATCTAAACCAAGTTCATAATGAGCAATTAAGTTTAGAATTCGAGCAAAACATTGTAAATCTTCAGCAGAATTAAAGTTCTTAGAGTTTATAATTGCATTAAGATATTCGATAGACCTTTTGTAGCTTTCCATACCAAAATACAAACAAGCAATTTTATAGTAAAAGTGAATAATATAGTGGTTGTCTAACCTGCTTTCAAATTTTTCTATATAATTTTTAATAATTGGCACCAAATATTCTCCCTCTTTAAAAGAACCATGTAAAAAATGAGAATGTAGTTTATTAGTGTACAAATATTGAAAAGCTGTAATATCGCAATTAGGATTAGAAGGAATTTTTTTAGTCTCAATTACATTTTCTAAATCTTTTAATGTAGCTGCAAAAACAGCTTTTTTATTCATAAAAAAACAGGCTTCCAAAAGGTAATTCATTCCTTTTAAATAAAAAACAGGGTGAAGTTGAATTAATTTGTTATCAGTATTAAAAAGCTGTACCCATTTTTTTGCATATTTGTAGCTTTGAATAAAATTCTGAGTTAATAAACTAAACCAAAGATAAGATTTGTAAAGCCACATTCGTTCTCTTAAACCTAAGGCTTCTATTTTGTATTTTGGTAATTTACCATAAAAAAAAGTAGTTATCTGTTCTAACTCTTCACTATTTTTTACATAACCATTTTGAAGAAAGTGACTGTAGAGTTGCAGAGACAGGTTAGATAATTTACTGGTTATATTATTTTGTTTACTCAGCGTTTTTGCTTCCCTAGATAATTGGTCTGCTCTGTTGCTAATGCTTCTGGTAATGTATTGTGTTTCTATTATTTTTTCTAACTCAATCATCTCAAAAGCTAAATATTTTTCTTCATAAGTTATTGCTATGTTTTTAGCTTTTTCTAAAATCTTTAGGCTCTGTTTGTAAAGCCCTTTATGATAGAGAATAGTTGCGTTATCTATTTGTTCTCTTATTTGTGTTTTAATTGTTTTTTGAGAAGGATTTAAGCGTAAACAAATTAAAATTTGTTTGTATAGATGCCCTTTAAGGTTAGAGATTTGTTGTTTGGTAACAATTGTACTTTTTAGTATTTCTTCTTCGTTATAAAATTTTTGCTTATCTAAAATCTTAAATAATGCGTAGAATTTTGCATCTTCATTTCCATCTAATCTTTTTACATACAAACTGAATTGCCTTTTTTCAGATTTTGTTAAACTTTTAATCAGCTCAAAAAGAGGATCTATTTGTATGTTAGAATTTTGAGTTGTCATTTTATCAAAAGATTGCAATTATTTTTTTTGAATCTAAAATTCAACAATGATAAGAAATCTAAACTGTTAATTTAGAAAGGGAAATTAACAATAAAACTATAGCAAATGTCTAAATTTGCATAAAAATTAAAGGTTTCTATCAGACAAGAGAAAAATGAGTATTCCCAAAGAATTTAGAATTAGTGAAATTTACCATCAAGATACTTATTTAGTAGATGGTGAATTAATTGCTTGGAAAGGAGAAACTACTCCTGTTTATTCTTCTATTTCTACTACTAAATTTTACAAACCAACATTACTTGGTAGTATTCCAAAACTAACAAAAAAGGAGGCGTTAGCGGCTTTAAATTCGGCATCTAGAGCATACGATAACGGTCAAGGAGAATGGCCAATGCAAACCTTACAATATAGGGTAAAGGTACTTGAAAAATTTGTGACGCATTTAGCCAAAAAGAAAGAAGAAATAGTAAAATTATTGATGTGGGAAATAGGTAAATCCTTACAAGATTCAGAAAAAGAATTCGATAGAACCATTACCTACATTCAAGACTCTTTAGAAGCTTGTAGAATATTAGATGCAAAAGCCGCTGTTATTAAAAAACATAACGATGTCAGCGCACAAATACGAAAAGGACCTATAGGAGTTGTTTTATGCCTAGGACCTTATAATTTTCCACTTAATGAAGCTTTTGCCATGCTAATACCTGCATTGTTAATGGGAAACACTACTATTTTTAAAGCTGCAAAACATGGAGTGCTTTTTTTGTCACCAATTTTAGAAATATTTCAAGAATGTTTCCCTCCAGGAGTTGTAAATGTTATTTATGGAAGAGGAAAAACTATAGCTCCACCAATTATGAAGACTGGAAAAGTTACTATTTTGGCTTTAATTGGTAATTCTAAATCTGCTAATGAGATTCAAGATTTTCATCCTTACAAAAATAGATTAAAAGTAGTTTTTGGTTTAGAGGCTAAAAACCCTGCTATTATTCTTCCAGATGCTAATTTAGAGGATACTATAAAAGAGATTGTTTATGGCGCACTTTCTTTTAATGGACAACGCTGTACAGCTTTAAAAATCATTTATGTTCATCATGATATAAAAGAACAATTTATACAAAAACTAAATGTTGCTGTAGATAATTTAAAGTTTGGAAACCCTTGGGAAAAGGATGTTTTTCTAACGCCACTACCTGAAACTGACAAGCCAGAATATCTTCAGAATTTAATTGATGATGCAATTGCAAATGGAGCAAAAATTACCAATTCTAAAGGTGGTAAAAGATTGGAGAACTTTTTGTATCCAGCAGTTTTATATCCTGTAGATAATCGTATGAAAGTTTTTCATGAAGAACAGTTTGGTCCTATTATTCCTGTAATTTCCTTTACTGATATTCAAGAGCCAATAAGCGATATGGCTAACTCTAATTATGGGCAACAAGTAAGTTTGTTTGGGAATAATGTAGAAGTTGTCTCTAAAACGATAGATAAACTTGTAAATTTAGTTTGCCGTATAAATTTAAATGTAGCTTGCCAAAGAGGACCAGACTTTTATCCTTTTACTGGAAGAAAAGATTCTGCTGTTGGCACTTTAAGTGTTACAGATGCCTTAGATTCCTTTTCAATTCAAACAATGGTTGCAACAAAACAGAACAAAAGAAATTTAGATGTTTTTGATGATGTTTTAGAGAAAGGCTACTCAAGTTTTTTAAAAAAATAATACAAATTTATTTGCCTAAAGGCACAACTATAAGATTATTAAATTTTTTAGAAAACTTTAATAAAGCTTGGTCAGCCTCTAATTTTGTTTTGTAGTTACCAACTTGTACTTTCCAATATGGTTGCTCGTAATTTAACTTTGTATATATTTTTGGATATTCTAATTTAAATTGTTGTTCAATTTTTCGTGCTTCAACTTCTCTTCCATAGTACAATTGTACACGGTAACCAAAACCATATTCTTTATTGTATTTGCGTTTTTTTTCTATCAGTTTCTTTAAGTCAGCTCTCATGTTAGTGCTGTTTTGAGCATTTGCATTTTCCATTCCTAAAAAAATAAATAGACATAAAATAAGTAGTAATCGCATCACTTTTGATTATATTTTTACTTTGCAAAAGTAACGCCTTTGTTTATTATTTATTGAAAAATATCACTATTTAGAATCAGTATAAATTGACTATTGACCTCAATATAGCTTGGTTTAAAATAGCAATATGTACTATTTTTGTCGGACTGTTTAAGAACTCATTCTTAAACGAAAAATACACAATACTTAAAATAGTTTGTTAATATGAAAAGTGTAGCCTTACACAGTAAAATTACTAAAGTACTTCTAAGAAGTTTTACGTTCATTCTGTTTTTTGCATTAAGCTTTGCGACAAGTGCTCAAGAGATTGATGAAGCACGCCAAAAAGAAGGGCAAAAATTGTACAAGCAGCTTTGTGCTTCTTGTCATAAGCTAGACAAAAAACTTGTTGGTCCTGCATTAGGAGGTGTAGAAGAAAGAAGAGAGAACGAGTGGCTAATCAAATGGATTAGAAACAATGCAGAGCTTAGAGCTTCTGGAGATAGAGATGCAATTGCAATCTATGAGGAATATAATGGTGCTGCAATGAATGCATTTCCGCAATTAAGCGATCAGCAGATTAATGATATCTTGTATTATACAACTGTAGGAGACCCTGTAAAGAAGGTTGCTGAAGCTGCTGCTCCTGTTCAAGGAGGTGGTGCAGGACAAGGTGCTCCTGAGTGGTTAATTTATATTCTTGCTGCTGCAATAATTGTTGCCTTTTTAATGATTGCGAGCTTATTGAAGCAAGTAAATGAATTAAAGGGAAATGTTCAAGAAGGGCAAAAATCAAATTTAAGAAGAGATTTACAAGAATTATGGGAAGGTGTTGCGCAAAACACTTTCTTGAAAGTGACTTCCACAATATTTTTATTGTTAATCGCTGCTTATGTAGGTTTTGGATTATTGTTTAAAGTTGGTGTAGATGAGGGCTATACTCCTTTACAGCCAATAGCATTCTCGCACAAAATACACTCAGGTGAAAATAAAATAGAATGTCAGTACTGTCATTCTTCTGCAAAACACAGTAAGCACTCTGGAATACCAAGTGTAAATGTATGTATGAATTGCCATATGAACATCTCTGAAGTTGCAGAAGGCACACAAATAGAATGGGATGGTTTAACATATGGTAAAGCAGAGTTAGACAAAGAAATTGCAAAAGTATATGATGCTGCAGGTTGGGATCCTGAAACTCTAGAGTATACTGGAGAAGAAAAACCAATTAAGTGGATAAGAATACATAATCTGCCAGACTTTGCATACTTTAATCACTCGCAACACGTAAAAGTTGGTGGTTTAGAATGTCAAAAATGTCATGGGCCAGTAGAAGAATACGATGAAATGAGACAATACTCTCCCCTAACAATGGGTTGGTGTATAGATTGTCATAAAGAATCTAAAGTAGATTCTAAAGGAAACGAGTATTACGAAAAAATCCATACTGAATTAGCCGAAAAGTATAATGTAGATCAAGTTACTGTAGCGCAATTAGGTGGAAAAGAATGTGGTAAATGCCACTACTAAATTAAAAGCAATAGTTTTTATAAACTAACAACTAATAACTGAAAATAAATGGCTTCAAATAAAAAATACTGGAAAAGTGTTGAAGAGCTTAAAGATAGTTCTATAATTGAAACGTTGAGTAAAAATGAGTTTGTAGAAGAATTGTCTACAGACGAGTTTTTAGGTGATAAAGATACGTTAGAAAACACTTCAACTAGCCGTAGAGATTTCTTAAAATATGTTGGATTTACAACTGCTGCTGCTTCATTAGCAGCCTGTGAAGGTCCAGTAAATAAATCTATTCCTTACGTAGTAAAGCCAAATGATACAATTGCTGGTGTTGCAGATTGGTACGCAACTTCTATGGCAGATGGTTTTGATTTTGCTAATATTTTAGTAAAAACTAGAGAAGGAAGGCCTATTCAAATAATGCCTAATAAGGAGGCCAACGGAACAACAAGTGCTAGAGTTCAAGCTTCAGTTTTATCATTGTATGATGAGAAGTTACGTTTAAAGTCTCCAACAAAAAATGGAGAAGAAATTGGTTGGAACCAAGCTGAAGACGAAATTTCAAAAGAAATTACAAGATTAAATGAAGCTGGAAAACCAGTTGTTTTTCTTACTGGTTCTTTAGCCAGCCCTTCTACAGATAAAATTGTACAAGAATTAGTTGTAAAATATCCTAACGTTAAACATGTTGTATATGATGCTGTTTCAGAATCAGGTGCAGCAGATGCAATGTTAGAAATGTATGGCAAAAGAGCTTTACCTAGTTATCATCTAGATAAAGCAAAAACAATTGTATCTTTTGGTGCGGATTTCTTAGGTGATTTTCATGGTGGATTCGAAAAAGCTTATGTAGCAGGAAGAAAGCCAGAAACAGGAAGCATGTCTTATCATGTTCAGTTTGAGAGTAATATGTCTTTAACTGGAGCAAATGCAGACAAAAGAGTTGTGGTTAAACCATCAGACCAAGTGTTTGCATTAATAAACTTATATAACGCCATTACAGGAAGTAATTTACCATCGAAAGCAACCCCAGTAGATGCAATGGTAAAAACAATGGCGCAAGAACTAAAAAAATCAGGTTCTAAAGGTGTTGTTTTAACAGGTTTAAATGACAAAAATGCTCAATTAATTTCTTTAGCAATTAATGCTACATTACAAAGCGAAATTTTAGACGTTAACAACACAATAAACATAAGACAAGGAAACGATGCAGAAGTTGCAAAGCTTGTATCGGATATGAAAAGAGGCTCTATTGGAGGATTATTGACTTACAATGTAGATCCAGCCTATTCCTTGCCAAATGCATCAGAATTTACTGAAGCATTAAACAAAGTTTCTTTAAAAGTAGCTTTAGCAACAGAAAACAGTGCAACTGTAGACGCAATGGATTATGCATTACCAACTCCACACTTCTTAGAGTCATGGGGAGACAGTCACATAAATCAAAGGACTTATGGATTAATGCAGCCAACAATCCAGCCATTGTTTAATACGAAACAATTTCAAGACATTTTACTTTCATTAGCAGGTAATAAAACGCCTTACTACGAGTATTTAAAAACTTTTGCTAATGAAAATATTTTAGGTGGCGCATCTTGGGGAACAACCTTGCACAATGGTTTCCATTTCCTAGAAATTGAAAACAATGTAGAAGCCAAGGAAGTATCAATAGCAGATGCAGCAAGCCAATTAGCAAATACTGCTAGAAAATCTACAGGTTTTGAATTAAACTTATACGTTAAAACAGGTTTAGGTGATGGTAAGCAAGCTAATAATCCTTGGTTACAAGAGTTCCCAGACCCAATAACAAGAGCATCATGGGACAATTATTTAACCATGTCTATATCTGATGCTAAAGAGTTAGGCTTTGAGAATCCAATTAAAGATAATGGTGCTATAAATGGAGATTATGCAAAAGTTACTGTTAATGGTAAAGAAGTAGTAGTTCCAGTTATGATTCAACCTGGACAAGCTAAAGGTTCAGTTGGACTTTCTTTAGGGTATGGTAAAACTTTTGGATTAAAAGAAGAGATGCAGGTAGGTGTTAATGCTTATCCATTATACAATAACGGAAATAACATTCAATATGGAGTTTCTATAGAAAAAACTTCTGGTACACATAAGTTTGCATGTACACAAGTACAAAAAACAATTGCTGGACGTCACGATATTTTAAAGGTTGCTTCTTTAAAAGAATACAAGACTGTTGATCCTAAAGATCATCATCATGGATGGAATATTCCAGCTCAAGTATCCTATGATCACCAAGAGGTAGAAGCAAATACCATTGATTTATGGGATGAACACAACAGAGAAGTTGGTCATCATTTTAATTTATCAATAGACCTTACGTCTTGTACGGGTTGTGGGGCTTGTGTTGTTGCATGTCATGCAGAAAACAATGTTCCTGTTGTAGGTAAAAATGAAGTAAGAGTTGGTAGAGATATGCACTGGTTGCGTATAGATAGATATTATTCTTCTGAAGTAGAAACAAGAGAAGATGCAAAAGAACTAGGCCTAAGTAGAGCAGAAATGTATAGAGGTTTAGAAACGGAGGCAGAGAACCCTGAAGTAACATTTCAGCCTATGATGTGTCAGCACTGTAACCATGCACCATGTGAAACTGTATGTCCAGTAGCTGCTACTTCACATAGTAGACAAGGTCAAAACCATATGGCTTATAACAGATGTGTTGGTACTAGATATTGTGCAAACAACTGTCCATATAGAGTTAGAAGATTTAATTGGTTCAATTATGCAAACAATAATGAGTTTGACTTTAATATGAACAATGAGTACGGAAAAATGGTTTTAAACCCAGATGTTGTAGTTCGTTCAAGAGGGGTGATGGAAAAATGCTCTATGTGTATCCAAATGACACAGGCTACAATACTAAAAGCAAAACGTGAAGGAAGACCAGTTGATACAGACGAATTTGAAACAGCATGTTCATCAGCATGTACAACAGGAGCCTTAGTTTTTGGTGATGTTAATAATAAAGAAGATAAAGTAGCCTCTTTAGTGGAAGATAAAAGAGCTTACAACGTATTAGATTATTTGCAGACAAAACCTAACGTAATCTATCAAGTTAAAGTAAGAAATACAAACGAAGCGTAATTAAATTTTAAGATATAAAGTATGTCTCATTACGAAGCACCTTATAGGGAACCTTTAGTTTTAGGTGACAAAAGTTACCACGATATTACTGAAGATATTGCAAAACCAATAGAAGGTAAAGCAAATAAAAATTGGTACATGGCATTTTATATTTCTTTAGCAGCAATGCTTTGGGGATTTGGATGTATCTTTTACACAGTAGGAACAGGAATAGGAGTTTGGGGATTAAGCAAGAACATTGGTTGGGCTTGGGATATCACAAACTTTGTATGGTGGGTTGGTATCGGTCACGCAGGTACATTAATATCCGCAGTACTTTTGTTGTTTAGACAAAAATGGAGAATGGCAATTAACCGTTCTGCAGAAGCGATGACTATTTTCGCTGTATTTCAAGCAGGCTTGTTCCCAATCATTCACATGGGTCGTCCTTGGAATGCCTTTTGGGTACTTCCTATACCAAACACATATGGTTCTTTATGGGTAAACTTTAACTCTCCATTACTTTGGGACGTATTTGCAATTTCTACTTATTTATCTGTTTCATTAGTTTTCTGGTGGACAGGTTTATTACCAGACTTTGCAATGATTAGAGATAGAGCTGTTAAGCCATTTCAAAAGAAAATATATGCTTTATTAAGCTTTGGTTGGTCTGGTAGAGCAAAAGATTGGCAACGTTTTGAAGAGGTATCATTAGTTTTAGCAGGTTTAGCTACTCCTTTAGTACTTTCTGTACACACTATTGTATCAATGGACTTTGCTACATCTATAAACCCTGGATGGCACTCTACTATTTTTCCACCTTACTTCGTTGCAGGAGCAATTTTCTCAGGATTTGCAATGGTGCAAACCTTATTAGGAATCATGAGAAAAGTTACTAATATGGAAGCTTACATTACGCGTTTACATATTGAGTATATGAACGTTGTAATTATATTAACTGGAGGAATAGTTGCTGTAGCATATGCAACAGAATTCTTTATTGCATGGTATACAGGATCACCATACGAATATTATACATATTTATCTGTAGGTGCTGCAACTGGTCCTTATTGGTGGGCATTCTATTCATTATTGTTATTTAATATTGCAATACCACAGTTATTATGGATAAAGAAAATACGTAGAAGTTTTATTTGGTCTTTTATTATATCTATTGCAATTAATATAGGGATGTGGTTTGAGCGTTTTGATATTATTGCCATAGTATTAAGTAAAGGGCACTTACCATCAACTTGGTGGCGTTTTGAACCTACTTTTGTTGACGTTGGAATATTTATTGGAACAATAGGTTTCTTCTTTGTATTATTTCTACTTTATGCAAGAACTTTCCCTGTAATTGCACAAGCAGAAGTAAAAACAATATTGAAATCGTCAGGAGAATTCTACAAGAAGAGAAGAGAACAAGGTATACCTACAAAACCAGAAATTAATTCTGCAAAAGGTACATCAACTAAAAAAGATAAAGAATAATTATGGAGTCATCAAAAGTTATTCACGCGTTTTACAATGATGATGAAGTCTTATTAGACGCTGTAAAAGCTGTTAAAGCAGAGCATCATCATATAGAGGAAGTTTTTTGTCCATTTCCAGTTCATGGATTAGACAAAGCAATGGGCTTAGCACCAACGAGATTAGCAATTACTGCTTTTATATATGGAATTACTGGTTTGTCAGTAGCTATTTGGATGACCAATTACATGATGATTCAAGATTGGCCACAAGATATTGGTGGAAAACCAAGTTTTTCATTTGCAGAAAACATGCCAGCTTTTGTGCCAATTATGTTTGAAATGACCGTATTTTTTGCTGCACACTTAATGGTAATAACATTTTACATGAGAAGTAGAATATGGCCATTTAAAGAAGCAGAAAACCCAGATCCAAGAACAACAGACGATCATTTTTTAATGGAGATACCTGTTAACAATAATGAAGAAGAATTAACAAAATTGTTAGCAGAAACAGGAGCCGTTGAAATTAATGTAGTAGATAAGCACTAAGAAATAGATAATGAAACACATAAAATTACTTATCGGTTTAATAGTAATTGCAAGCTTAGTCTCTTGTAATGATAAAAGAAATCCACAGGTACAATACATGCCAGACATGTATGTTTCAATACCTTATAAAACAGATGGTTTTAATGGTTTAAACAATGCTCCTGTTAATAGAAAGCCAGTAGCAGGTACAATTCCTAGAGGAGGTCAAGCAGCTTATGATATCCCAAATACAACAGAGGGTTATGAATACGCAAAAGCAGAGCTAAAAAACCCTATTGAAGCAACTGAAGAAAATTTAGAGAACGGTAAAGCAATGTACGAGATTTATTGTGCTACCTGTCATGGAAAAAAAGGTGATGGAAATGGCTATCTAGTTCAAAACGAAAAGTTTTTAGGAGTTCCTAATTATAAAGATAGAGACATTACATCAGGCTCAATATACCATGTATTAATTCATGGAAGAAACCTAATGGGGTCTCATTCAGGGCAATTAACATATAAAGAACGTTGGCAAGTTGCTCATTATGTAGAAAAGCTTCGTTCAGATTTAATGAAATAAGTAGAAAGGATAGAATACTAAAGATATGTATCAATTTACAGGTAAATTAAAAATAGTTTCTATAGCTTTAATAATTATTGGAGCTTTAGGTATTGGTGTAGGTTTTTTACAAGCACCAAGTAACATTGAAGAGACTAAGGAAATGATGGCGCATAGTGCTTCTCATGGAGAGGCTCATAGCACTGCTGCTGTTGGAGAACATTCAGGAGATGAAACTCATCATGGAACAGAAAGTCACGGTGATGATCATGCAGAACACGTAATGCATCAAATGCAAAACAGACCTTGGTCTGCAGTTTATGTAGCTCTAATCTTTTTTCTTGGTATATCCTTAGTAGTTCTAGCATTCTATGCAGCCCAAAGAGTTGCACAGTCTGGATGGTCTGTAGTATTATTTAGAGTGATGGAAGCAATTTCAGCAAATATCATACCTACATCCATAATTATGCTAGTTATTATTATAGCATGTGCATTTCACATGAATCACTTGTTCTCATGGATGACACCTGGTACATTTGATCCTGCTAGTGAGAACTACGATGCCATTGTTGACGGAAAATCTTGGTGGATAAACTTACCAGGTTGGGTAATAAGAGGTGTTGTTTATTTGGTACTTTGGAATGTGTTTAGATTTTTATTACGTAAAAACTCTATTCAAGAAGATACTTCGAATGAAAATGGTGTTACTACCAAAAAGACGTATAATTTGGCTGTTGTTTTTCTTTTAGTTTTCATGCTAACAGAATCTATGATGTCTTGGGACTGGATTATGGGATTAGACCCTCACTGGTTCTCTACATTATTTGGATGGTATGTATTATCTACTTTCCTAGTAAGCGCCCTAACAGTAATAGCATTTGTAACGATTTATTTAAGGTCTAAAAACGCTATTCCTGGAATTAATGATAGTCATATTCATGATTTAGCTAAGTTCATGTTTGGATTCTCAGTTTTCTGGACATACTTATGGTTTGCTCAGTTCATGCTTATTTGGTATGCAGATATTCCAGAAGAAACAACATATTTTGTTGCAAGGTTTAACGAGTACAAATTACCATTCTTGGCAATGGTTGTGATGAACTTTGTTTTCCCTGTTTTACTATTAATAAATAGTGACTTTAAGAGCAAACCATGGTTCGTATTGATAGGAGGAATAGTAATCCTTGCTGGTCATTATATAGATGTATTTATTATGATAATGCCAGGAACAGTTGGTAGTCAGTGGGGCTTTGGAATTCCTGAATTAGGAGCTATACTATTCTTTATAGGAATATTTATATACGCTGTATTTAGTTCTTTCGCTAAAGCTAATCCAATTCCAAAGGGTAACCCATACTTACAAGAAAGTGAGCATTTTCACTACTATAATATTGAACATACTGGAGAAGATTCAGATCATCATTAATAAAAAGAATAATTTAATTAAGAAATAAATATATGCTAGCTCTATTTTATATTTTTATAGGTGTTGCAATTGGTGTAAGTTTTTGGCAAATTACTAGAATTCTAAACTTTAGAGGTTCTATTGCCAACGATGCAGATAATCAAAAACAAGGGAAATATGCTTTTTATTTCATGATTTTCCTGTATGCAATTATGATTTATTGTTTGATTGCTTTAAACGTAATTATGTTACCAGAATCTGCTTCTGTAGAAGGAGAACATGACGATAGATTATTCAACA
>CAYZDK010000017.1:0-35144 GCA_964477255.1 uncultured Polaribacter sp.
CCAATAAAAGCATTATCCGATAAATTAATTGTTTCTACACCTCCTGGAGCTGTTAAACTAAATGAACCTGTGTAGTCTGCGTATGCGTAATTTTCAATATCTGCACCATTTACAGAACCGCTTGTATTAGGTCCTAAATCATTAACAATTAATGGATCTCTACCAAATATATCTCCATTTGTTAAGTGTGTAAATGTACCGTCAGAACTAAAAATAAAACGATCATCATACATTCCAACGCCATCTTTTTCATTAGGACCAGCACCATACCATTCAGCTGGTATAGAACCTCCAACAGGGCCTAATCCAAAATGTGCATTTTTAGTAGACTTAACTTTCCAAGTTCTAGAAGTTGTTGCAGTTGGGTTTGCAGGATCAAATCCAAATAATTTTGTTTGTAAGTCATCTGGTGGAGAGTAAGTTGCCAAAACATCTATTTGCATAGACTTACTAGATGTAACCCCTCCTGTACCTGAAGCAACAGCCGTAACAGTGTATGTATTTAATCCTAAGGAACTAAAAATTATTTTTTGTTCTCCTGATAAAGCTAAATACTCTGTTCCGTCATAAATAAACTTATAAGATAATGCATTATTTGCGGTTACTCTAAACAAAACTTCACCACTTCCATCACCATTAGGATTATTTGCGTCTGCACCAATGATTTCGGCTGTTATTTCAATATCTGATGGAGCAACTATATCTCCAAAAGAATAGTCTTCTTCTTGACAACTTGTAAATGATAACAAGGATGCAAAAAGGATTAAATAAAAAGTTTTATACATTTTCATTTTTAATATTTTTTAATTTCTATTCTAATTCCTTGATAAAGAAACATTATCAATATTTACCATACCTGCTTCTCCAGCAAGATCAAACAATACTCTAGCATCTGCTGCACCAAATCCGTTTGAAGATAAAGTTAGCGTATACGTTTGCCTTGTAGTGATTATATCTACTGATTTGGCATCATTTGCAAAACTTCCTCCACTTAAACCAATTCCTGCAATAATTGAACGATTTACATCAGACCAAGCATCAAATCTTAAGGTGTATGTATTACCTTCTACTATTTCTAGTTTTTGACTTAGATTAACCAAGAAAGGTTGCGAAGAATTAGGATTAGTAACGTTTACAGAATAATATGAATTTCCATTATTCGTTACCACAGGAGCAGGAGAATTATCATCTACACCTACTATCCATGGTGTACTACCATTTTCAAAATTACCATTTTGTACGATGTTTCCAGTTCCTATAACTAAAGATACATTATCAATATTTACCATTCCTGCTTCACCTGCAAGATCAAATAATACTCTTGCATCTGCAGCTCCAAAACCATTAGAAGATAAAGTTAAAGAGTAGGTTTGTCTGCTTGGAGTAATGGCTACAGGCCTTGAATCATTAGCAAAATTACCTCCACTTAAACCTATACCTGCTATGATGGATCTATTTACATCAGACCATGCATCAAAGGTAAGCGTATAAGAATTACCTTCTACAATTTCTAATTTTTGACTAACGTTAACTAAGAATGGTTGAGAAGAATTAGGATTAGTAACATTTACAGAATAATAAGTATTTCCTGAATTAGTTACTACTGGTGCAGGCGAATTATCATCAACACCTACAATCCAAGATTCACTACCTGCTTCAAAGTCTCCATTATTTAATAGACCATCATCGAAAGTTGATGCAGCACTAGTTTTATAAAAATATAGGTTATCTATGTAAACTACACCAGAAACACCTTGTGAATCGATTAATATTTGAGTAATTTTTTCTTTGTTAGATAAGTTACCGTTATTAAACTCAGACATATCTATATCTATACTTTGCCAAGACCCACCAACAGTATCTCCTAAAGACACTTCAGCTTCACCACCGTCTACAGTGTTTACAATTTTAACAAGAAGGCCATTTGTAGTTCCTTCTGGCACCCAGTAATCTATGTGCATAAATTCTGCTTGAGAAACATCTACACCACTATCATAGTTTGTAACCATACCAAGAAAATCTAAGCCTGAAAGTTTCCAAGTTGTATTTCCGAAAAGAGAGAATGACTCAAAATTTGCAAGAGCAGACCATCCTGTAGGAAGCTCATTTAGAGTTACGTTTGTATACGCATCACTAAAAATAGAAACCACATCTGCATCACTTCTTCCTGGAGGTGTTGGTGCAGCTGTTAAAGGCTCTAAAATCTCAGTTACCTCAAAATCTACTGCAAAATCGGTAGTTTCTATAGCACCACCTTTAGCTGTTACTACTACAGAGTAGGTTCCTGCATCTGCATATTGGTAAGATATTGTTTCTCCAATATTACCGGAAACAACTGGCTGAGTCACATTATCTTCACCAGAATTAAATTCAAAAACAGTAGCAAATTCAGCATTAGCGGTTACATTTACTTGTTTAGATATAGAAGCATCGTTTTCAATAACCACTACTAAGTTTTGAGGAGCAATAAAAGAAACGATTAATTGTTGTTTCATTTCAGAAACATCTCCTTTTACATTAGAAGCTTTTATTGTGATTTCGTAACTGCCTTCAGCATACACATGGTCTACACTTTGCCCTTGTAAAACAGAAGCCATTTCTGGTGTTCCATCTCCAAAGTCAATTTCGTAACTAACCGCATTTTCAGCATTTGGTGTAATGGTAACAAGTCCTGAATTGTCTTGTGTAATATCATATACAGCAGATATATTGTATGGTGAAGGTACTATGTCTAAAAAAGAGGTTTCTCTAATGTCGCTTTCGCATGACAAAAATAGTATTGCCATGAAAAAAAGTAAGTTTATATGTTTAATATTTTTCATATTCTTTGTTTTTTAATAACCAGGATTTTGTGGCCAACGATCTCCTGCCAATTGAATTTCTATGTCTGGTATTGGAAATAACTCGTGTTTTCCTGAAATAAAACCATCTATTTCATTTGCTGCTCTCCCAGTTCTAACTAAATCGAAAAATCTGTGTCCCTCTCCAACTAATTCAACTCTTCTTTCATTTAAGATATTGTCGTATAAAGTAGCACCAGTAGCAGATATATTGTTATTACTATTTCCGAAGGCTCTTTCTCTAACTCTGTTTAGATATTGCTGTGCTTTTGCGTCATTTGGAGTTGTACTTCTGTTAAAAGCCTCTGCAGCCATTAATAATACATCTGCAAATCTAATAGCTCTGTAGTTATTTGGATTGGTTAAATTTCTATCCCCTTGTGCTTCAGCACTTCTTACTCTAGGAATGTACTTTCTATTAAAGTAACCTGTATGCTCATAACCTGTTCCGTAAGTAGCACCTGTAGCAGTAGCCCATGCTTCTATGTCTAGGATAGCAACATCTTTTCTTAAATCTCCTGGTTGAAATTCATCTACAACTTCTTGTACTGGAACATTAAAACTAAAACCAGAAGAAAACTCAGGACCTGAGTAAGCTCTTACACCACTAAATCCAACCATAACATTTCCTTCGCTACATTGTAAACATCCAAATCCAGCTCCTTGGCCTTCAAAATATTGCACCTCGAACACGGATTCTATATTATTTTCACCTTCTTCTTCAAAAATTGTACTGTAATCAGAAACTAAATCATAAGGTCCATTTTGGATAACACTTTCTAAAACGGTAGCTGCTTGATCGTATTTTTGTTGGTATAAGAAAACTTTACCTAACAATGCTTCAGCAGCACCTTTTGTTGCTCTTCCTGGTTCTGATGCAACATAAGACAAGTTGTCTATTGCATATTGTAGGTCTTGTTCTATTACTGCATATACTTCTGAAGCTGGTGCTCTATCTATTGTAAATTGTTCACCAAACTGAATTCTTTTATCTACAGATAAAGGAACATCACCAAACCATTTCACCAATTCAAAATAATAGTATGCTCTTAAAAATCTAGCTTGCCCAATTACATTTTCTTTTCCAGCGAAATCAGTTTTATCTTGAAACTCTAAAATGTAATTAGCTCTATTAACACCTGCAAACATCCAATTCCAGATATCTCTTAATTGCTGATTTAATGGTGTGTGCACCATGTCATCTACTTCTTGTATTCCTAATACATCTGTTGCACTTTCTCCACCAGCAAGTGTATTATCTGACGCTATTTCACCAAGCATTACATTTAAATACGTAGATTGTAATAGGTCATAAGCACCAATTAGGGCATTTTGATAATCTTGTTCTGAATTGAAGAAGTCTTCTGAATTTTCAGATAGTGGCTCCACATCTACAAAATCATCACATGAAAAACTTATTCCCATTAAAATGGTAAAAAGTAGTATTGTTTTATGTTGTAATTTTTTCATCTTTTTTGCGTATTAAAAATTAAGATTTAAACCAAATAAGAACGTTCTAGGGTTTGGATAAAACCCTTGATCTATACCTCCACCAATTGGTGCTCCATTAGATGTAGTTGGATCAAAACCTCTGTAATTTGTGATAGTAAATAAATTAGTAGCTGATAAGTAAAATCTTAATTTATCTACTTTTAATTTGTCTAAACTATCTTGACCAAAAGTATACCCTATTTGCATACTTTGTAACCTCATAAACGAACCATCTTCTACATAAAAATCTGAAAAAAGTACATTTGGAGTTGCGCCTGTTGTTACTCTTGGAAAAGAGTTAGTAGAGCCAGGTCCTGTCCATCTATCTAAAAAGTATGCAGGTCTATTAGTTAAAGGTAAATTTCTTTCGTAATTTCTTACAATTTCATTTCCTATAGATGCGAAAGCATAAGCATTAAAATCCCAGTTCTTATAATTGAATGATAAATTTAAGCCCATTGTAAGATCTGCAATTGGGTCTCCAATATAAGTTCTATCATCAGCATTAATAACGCCATCACCATTAACATCTACAAATCTTAAATCTCCAGGAGCAGCATTTACTTGATCTGGGTGTGCATCAACTTCTGCTTGCGTTTGAAAAATTCCGTCTGTTTTATATCCATAAAAATATCCTATAGGAAAGCCAGCTTCCATTCTAGATGGTGGGTCTTGACCAACTCCAAAAGAACCTCCTTCTATTATTCCAGTTGAATTTCCTACAAATGTAACTTCGTTATTTAAAGTCGTAAAGTTGTAGTTAATTTTATAATTGAAATCGTCGTTTACATAGTTGCTATACCCTATTGAAAATTCGAAACCTGAATTTTCTACAGTACCAGCATTTACAACTGGAACTGAAGATCCTGGTGCAGCAACACCTATAATACCAGAAGTTTGTGCAGAAACCAATAAATCTTCAGTGGTCTTTTTAAAGTAATCTGCTGTTATATCGATTTTATCAAAAAGCTCTAAATCTACACCAATATCTAAAGGTCTTTGTTGTTCCCATCTAATCTCTGGGTTTGCAATAGGGCCTATTGCAGTACCAATTGCTAATTGGTTATTGAATACATATTCTGCTTCACCATTAAGTATAGATACGAATCGGAAACCTGGTATTCTATCGTTACCTATAATACCATAACTTGCTCTTAATTTAGCAAAACTCAAAATATTTGAATCTTTCAAGAAATCTTCTTCGGAAGCAACCCAACCTAAAGAAGCTGTTGGGAAATACCCAAACTTGTTTTCTGGACCAAAGTTAGAAGATGCATCTCTTCTTACTACAGCCGAAACTAAATATTTACCATCGTATGCATATTGAAATCTTGCCATGTAGGATAATAATCTACTATCAAATGACTGGCTTGTTCCATTATTATTAGCTCTATAAATTTCTAAGCCATCTCCGTTTAAAACAGGACCTGCAAAACTTACGTTATTAAGTGTTGTTCCATAAGCGTAACGTGTTAAAATCTGTCTAAATCTACCTGTAGTTTTAAAAACTGATGTTGCTAATAAAGCTTTAAAATCGTGAACATCATTAAAAACTCTTTCATACTTTAAAAAAGCATCAAAAGTATAGTCGAAAAAACTTTGTCTGAAGTCAACAAATGTTGATTGATCTACATTAAATACATTACCATTACCATAAAATGCTAATCTATTGAAGGTATTTGCATCTGCTATGGAATAGTTTGCTTGAAATCTAGTTTCTGCTGTAAAATAGTCATCTATCTCGTAAGTTAATCCATAACTTCCAGAGATTTGATAAGTAGAATTTCTATTTTGTGCATTATCTACCTGTGCTAGTGGATTAGCTACTTCAATACCTGTACCAGTAACTGGTGGTAATGAAAAATCGCCATTTACATCTCTAACTGGAGTTGTTGGAGGCATGTTAACAGCGTTAAATAAAACTGAACCTAGCGTATTTTCTACTAGATTTCTTTTATTTGTATTTGTTAATACTGTTGATGAATTAAATTTTAATTTATCGGTTAAGTCTGTATCGTAATTAAATCTGATATTACTTCTATTGAAATTAGATTTACTACCACCTACTATACCATCTTGTGTTAAAAAAGAAACACCTAGAGAGTATGCTGATTTATCAGTTCCTTTATTAGCGGTATAATCTAACGAAAAAATTGGCGCAGTAGAAAATGCCTGTGATTGCCAATCTGTACCCTGTCCTAATCCGTCTATATTTGGAAAAGGTAACGCTTCTCCATTAGCTGCAAAAGCTTCATTTGCTAATAGAGCATATTCTGTAGCGTTTAAAACAGGTATTTCTCTTGTAGTAACCTGAAAACCAGTATACATATTAACACTTTGCCTTAGGTCTGAATTCTTTCTACCTGTTTTGGTAGTTACAAGTATTACACCGTTCGCTGCTCTTACCCCATAGATACCTGCTGCTGCATCCTTTAAAATGTTAATAGATTCAATATCATTTGGGTTGACAACAGATAGATCTTCTATAACACGACCATCTAATAAAATTAAAGGCCTACTATCTCCGTTTGTAGATATACCTCTAATTCTAATATTAGAAGCTGCACCTGGAGAACCAGAATTCTGTGTTATATTAACCCCAGCAACTTGCCCTTGAAGGGCTTGTTCTATTCTAGTTGGTTTTAAATCTTCAATAGTTGCACTACCAACTACAGAAACTGCACCAGTAACTTCTTTTTTGGATTGCGTACCGTAACCTATTACTACGATTTCATCTAGAGCTTCTGCTGCTTCTTTTAAACCAACTTCGATATTTGATTCATTGACCACTACCTCTTTTTGTTGATAACCTAAATAGTTAAATACTAAAGTTTGCCCTTTCTGAGCCCTGATAGTAAAAACTCCATCGAAATCTGTCTCAGTACCTGTAGTGGTTCCTTTAATTAGTATACTAACGCCAGGCAAAACATCGCCTGTAGCTGCATCTTTTACAACTCCTTTTACATTTATTGTCTGTGCAAACGCACTGAAACTTAAACAAAAAAGAAGTAATACTATGAACTGTTTTTTCATACTATAAGTTAAATTGTTGTTATACTAGTAAAACTATGATATAAATATTATGATATTCATAAAAATACCGCAACAAAAAACATACATTGATAAAAAAACAACCTATCCCCTTTAAAAATGGGATTTTAATTAATACTTAATAAATTCAAAATCAACTAATTTAACATAGTTGTATAGGTAATGTATAGGTATTTAAAATGATTGATGTGGTCTTACAAAGATAAGATGTAGTCTGTAAGATTCATATTATGCTCTAAATTCATTTTTTTACGCAAACGATATCGTTTGACTTCTACACTTCTTGGAGATATATTTAATAAAGGTGCAATTTCTTTAGAGGAGAGATTTAACCTTAAGTATGCACATAGTCTTAAATCGTTAGGAGTTAGATTTTCGTGTTTGTTTTTAATCTTCTTAAGGAAGTTTTTATCGGCATTATTAAATGCTTCTTGAAATAATTTCCAATCGTCTGTATTGTTTAAGTTTTTATCTATAATTTTAATTACCTTAGGAATACTGCTTTTATCTTGTTTTAAAAGCTCCGTTTTAATGGTATTAAGAAACTCATTTTTCTTAATAATACTCATAGTTGAGGTAGCTAATTCACGATTTTTATTTCGTATATCGTCTCTTAATTTCTCATTATTAAGTTTTACAATTCTTTTTTCATTCTCTAATTCCTTAAGTTCTAATTCTCTCTGTGCTTTATCTAAAAGCCTTCTTCTTTGTTTGGCATAATATTTTTTAGAAAAATAAAACCATAAGAAAATTAATAACCCAATACATAAAACATAAACTACAAAAGCTGTATTTGACTTGTACCATGGATAACCTATAGAGAACTGAAATGCAGCGCTATTATTACTAAGTTTATTGTTAAGTTTTGCTCTAATTTTAAAAACATAATCTCCTGATGGAAGGTTTTCGTATAAAACATAATTTTCGTCTGTAAAATCACTCCATCTAGAATTAAAACCCTCTAATTTATGTTGGTATGTTAAAGAGGCTGTTCTATCATAATTAGGAACACTAAAATTAAACTGAATATTATTTTGCTTGCTACTTAAATCTAAATTTTGGTTAAGGTTAGCATATTTATAAGTGCTATCTTTTTCTCTAATAGAAATATTGGTTATGTTAATACTAAAGTCTTTTGGTTCTTTAATTGCATTTAAGTCTAATAATAAGAAACCGTTAGAAGTTCCTATAAAATAATTACTATCATCTATAGAAAATAAGTTTTCATATCCTGAGGCAGATTTATGAATACTTCCTTTTAAAGGAATTATATTTAGCTGAAGATTATTACTGAGCAAACCATAAGTTGCGTACCTTAAATCATTATTTGTAAAAGACCAAAGTTTATCATTTCTTTTATCCAGTATTAATTTTGCAGATAGAAAGTCTCTTTTTGGAATTAATTTACTTAATAAAGAATCTCTAGTAAAAATATTATTTTTAAAGTTATAATTGTAGACCCCTTTTTGACTAGAATATAAAATTTTATTCTTATAACGAATTAAGCTTGAGTGTATCCCCTTTTCTACAGAAGTATCTTTTTTTATTTCTACTACCTTAGTTAATTCTTTATTTACATCTAAAATAAAGACACCTTTATACTCATGGTTAACAAATATTTGATTGCCTTCTTTTATAAAATATTTACTTGAGTTAGTGAATCCCTCTAATTTATTTCTTAACTTCCATTGTCCTTTAGATTTCTCTACTATATAAAGTCCATTATAATTGCCTTGTAAAATGGTGTTTTCGTCTATAAGACTTACGCCCCACGTTCCTTCTATATCAACAATTTTATTAGCAATAGAATTATTAATAAGAAATGTACCAGAATCATGACTGCAAAATAACTGCCCATTGAACTCTTGTAAATTCCAAACTTGACCTTGAGTTCCTTTAATTAATTTAAAGTCGATATTGCTTTTAAAAGGTCTTACATATAAACCTTGATTAGTACCTAGATACAAATTGCCTTTATAAATTATAGACGAATAAATGGTACCCCAAAACTTATTTTTACTGATAAAAAACTTGAAAGGAGAACTTAAATTAGCAACATTAATACCATTATCTAATCCTAACCATAAGTTTTGGTCTACATCTTCATAAATATCTAAAACGGTATTATTTGTTAACCCATTATTTAAGTTGATATGGTATTTGGTTTCACTATTTTGATTAATTATAAAAACACCATTAGCAATTGTGCCAAGAGCTATGTCTCCATTTTTTAAAATTTTAGCACTGTAAATAGTCTTTCCTACAAAAAAAGAATTAGCTAACAAACCTGACTTTATTATTTGCCCGTTGTCTAAATAAAAAATACCATTATTTTGAGTAATAAAATGAAGCTTTCCTTGTCTAGTAAATAATTCTACAATCCTATTATTTGTTATGTACTTATTATTTGAAACTAATTCTGAGTTTCCGTTAACAATTTTAAAAACTCCGTTGTTTAAGTCTTGGTAGTAAATAGTATTTTCAATTTTATTAATCTTTGTAAGATTATAAATACCGTTTATTATATTAAAGGAATTATTTTTAGAATTAAAGATGTAAATTCTACTTAAAGACTTAAATATTAGAAAACTATCTAACTCTGTTATTTCCCAAATCTGTTCATCTTCAAGCATCTCTAAGTTGTGTTGTGCTGTTAAAGAAGTATATTCTAAAATACCAAACTCATTTTTAGTCCAATATCCGAAATCCATATAAAAACCGGTATAAATTTTACCATTATACCATTTCACAGATCGTAAAATAGTTCTATTTGGAGTTTTGTATAGTTGCCACTTTTCACCATTATATTCTAATAAGCCTGCATTATTAGCTACATATATAAACTTATTTGGAGCTTGAGTTATATCCCAATTCTGATTTTCTGCTGCGTAATCTTCTGAAGTGAAAATATTAATAGGTGGTACCTCTTGTGCTTTAACTATGAATGAAAAAAACAAAAAAACAAGCAAGTAAATGTTTGATGTTGTAAAGCGTAAATCTTTTAAAAAAATCATAGTTTATTTCTCTAGTATTAAAATAGTTGATTTGCTACTTTTTTGTGTAAAAATTATAATCGAAAATAACTTGCTAATAATAAGTAAAATATATTAACAAAAATTTAAGAAGCCCAAGAAATTTAACTAATTTTATAAAATATTAACAGTTATTAATGAACTTGATGAAAAAGTTGGGTATCTCTAACATCTTAATGTTGTCTTTGTGTGTACTGATAATACTAGCAGCAGAGTATCTTTTTTTAACAGGTGATAAATTACACGGTATATTTTTGGGGCTTTGGGCGCCAACTTTATTAGGTGTTATGATTTACCTAAAATTAATTAAAAATGAGCGCAGATAATTTTATATTCTACTTTTCTATTTTTGTAGGAATATGTGTAATTATATGGGCATATTACATGATTAAAGAATTTAATAAAGTAAGTAAGAGAAATTAAATTGGCATTAAGCTAATTGCAAATCCACCTCCTGCTGCAAGTTTAATCTTTAAATCCATACTACTGTCTACTTCAATTGTTTCTATTTTCATATTTAAGGGATTTTTATCCCAATGCGCATTTTCGCCATCTTTATAAACTACTGCTTTATATCTAAGATTATCATCTAAAAAATCAAACTTTACTTGTAATTCTCTTGTATTTTCATCAGTAATACCTCCTACAAACCAATTATTAGAATCTTTCTCTTTTCTTGCTATAGTAACAAAATCACCTACTTCTCCATTTAAAACTTTAGTCTTAGACCAATCTACACCTACATCTTTTATAAATTGAAAAGCTTGCGGATTTGCTTCATAATTCTCTACTAAGTCTGCTGCCATTTGCACTGGAGAATAAATAACAACATACAATGCCAATTGATGTGCAAGTGTTGTGTTTACTTGGTTTTCTTTTTTGTATTTGTTAAATTTTATATCGAAAATTCCTGGTGTAAAATCTATTGGCCCAGCTAGCATTCTAGTAAAAGCTACTATAGAAAGATGTTCTGGCGGATTTCCTCCATCTGCAGACCAAGCATTAAATTCTTGCCCTCTTAATCCTTCTCTAGAAACTATATTAGGATACGTTCTTCTTAAGCCAGTTGCTTTTATGGGTTCATGAGCATTTACAGCTACTTTATATGTAGCCGCTTTAATAGCTGCATTATTGTAATGATTTACCATATATTGCCCATGATGGTATTCTCCTTTAGGTAATATTTTACCTACGTAACCCGATTTTACAAGGTGCATTCCATGTTTCTGCATCAACTGATACGCAGCATCCATTTGTTTTTCATAAGTTTTAGTAGCAGCTGAAGTTTCATGGTGCATAATAATTTGAACACCTTTTTCTTTTGCATATTTACTAACTTCATCTATGTCATAATCTGGGTAGGGAGTTAAAAAATCGAAAACGCCTTCTCTATCTTCAAAACCTATCCATCTTTCCCAACCAGTATTCCATCCTTCTACTAAAACTCCTTTAATATTGTTTTTAGAAGAAAAATCAATAAATCTTTTCACGTTTTCAGTAGTTGCCCCATGTTTTCCATGAGCTTTTCCTGTATCTTTCCATTTTCCATTAATCAACTCCATTCCATAATCCCAAGAAGATTTTCCTAAGTGCATTTCCCACCAAACACCAGTGTATTTCATAGGTGTAAACCAAGAAACATCTCCTAATTTATTTGGCTCATTTAAATTTAAAATTAAATTTGATGCAATTAAATCTGGTGCATTATCTGTAATCTGAATTGTTCTCCATGGTGTTTTAAAAGGCAGGGTTCTTTTTACTTTATATTTTGTATTTTCTGATCCTACCAACTGACTTTTTAAAGACAGATTAATAGTATCTACTTTTAGCGTCATTCCTGAATAATCGATTAATGAAGCTTCATGAAAACTTAAATGTATTCCACTTTCAGAAACCATAGTTACAGGTGTATTTACAGCGTTATCTGGAATGTAAGATTGGGCTAAATTAGTTTTTGGAATATATGATTTTGCATCTATCTCTGATAGTTTTGTGGTACTGTATAAATGCTCATAAATGTCCCAATCTCCAGGAATCCAAAATGTTTTGTAATCTTCTAAAAGATTAAATTCTGTGAGTTCTTCTTGTATTAAAACTTCTTTTAAATTTTCTTGTTCTGGGAACTCGTATCTAAAACCTACACCATCGTTATAAACTCTAAATATTAAATTTACCCTCCTTTTTAAATCAAACTTTTCTTCTAACTCAATAAGTACTTCCTTATAATTATTAACCACATCTAATTGTTCTCCCCAAGGCATTTGCCATGTCTCATTAACCTCTTTTGGCTTTTTTACTCTAGCTATAAAACCCTTCTCTAATCTAGGTGAATTTAGTAAGCTAAAACCTACAAACGATGTATCTATTAGGGCTTTATCTTTGTATGAAATAGTATAAAAAAAGGCGCCTTCTTTTGATAAGTGAAAATTAACTGTAATATTTTCGTCTGGTGATGAAATTTGTGAAGATGGCACGTCACAAGAAACCAGAAGTAAAAGCAAACAAAACTGTAAGAAGTTAAGGGTGTTTTTCATAATTTATTTTCTTTCAAGTAGCACAATGTCGAATTCTGAAGTAAAGTTTACAGTTCCGTTTTTAACTGTTACATGTTGATTAGAATAAAAATCATACAAAGTATCTGCATCCGAAAAAACAGAGCTAACATCGATATTTTTTTCTCCTTTAGAAATATTTATTGCTGCAACTATTGTATCGTTTTCTGATGTTCGTGAAAAAACCAAACCATTTTCATCTGAAATTACATTATGATTTCCTGCACCTACTACAGGGTGATTTCTTCTAAATTGCCCTAATTTTTGCCAATGTAAAAGTATTCTTTGTTTATCGTTATTACTTATTTCACCCCAATTAAAAACAGATCTTAAATTTGCATCACCAACTGCACCTTTTATTTGAAGAGGTCTTGCTACTTCATCTCCATAATATACTTGCGATGCTCCTGGAGATAATAACAATTTGGTTGCTGTTTCTAAAGGTTTTTTTCTTTCTTTATCAAAAGGGCTACCATCATCATGAGATGCTAAATAGTTTAATACGCTAAAGTCTTTTAGCTGGTTTTTTAAGATGGTATCGTATTTTTTAAAAAGTGCCTTTGCTGCCATTTGTTTTGCGTTCCACTTAAACTCGAAGTTTATCTGACTAGTAAACATGTTATCAAAATAGTTTACTTTTTTGTCACCAAAATTAAAGTACTTACCTCCACTAATTCCGTAATTATACACTTCTCCTACAACGTAAAAATCGTTATCGTCTAACACTTTATCGGAGTTATTTTTTTTGTATTGTGCAAAAGCATAATCACATTCTTTTTTAAATTCTTCCCAGACAAACTCTTCGGTATGTTTTACAGTATCGCATCTGTAACCATCAATTCCAAATTCGGTTATATAATCTGTTAACCATTTTATAATATAAAATCTAGGTGCTCTTGGATATCCAGTTCTTTCAAAAAATGCATTGAGTTCTTCCACTTCTTGTTGGTACCTACCTTCTTCTTTCCACTTTTTTACCAATTGCTGTGGTAAATCTACATTCTCATTACTTTCTGTTTTAATATCTGGAAGGTTTTTAACCAAAGTACATGTAATTGTATTTTCGTAATTAGAGTATTGGCATTGTGGTTCTGTTCTAACCCAACTAGAAGGCCAAACTGGATCTTTATCAGTGACTGGTCCTGTATGATTAATAACGGCATCTAATAAAATTCTAATTCCATTTTTATGAGCTGTTTCTACAAGTTCATGTAAATCTTCTTTTGTGCCAAAATTAGGATCTATCTTTGTCCAATCTTTTGTCCAATACCCATGATAACCATAGGTTTTACCTGTTCCTTCGTCTGTAGCACCATGAATTTGTTCTACAATTGGTGTCATCCAAATAGCATTAATTCCTAAATCAGTAAAATAACCTTCGTTTATTTTTTGTGTAATTCCTTTGATATCTCCACCCTCAAAACCTCTTAAAACACCTGTTTCTTCTGTTCTATCAAAGTTGATATCGTTAGTAATATCTCCATTATTAAAACGGTCTGTTAGTAGGAAATAAATATTTGCACCTTTCCAATCAAATTCATTTCCCAAACTGTTATCGGCCAAAGGGTTGTTTTCTTTACAGCCTACTATTAGTAAGCAAAATAGTACAAAATATAGTTTTCTCATGTTACTGTACTTTTAAAATATAGGATTGTAGAGGGCTTATTTTCAATAAAATACTTGCTTTATTATTTGTTACTTTTAAGTTGAATTTTTCGGTATTGTATAGCATATCTTTTAGTTGATAGGTCTTATTTTTTAAATTCCATTTTTCTACAATATCTTCTGGAAGTTTTAATTCAAAATTATAGTCATTTTGAGCATCAAAATTTGCAATTACTATTAAATTTTCGCTCTCAGAATAACGAACAAAAGATAGTAATTTAGAATTATAATTTTCTGTATTTTCTCTATTATACTGATGAATATCTTGGTATTGGCCCATTAAAGCATCTGAAGAAATGGTGAAGTTAAGTAAGCGTTTGTAAAAATCTCTTAAGTCTAATTCTTCTTTGGCAGATTGCCCACCATCAAACTTTTTTTCATTAACCCATCTTTGTAAAGCTGGCACTCCTACGTAATCAAAAATTGACGTTCTTGATGCACTACCAAAACCAGCATTTTCAGATCCATCTTCTCCTAGTTCTTGAGCAAAATAAATCATTGTTGGTGCTGTAGAAATGGTTGCAGACACAACCATTGCAGGCTTTCCTTTATTTGGATCTCCAGCAAACTCTGGACTTGCAATTCTTTGTTCGTCATGGTTTTCTAAAAAATGTAGCATGTGATGCTCTATATCTTTTAACCCCTCTTGAATTGGTGGTATATTGTCTGTTAAACCATGTCCTTGCATTATATGTTTTATGGTGTCGTATAATTCTACTTTATCGTATAAATAATCCATTTTTCCGCGCTTAATATAATCTCTATACAAAGTAGGATTATAGACTTCTGCAAGTAAAAAAGCATTTGGATTTTTCATTTTTATAGATGAATTCATAAAGCTCCAAAACTCTACAGGCACCATTTCTGCCATATCATATCTAAATCCATCTACACCTTTTTCTATCCAATATAGAGCAATATCTCTGAATTTTATCCAAGAATCTGGTACTGTTTTATCTTTCCAAAAAGCATAATGCTTTTTATAGTTTTCGTTTTCAAAACCTTCAGGTAATGCCTCAAAATCTTTTCTTCCATCAGGAGAAACTCCATAATTTACCTTAACAGTTTCATACCAATCATAAAAACTAGGCTTAGAAGCCCTAGAACCATTTCCAGTCCATTTTGCTGGGTTTTCATTAAATTTTCCATCTGCTAAAGGATGTTCTTCGCCACCAAGTGGTTTGTAATTATTTAAAAACTCTGGAACTTGAAATGCTTCCCCTGGATTGTAATAAAAATTATTATTTACATCGTATTGCACTTTTGTGTTGTCATTAGCACCAAAATTGGATACTCCTTCAGGGTTTGTTAAACTTTGGTAATTTCTAGCAACATGGTTAGGCACAATATCTATTAAGACTTTTAATCCGTTATTGTGCGATCTTTCAATTAATTTTTCAAACTCTTGAAGTCGATTTTCTACATTATCTGCTAAATCTGGATTTACATTGTAATAATCTTTAACTGCATAAGGAGAACCTGCCCTACCTTTTACCACATCAGGATCGTCATTAGAAATTCCATATTCTGTATAATCCGTTATAACATTGTGATGTGGGACTCCTGTATACCAGATGTGAGTTACTCCTAACTGTTTAATTTCTTGTAAGGCTTTATCTGTAAAGTCATTAAATTTTCCTACACCATTTTCTTGTAAAGTCCCCCATGGTTTGTTAGTGGTGTTTGTGTTTCCAAATAACCTTGTAAATACTTGATAAACGACTACTTTTCCATTCATCTTTTCCTTATTTTCTCCTGCTGATTCTTTAATTTCTTCTTTAGAAGCACACCCTATTAATGCAAAGAATAGCAATGTACTGTATATGTATTTTATAGATTTCATTAGTGCTATTTTAAGGGTATTTTAATTTTTAATTCTCTTTTTGTATTCCAGTTTGTAGATAACTTCAATTGATTGTTTTTGATAGAATAATTTATTTTCTTTCCATTTACTTTTACTTTTTTTGGAACCCAATCAATATTATGAATAACTAAATCAATTTGTTTATCAGAAGTCTGCCAGTTTTTACCAGTTTCGGCTTCGAAATCAATTTCCATTGTTGTATTAGAATATTCAACTTCGAATTCTAAAATTTCATACTGTTCTTTTTCAAATGCATTAGCTGTAAGCCCATCATCATTATAGTAGAAGGTTTCTGTATCTTTTTTACTATCAAAAAAATAATGTAACTCCAAGTTCTTTGCATTATATTCCTGAGTATTTTGCATTGGTTTTGCAAAAAGTAACAAAGCATTACCTCTAATAAAAGTAGGTATGTAACTTTCTTTTACAGGAATAGTTTTGGTATTTCCTCCTATATGTTTAGCACCTGTATAAAAATCGTACCAATTGCTAGTACTCGGAAAATAAACTTCTTTACTTAATACACTATCTTTGAGAATAGGAGCCACTAGAAAATCGTTACCCCATAAATAGTTAGAAGCATTTTCTAACAATTCTTCTTTATCTTCTTCAAAAAATAGAGGACGCATTAAAGGAGTTCCTTTTTGGTTGTTATTAAAGGCTAAATTGTAATTATAAGGCAACATCTTATAGCGGAGTTCTATCGCTTCTTTTGCCAATTGTTTTGTTTTCTTGTTTCTAAAAACAGGCTCACTAGGAACATCTTCTTGCGCATGTGGTCTATAAATTGGTTGAAAAACACCATATTGTAACCATCTTACATATAAATTATCATCTAAATTTGCTCCTGCAAAACCTCCTAAATCTGAATGCATGTAAGCCAAACCTTGCATTCCCATCTGAAGCGCTATTTCTGGTTGCGATTGTAAACCTTCCCAAGATCTACTAACATCACCAGACCATGGAATCATTCCATATCGCTGAGAACCAGAATATCCTGCTCGCATTAAAATAAAAGGTCTTTCATTTGGATAATCTTTTTGGTAGCCGTCAAAGATTAATTTAGCCCAATTATGTCCATAAATATTGTGAATTTCATCTGCTTTAGCATTGGAAAACTGCACCCAAGAAGGTAAAACTTCTGGTTCACCTAAATCTCCCCAAAGCCCTTTTACACCTAAATCTAAAATTTCTTTATAAATATTCCAGAACCATTTTCTACCACTATCTTTATAAATATCTATTATTCCTGTGTTTCCGAAGTAAAAATCATATTTGGCAGAGTTTCCAAGAGAATCTTTGGCTAAAATTTGGTTTTTATCTGCCTCTTTCCACTTACTAGAAGTTGTTAAAACAAAAGGTTCTGTAATAAAAACGGTTTTTATCCCTTTTTTATTAAAATTACTTACCATATCTTTCATCTGTGGAAAAGAATCTTTGTAAACTTCAAAATTACCCATTGTTCCTTTTACATCTTTTCCAAACCAATATAAATCTAAAATTACAGCATCTACAGGAATATCATCTTCTTTAAATTTCTGAATGGTATATTCTGTTTCTTTTTGAGAATGGTATCCAAAACGGCTCGCAAAATTTCCTAAAATCCACCTTGGAGGCAATGGTTGTTTACCCGTCAAAGAAGTATAGTTTTCTATTAATTTCTGCCAAGAATTACCGACAATAACTTGATAGGTTTTTCTGCCAGAAATAGTTTCGTAAGTAAGTGTGTTATTATTTTTAGAATCTAAATCTAAATAACCAATTGGTGCATTATCAAAATGTAGTAAATATTTTTTTGAGGAAATGACTATTGGAAGGGTGTAATTCATTAATTCTGAATAAGTTCCATACCCATAATGTGCTCTATTGTATAGTGGCAGTCTTTTGCCTCTTCTATTCATTCCTACTGCTCTAGCTCCTGTACCATATAAAATCTCTTCTTTTTCTAAATTAAAGCTGATTTTTTCAGAAGAAGAATAAGGAAAGTTTCCTTTCACAAAATCTAAGGGCTCGTGTTTGGATTTAAAATATCCTTTCTTTTCTGAGGTTAGTAATTTACCATTATAAAGATAACTTATCTGAAAAGGTTTCTTAGTAATTTCTACTTCTATTCCAGAAGATTTTAAAGAAATAGTAGCATCTTTTTCTATAACAGATATTTTGACTTTAGAAGGGGTTAACACTACAGCATGAGATGTATCAATTATACTCTGGTTATTTGGTATAAAAGTAGTTTCTACAATGAAAGGATTGTAAAATGTAATTCTATAATAACCATCGTTAACTGCAATCTTAAAATTTGATTCACCTTCTTTAAAATCTGAAAAAATCCTGTTGGTGTTTTGAGATAATAAATTTAACGAGAAAAAAAACAGAAGTACGTAAAAATAAATTCTTTTCATTTCAGTTTTTCTATTGATCTTTTATTTTTAACAAAAATGTAAGTGGAATATGCATTCTTTTCTGCCATGATTTTTCGGAGTGATTTTCTCCAGGAAAAAATAAATTTCTATAATTTTCTATAGAATATCCGTTTTTGTAAAAAATAGCATCTACAGTTTTAGAAAACTTTGGATAATGACGATCTAAGGTTAGATCTCCATAATCAAAATACATGATATGTTGTTTGGCTTCTGGCACATTATTCTCTAAATATTTAAATATAGCACTTGGAAAAGGATTGTTACCTCCTGCCATGCCTCCTACCCAATGCGTAGAAATACAAGCTGCTCCTTGAAAAATATTTGGATATTCTGCAACAGCGTACATAGACATTAGGCCTCCCATAGAAGAGCCTGCAACAAATGTATTTTCTTTTAAACTAGAAACTGAATAGGTTTTGTCTACATAAGGTTTAAGTTCTTCAACAATAAATTTAAGGTAACTATCGCCATTAAAATTAATATTTTGATTTTCCTCTTTCGCTTTTCTCAACAATTCTGCCTTTCTATCTTTATCCATATAATCCATAGCTTTTTCAGGAAAAAGATCTCTCCAACGAATTTCTGGAATGTTATGTATTGCAACAATTAAAAAATCTTTTGTAATTTTTTGCTTCATTAACTCAGAAGCAGTTTCATCCATTCTCCATTCTTGTTTGTTCCAAGTTTTTGTAGAATCGAACAACATTTGTCCATCGTGCATATAGAGCACTGCATATTTTTTGGATGTATTGTAATTTTCTGGTAACCAAATATCTACTGTTCTTGGCACAATGTTTACTGAAGGAAAAGTATCTATTCTTATTAATTTTCCACTAGATAAAAATACACTTTCAGGCGTATAAGCTTCAGGTGTGCTTTTTGAATATTCTTGACAGGAATAGAAAAAAGCAACTGCAATAAACAAACACAATAAAATATTACGAATTCTATTCATCTTTTTAAAGTTTGGTGGTTAAAATATAAGATCCTTTTTTGGATAATTTTAAAGAATCTTTCCAGGTTATTTTTTCACCTGACACAATGTTTTTTAACGTTTTATTTTCTAACCCTATTTCTTTAAAACGGTCTAGATTTAAAGCGATCTCTTGTTCGTTTTTATTGATAATATGAACAACTGTTTCTTCGTTAGCCTTTCTAAAAAGTAGATACATACCGTTTTCTGGAGCAAAATGAATTGTTTTTCCGCTTGCAATTGCTTTGCTAGATTTTCTATAATTCATTATTACACGAACAAAATTTTGCATTTCTTTTTGGTCTGAAGAAAGTCCTTCCCCTGAAAAAGCATTTATTTTATCATTTTCCCAACCTCCAGGAAAATCACTACGTATTAAACCATGATCTCCTGGTTTAGCAGTATCTTCCATTAGAATTTCTGTTCCGTAATACATTTGCGGAATTCTAGGCAACATCATTAAATAAGAGAAAGCCATTTTGGTTTTAACGAAATCTTCTTTTGTTTCGGTAAAAATTCTACTTTTATCATGATTATCTAAAAAAGCCATGATGGCTTTTGGGTTTGCATAATGAAAATCATTAGCCAAACCTTCATATATTTTAACCAAGCCAGTTCCCCACGTTTCAGATTCATTAATACCATCTATGATTGCTTTTTGCATTGGAAAATCCATAGTTGAAGTTAAGTTGGATACATAACCATCTTTGTTACTACTTCCTTTTTGCCAATATCCTACTAAAAGCGGATTGTAACTCCATTCTTCACCAACGATAGAGAAATTAGGGTATTCTGCCATAATTGCACCTGCCCAATCACTCATAAAGCCTTTATCTGGATAAGGGTATGTGTCTTGACGAATTCCTCCTAGCCCCAAAGTTTCTATCCACCAAATAGAATTTTGAATAATGTAAGTTGCCATAAAAGGATTTCTTTGATTTAAATCTGGCATACTAGAAACAAACCAGCCTTCGTTATTTCCTTTGGTGTCTTGTACAGATGCATAACTATCTTGGTTTGTAGTTCTTCTATGGTTAGAGGTTTTAACCGTTTTACTATTCCAATTATCTTTGTTTTCTAAATAATATTGTTGGTAATTAACCCAATCTTTAAAAGGTAAATCTTTCATCCACCAGTGTTCTAAACCACAATGATTTGCAACTTGATCCATAATAAGCTTCATATCTTTTTTGCGTAAATCATTAGCTAACTTTTTATAGTCATCTAAAGTGCCAAAACGTGGATCTACTTGATAATAATCTGTAATAGCATAACCATGATAAGAACCTTCAGGCATATCATTTGTTAAAACTGGTGTTGGCCAAACTGTTGTAAAACCCAAATTAGAAATATAATCAATGTTGTTAATTATCCCTTTTAAATCTCCACCATGCCTTTTATATCCATGATTTCTATTTAAAGAAGTGTCTTTTAATTTTAAATTAATATCATTGGTTTTATCTGCATTTGCAAAACGATCTGGTGTAATTAAATAAATAGCATCTGAACTGTTAAAACCAATAAATTCTTCTTTAGTTTTCTTTCTATCCTTAAGTTCGTAAGTATGAAGTAATGTATCCTTTTCACTTATAAAAACAATATCAAACTTACCTGCTTTGGTTGTCTCTGAAATACTAAAGTCTATAAATAAATAGTTAGCACTCGTTGTAGATGGTGTAGATTTAATAATTTTTACACCATCATAATTTACAGATGGTGAATAACTTGAAATATTAGGATGATAAACCATTAGTTGCAGATTTTTGTTCTGCATCGCAACCCACCAATTTGTTGGTTCAACTTTATCTAAATAACTATTTGAAACAGCTTTAGTTGTATTATCTTCTGAAGTATTACAAGAGATAATAATGGATATTAAAAATAATTTTAAAAGGTATCTAAAGCTGTTCATAATAGTAATTTTAAACTGTTTCTAATGTATTTGGATAGACCGTTCTTTTTTTACCGTTAACTAAAATCTTAATTTCTGAAGTACCTTCTACCTCAAAATAAGTTTTAGATTGTTCTACAATTACCTTTATTACTTTATTTCTAAAGTTTACTTTAAAGGAATAAGATTGCCATTCTTTAGGTATTTTTGGTTCGAAAGATAGCATATTGTCTACTACTCGCA
The DNA here is from genome assembly GCA_964477255.1 of uncultured Polaribacter sp. Taxonomy (GTDB): domain Bacteria; phylum Bacteroidota; class Bacteroidia; order Flavobacteriales; family Flavobacteriaceae; genus Polaribacter. Next base: position 22,026 of record CAYZDK010000017.1, read on the forward strand.
TTCCGCCAAATCCTTCTACAATGCTCATCCAAGTTCCTGCCATTGAGGTTATGTGTAACCCTTCTTCAACTTCATGATTATAATCATCTAAGTCTAATCTAGATGTACGTAGGTAGAACATGTAAGCTTGCTCCATTCTATCTAACTTTGCTGCTTGTATACTATGAACGCATGGAGAAAGTGAGCTTTCATGAACTGTAAAAGGTTCGTAAAAATCAAAATGACGTTCTAACTCTTCTGTAGTAAAATGATCTTCGAAAAAATAAAAACCTTGCAGGGTATCTGCTTGTTTTATGTATGGAGATCGTAAAATACGGTCCCAACTCCATTTTTGATTTATTGGTCTTTGAGAGGCATCTAAATCTTTAACCGTTACTAATTCTTTATCTAAAAAGCCGTCTTGTTGTAAGAAAACATTGTATTTTTCTGAATATGGAAAATACATATTATCAGCAACTTTTTTCCAAGAATCTAATTCTTTTTGGGTAAGTTTTGTTTTCTGTTCAATTCTAGAGTAATCTGATACATACTCTTTTTTTACTTTAGCAATGTTTTCTAATGCATAATCTATGCACCACTTAGCAATGTAATTTGTGTACCAATTGTTATTTACATTATTTTCATATTCGTTAGGACCTGTTACACCCAACATAACATATTTGTTTTTTGCTGAGGAGTAATTAACTCTTTGGTGCCAAAAACGTGCAATTCCTATTAAAACTTCTAATCCTTTTTCTGGGATGTAAGAATAATCGTTTGTAAATCTGTGGTAATTATAAATAGCAAATGCTATGGCTCCATTTCTATGAATCTCTTCAAAAGTAATTTCCCATTCGTTATGACATTCTTCTCCATTCATAGTTACCATAGGATATAATGCAGCACCATTAGAAAATCCTAATTTTTCTGCATTCTCTATAGCTTTTTGTAAATGTTTGTATCTGTATTCTAGTAAAGTTCTAGCTACAGATTGATCTTTTGTAGCCATATAAAAAGGGATGCAATATGCTTCTGTATCCCAATAAGTGCTTCCTCCATATTTTTCACCTGTAAATCCTTTAGGTCCTATATTAAGTGAGGCATCTGTGCCAAGATAGGTTTGGTTTAGTTGAAAAATATTAAAACGAATTCCTTGTTGTGCTTTAACATCACCTTGAATAGTAATGTCTGCCATTTCCCAAATAGTAGCCCAAGATTTCTTTTGCATTTCTAGAAGAGAATCAAATCCAAAGCTTACAGCTTTATCCAAAACTTCTTTTGCTGCTTTAACTAAACTGTCTTTTTTGTGGTTTCTATCTACAGTATAACCTCCGAATTTGTGAATGGTAAAAGTTTCATTTTCATTTACAACTTGTTGGTAAGAGCAGGAAGCAAATTTCTCTGACGTTTTATTATCGCAATTTAGGAAAAGTTCTTCATCGTTTTTAAATAGTCTAGACTGCATAAATGTGCAAGTATAGAAATCTGTTTTCATTGTTTTGGCCTCTATAAAAGACTGTTTATTGTTTTGAGAAACGTTTAAAACGTCCCAAAATTGGTCATCCCAATTGGAATCTTCATTGGTAATTCCTGCATCTATGTAGGGAATAAATGTGATGTTTGCTTTGGCATTTAATGGTGTTATGCTAAATTTTATTGCTCCTACTTCATCTAATTCTAAACTTAAAAAACGTTTTGTGTTTACTTTAATTTTAATATCATTTGGTAAAATTGCTTCGAAACTTCTAGACAACCAACCTTCTTTCATGTTTAATTCTCTTCGAAACTTCGAAACTTCTTTACATGTGTTTAAATCTAAAGCTGTATCGTTTACTATAACGTTAATACCAATCCAGTTTGGTGCGTTTAACACTTTTGCAAAGTATTCTGGGTACCCATTTTTCCACCATCCAACTCTAGTTTTATCTGGATAATAAACTCCTGCAATGTAACTCCCTTGAAATGTTTCACCAGAATAATTTTCTTCAAAATTAGCACGTTGGCCCATGGCTCCATTACCAATACTAAATATACTTTCTGAAGATTTTACCAAATCTTTGGTAAAACCTTCTTCTATGATAGACCATTCGTTTGGTATAATATAATCTTGATTCATGTTAATTTAATTTTTTATAATTTCTTCTATAAAGCTTGTAGAAATTTCTGTAAAGTCTTTAAAAACATAATCTGCTTCATGAAGAATTGTTTTGTCTCCTATTCCTATAGATAGCATTTCTGCAGTATTAGCAGCTTTAATTCCGGCCACAGAATCTTCAAAAACAATACATTTTTTTGGTTGAATTTTTAATAAATCTGCTGCTTTTAAAAAAACTTCTGGGTTTGGTTTTCCTTTTACAACATCATTACCATCTACTATATGATTGAAGATATCTAGTAACTCAATTTTTTCTAATATTTTTCTTGCGTTTTTACTTGCAGAACCAAGAGCTATGCCTTGGCTATTATTTTGTAAGTAATTTAAGATTTTAGGTACATCAGGAAGTATCTCATCATTTCCCATTTCATTGATATAACCTAAATAATCTTCATTTTTCTTTTTCATTAAGCTTTCGAACTCAACATAATTAACTATTTTGTTTCCCCAGCTTAAAATTTTTTCAAGAGATTTTACTCTACTAACACCTTTTAATTGTTCGTTTTGCTCTAAAGTAAAATCTATTCCTATACTTCTGGCTAAATCTCTCCATGCCAAAAAGTGATACTTAGCTGTATCTACAATTACTCCATCTAAATCGAAAATAAATCCTTTTTTCATCTATCTTTTATTCTTTTACAATATCATCTACATCTTTAACTTTAAAGACTAAAGCTGCTGCTATTAAAAAACTTATACCACTAATAACGATAGCATAAATAGCTTGATTACCATAAGCGTATTTAACTAATGGCCCTCCAATAATGGCATTTATTATCTGCGGTATTACAATAAAGAAATTAAAAATACCCATATATACTCCCATTTTTTTTGCCGAAATAGACCCCGCTAAAATTGCATATGGCATTGCTAAAATACTAGCCCAAGCAATACCTACACCTATCATGGAAAGTACCAACCAATTTTGATCTGGCATTATGTAAATAGATAACAATCCTAAACCACCAATTATTAGTGAAATAGAATGTGTTTTTTTTCTACCAACTTTCTTAGCTATGTAAGGAAGTGCAAAAGCATATAATGCTGATACTAAATTGTAAATTCCAAATAAAATTCCAACCCAATCTCCAGCATTTTGGTATGTAGCACTACTACTGTCTGTGTGAGGCAAACCATAAATATGCTGTGCTATTGCAGGTAATGCAAAAACCCACATACCAAACAACCCAAACCAAGAAAAAAACTGTACCCAACTTAGTTGACGCATAGTTTGAGGCATCTTTTTAAAGTCATCAAAAATATCTAGTAAACTAGAACTTTCTTCACTAGAAACATCTTCAGAATCACCATCAAAAGAAGCCAATTCTTCAGGAGTATATTCTTTCGTTGTAGTTACTGTTATTAAAATAGATATAATTAAAATAATTGCACCGATAACGAAAGACCAAATTAAGTTTTCAGGAACAACACCAGGTTCGGTTGCATTAGAAAAATCAAACCAATTTGTTAATGCATATGGCAACCAAGAGCCTACCACTGCTCCAAAACCAATTAATGCAGTTTGTACACTAAATCCTAAGGTTCTCTGATCTGTTCTTAGGTTGTCACCAACCAAAGCTCTAAAAGGCTCCATTGCAATATTAAAAGAAGCATCCATAATCATTAACATTCCTGCACCAACCCATAAAGGAGGTAAAAATGCGATAAACAAATCTGCCTGTGGCATTAAAATTAAACCAATAGAGGCTAAAATTGCACCAATAAGAAAATATGGTTTTCTTCTTCCAAACCTACTCCATGTTTTATCACTGTAATATCCTATAATAGGTTGCACTATTAAACCCATTAAAGGTGCTATAATCCAAAACCATGATAATTCATGAACGTCTGCTCCAAATATTTGTAGTATTCTACTTGCATTTGCATTTTGTAATGCAAAACCCATTTGAATTCCCAGAAATCCAAAACTCATGTTCCAGATTTGCCAGAAACTTAACTTACGCTTTTCCATGTATCGTAAATATTAGTTGTTACGATAAGCGTTTAGACTTATCAATTATTAAAAGTGTGGAATGAAAATTTATTGATAAATCTTAATATGTTAACAAATATATATTTTTTTTACATAGTTGATAAAATGAGACAGAAATTTTTACGATAACGGTTTCGTAGACTCTCTAACTTTTAAGTTACTAGAAATAACTATTCTTTTTGGTTTTAAATTTTCAGATTCGGTCTCAATTCTATCAATTAATAGATTTACAGCTTGTTTTCCCATTTCGAATCCGTGCTGTGCCACTGTTGTTATAGATGGTGAAGAATATTCAGAAATTAATCCATCTGTAAAACCAATAACAGATAAGTCGTTTGGTATGGTTATTCCTTTTTCTTTAGCTACACGCATAGTTTTTGCCGCATAAATTTCGTTAACAGCAAAAACACCATCTATTTCTTGATTAAAAATTGATCTAATTTGCTCATCTATATCTTTGCTTTCGTCTATTTCTACAATTAAACTTCTATCGGTTTTAATGTAGGACTCTATTAAAGCTTTCTCATAACCTTGACGTCTTAAAGCACCTACACTTACGTGATTTGGAGTTGTAATTAAAGCTATTTTTTTACAGCCATTATCTAGCAAAAATTTTGTTGCTTTATAACCTGCACCAACATCATCTACTACAACTTTATCACATAAAATATCACTAACTACTCTATCTATCAAAACGAGAGGAATTTCTTCAGAGACTAATCCTTTAAAATGACTAAAGTCTCTATTTTCTAGGGTTTCATTAGCTATAGAAACAATTATGCCATCTACACTACCGTTAGAAAGTATCTTTAATGTTTCTACCTCCTTTTTGTAAGATTCATTAGAAAAACAAACAATTATATTGTACCCATTGTTATTAGCCCCTTCTTCTATACCTGTTACAACAGTAGAAAAAAAATGGTGCACAATTTTTGGTAATATAACACCAATAACTTTTGTCTTTTGATTACGTAACTGAAGTGCTAAACTATTTGGCTTATAATTGTAATGATCTGCATATGCTTGTATTCTTTGCTTGGTTTCTATACTTATCTCATGGCTATCTTTTAACGCCTTAGATACTGTTGATGTAGAAACCCCTAATTCTTTAGCAATTGTTTTAATCGTAATTTTCTGCTTCATGTTTTAAAAACAATCTAATTTTTGTTGGTATAAATTACTAATTTAATTAACTAAATGAAAAAAAGTTGTTAACACGAAACCGTTTTCGTGACATTTATCATATTGTATCAATCGTTTTCGTAATTATATTAGCTGTGTGGAATGTAAATTTATTGTTAAAAATCAAATTTACAGTTATAATTTAACAAAACATACATGAAAAAATTTAAATTATTGTTAATTGGAATTCTTTTCTCATCATTTACAATGGTTGCACAACAATCTGTAAAAGGAGTGGTAAAAGAAGATACATCAGGAGAACCTTTACCTGGTGTTAGTGTGTTAGTAAAAGGAACTACAAAAGGTACACAAACCGATTTTGATGGAAACTTTACTATTAATAATGTAAAAACTGGTGATATATTAGTTTTTCAATACCTAGGTTATTCAAATAAAGAAGTAACACTAGGAACTAACTTTAACCTTACTGTTACTCTTTCAGAATCTTCAGAACAATTAGACGAAATTGTGGTAGTTGGTTATGGTGTAACTACAGTAAAAGATGCAACAGGATCTGTTGAAGCAATTACTGCAAAAGAAATGACAAAAGGTAATATTGTTACAGCAGAAAATCTACTCTCTGGTAGAGTTGCAGGGGTTAATATTAACACAGGAGGTGCTCCTGGATCTGGATCTGAAATAAGAATTCGTGGTGGTTCGTCTTTAAACGCTTCTAACGATCCATTAATTGTTATTGACGGTCTTCCTTTACAAGGTGTAGACTTAAATAGTATCAACCCAAATGATATTGAATCTTTTTCTGTCTTAAAAGATGCTTCTGCTACCGCAATTTATGGAGCTAGAGGTGCAAATGGTGTAATAATCATTACAACAAAAAAAGGTAGAACAGAATTTACTCTAGATTACGATTTTCAAATGAACTTCGGTGAAATTAGAGACAGAATTAATGTTTTTGATGCTAACGCTTTTAGAAGTTTAGTGCAACAACGTATGCCTAGTATGGCAAATCAACTGGGTAATGCTAATACAAATTGGCTAGATGAAATTTTACAAAACTCTACTTCTACAATTCATAACATAAGCGCTAGAGGGCAAATTTTTAACAGAATACCAACTCGTTTGTCTGTTAATTTTTCAGAATTAGAAGGTAATATTATAACCTCAAAATTTGACAGAGCTAATGTTTCATTGGCTATGAATCCATCTTTTTTTGATGATCATTTAAAAGTAAGCCTAACGTATAACAGAGCTTTTGTACAAGAACGTTTTGCAGATCAAGGGCAAATAAATGCAGCATTACGTTACGATCCTACACAACCAGTTTTCGATTCTAATTCTCCATTTGGAGGGTTTTACCAACACACGCAAAATACTGCAGATGGTATTGTTGTTTTAAATGGTACAAGGAACCCTGTTGCTGCATTATTGCAGAGAGACGATAGAATTAATAGATTTAGACAGTTTGGTAATTTAAAACTAGACTATAAATTACATTTCTTACCAGAAGTTACTGCAACCGTTTCTGCTGGTTTTGACAAATCAACTCTAACTGGCTCTGTGTTTAACCCATTAGATTCGCCTGCAAGTTTTAACGACTTATTTATTGGTACAGATGAAGAAAGAACAGAAGATTTCTTAAACGAAAATATTAATGCAACCTTAAATTATGTAAATACTTTTGGCAAGTTTAAAACAGATGTATTAGTTGGTTACGATTACCAGTCTTTTGAACGTTCAGAAACGTTTACTGGTAATAGAAGAAATCCTAATAATGTAGCTACTAGTTCTGCAGACACACCAATTGTTTTAATAGGTTTTTTAGCAAGAGCTAATGTTACATTTAATGAAAAGTACTTACTTACACTTAACTACAGACGCGATGGTACTTCTAGATTTGGTCCAAATAACAGATGGGGTAATTTTGGAGGAGCTGCACTTGCATGGAGAATGAGTGATGAAGATTTCTTAAAAGATAGCGAGGTTATCTCTGAATTAAAACTAAGAGCTTCTTACGGTGTTAACGGACAACAAGATGGTATAGCAGGAGATTTATACTTAAACAGATATCGTTTTGGAAATCAATTTTCGCAATACTTATTTGGAGGAAATCCAATTCTTGCTACAATTCCAGTAGAAAGAAGTAATTTACGTTGGGAAAGAACTGCAACTGTAGAATTAGGGGTAGATTATGGATTATTCAACAATCGTATTAATGGTTCTATAAATGCTTTCCAGAAAAATTCAACAGATTTATTATCAGACGCTCCATTAGCAGATGGTACAAACTTTACAAACAGAGTTTTACAAAATATTGGAGACTTACAAGTAACTGGTTTAGAATTCACAATAAATTCAGATATCATCAAAAAAGAAGATATGAATTGGAATGTGAATTTTAATGCAACTTACTTACATAGAGAAATAAAAGAATTGGCTTTAGGGCAAGACATCACAACTGGTGGTATTGCTGGTGGTACAGGTAACTTCATCCAATTATTCAGAGAAGGCTTTGCTCCTAATTCTTTTTATGTCTTTAAACAATTATACGACCAAGCAGGAAATCCAATTGAAGGAGCTTATGCAGATTTAAATGGCGATGGTATTATTAACATGGCAGATAGATATCTTAAAGAAGATCCACTACCAGATGTAACCTTAGGTTTCCAATCTAACTTTAATTATAAGAATTTCGATTTAGCTTTTAACTTAAGAGCAGGTTTAGGAAATTACCTATACAACAACGTTAATTCTGCTGGTGCACAATACGATTTAATACAAGACAATGCTGTATTAGGTAACTTGCCAGTGTCAGTATTAGAAACTAATTTTAATAGAACTTCAGATGTAATTGTGTCTGATATTTATTTAGAAAACGCTTCTTTTTTAAGGATGGATAACGTAACTTTAGGTTATACATTCTTAAATCCTATTAAGAAATACCAATCGCATAGTATCCGTTTATGGGCAGGTATGCAAAATGTCTTTTTACTAACTAACTATTCTGGTTTAGATCCAGAATTAGGAAGTGGTGGAATAGATAATACAAACTATCCAAGACCAAGAACTTTCTTGGTTGGTGCTAATATTAAATTTTAATAAATTAATTTAAAATGAAAAGAATTTTAAAATTAGAAAAAATAGCAATCCTAATATTGATGATGGTGATAGGGTTCTCGTCTTGCACAAAAGACTTAGATATTACACCACAAGATGATCAAGATTTATTAGGCGAAGATTTTTTTGCAAACGAAACCGCTTACAGAGAATTGTTAGCAGGTGTTTATGCAAACTTATCTTTAACAGGTGTAGATGGTGCTGAATCATCAAATATTGATGGTTTAGATGCTGGTACAAGTCAATTTGGACGTGTATTATTATACCTACAGACCCTTTCTGCAGACCAAATGATATGGTCTTATGAAAACGATCCAGGTACTAGAGAAATACAACGTAACATTTGGAATGCAGACGATCCTATTATCTTAGGAATGTTTGGTAGATCGCATGTAAAAATTGCATTTGCAAACAACTTTTTAAGAGAAACAACAGATGCAAAATTAGATGAAAGAGGTGTTTCTTCTGCACTTAGATCAGAAATTGCACAATACAGAGCAGAAGCAAGACTTTTAAGAGCATTATCTTATTATTACATGATGGATTTGTTTGGACAAGCAAACTTTATCACCGAAGATAGCCCTTTAAACGCACAGCCAGAAGCATACAATAGAGCGCAATTATTCAATTTTGTCGAATCTGAATTAAAAGCTGTAGAATCACAGTTAGCTTCTCCAATGACAGTAGAACACGGAAGAGCAGACCAAGGAGTAGCATGGATGATTTTAGCAAAAATTTACTTAAATGCAGAAGTCTATATTGGTGAGCCAAGATATACAGAAACTATTGAGTATTGTTCTAAAATTATTAATGGAGGTTACCAATTAGCAGACAATTATTTGCACAACTTTATGGCAGATAATGATGTAAATTCTGCTTCTAATGAAATAATTTTCCCTCTTATATCTGATGGTAGATTCACACAAAATTATGGCCCTACTACAGTTATGATTAATGGTTCTGTAGGTAGTATTGAAGCCAATGGCGCAGCTTTAGGAGTTGGTGCTGGTGGCTGGGGAGGTGCTCTCCGCCTTAGAAAACAATTTGTTCAATTATTTGATGCTCCTATATTTAATAACGATACTAGAAATACAATTATTTCCGAAGGAAGAGATATAGAAATTACAGATATTGCAGATAGAGATCAAGGGTTTGTCTTAGAAAAATATTCTAATGCAAAATCTACAGGCGGTTTTGGTGCAGACCAAACATTTGTAGATACTGATTTCCCATTGTTTAGACTTGCAGATGTATACTTAATGTATGTAGAAGCACATTTAAGAGGTGGTTCTGGAGCAAATGATACAGATGCAGCCAATTACATTAATAGTTTAAGAGCAAGAGCTAATAATCCTCAAAACAATCTTACTATGAATGATATTGATTTAGATTTTATTTTAGACGAAAGAGCAAGAGAATTACATTGGGAAGCACATAGAAGACAAGATTTAATCCGTTTTGGAAGATTTACAGGAGGTTCTTATAATTGGGCTTGGAAAGGTAACGGAACGAATGGTATTTCATTACCAAGTTTTAGAAATCTGTATCCAATTCCTGCAGCAAGTTTAGCTTCTAATCCAAATTTAGTTCAGAATCCTGGCTATTAACAAAATAACAAGAAATGAAAAAATATATTAATAAAATAACAGCTGTTGCTTTCGTTGGATTTTTCTTTTTACTATTCAACTCATGTGAAGACGAGTCTGAAATTTTTACAATTTCGGAACCAGTAGCACCTGTTTTATCAGAATTTGATTTTAATCAATTAGAATTAGATCCCGTTAACACCAATAATCCTGCGTTAACCTTAAGTTGGCAAAAAGCAAATTATGGTGTGCAAACATCAATTAATTATTCTATTGAGTTTGCTAGTGACAATAACTTTACAAATCCAGTAGTAGCTGCAACTGTTACTGGGCAAGATAACATTACGCTATCTGTCTCAGAAGTTAATTCTGCAGCAGGTAATGCTGGTTTAAATCCATTTGAATGGAAAGATTTATATGCAAGAGTAGTTGCTTCTATCGGTACTTTTAACGAACAAGTATCGTCTTCTAATACAGTTTCTGTAAGTGTATATCCTTACTTTAATTACACTTTTAATGATTTCTATTTAGTTGGTGATGCAACTGCTCCAGGATGGAATAACAATAACAATAATCCTCCTCTTTTTAGAGATCCTAACGATAGCGATAGATATACCTATACAGGTAGATTCTCTGAAAACGGACACTTTAAGGTTTTATCTACAAAAGGGTTATGGCAACCACAGTATGGAACAGACGATGGTAGTACTGTTGGCGCTAACTTAGGAAGTGGGTCAGACCCAGAACGTTTTCCTTACGGAGGTGGAAATGGAATCCCTGAAGGTTTCTACACATTCGAAATTAATTTTGCTACCAACACTTTTTCTTTTGAACCATTTACGAATACTGGTGCCTCCAGCCCTGCATCATTATCCGTTCAAGGGTCAAGCACAAGTACTGTAACCATGACACCTTTAGCGTTTGATGGTCATATCTGGTATGCTAATAACGTAAGATTAACTCCTGGTGAATTAAATTTCGTAACAGGAGCTGGTTCTTCATGGGGAAGTTCAGATGCATTTTCTGGAACCGCAACTGAAAATGGTAGTGCTATACCAGTTGTGGTAGAAGATGATTATGATATTTGGTTTAATGATTTAACAGGTCAATACATCTTAATTCCATTAAACTTATAATTCAACTATTAAACAATTAAAGATGAAAAAATATATTAATAAATTAAGCTTTCTCTTTTTATCAATTACATTACTTTTTGGTGCATGTGATGTAGAAGAAAGTTTAACCATAACATCACCAGATCCAGCGTTTGTATTAAATACACCAGGTATTAGTAACGTATTTTTAAATTTTTCGTTACCAGATAACCCAGCATTTACAATTTCTTGGAATGATCAATTATCTACAGGCTCTAATTACTCTGTAGAAATGGCAACAGATACAGAGTTCACTGCTCCAGTTACATTAGGTAGTACACAAAATAGTAATTTTTCTATGAGTGTACGAGATTTTAACGAAGCTATTAATAACGCTGGTGTGACTTCATTTAGAGATGTTGCAGTTTACATGAGAGTAAATTCTGGAAGTGATATTTCTAACAGTATTTTAATGTTAGTAACAACTTATCCTGTTAACGCTCCAACTATAACAAGTGTTTCTAATGGAGATGCTTTTGTATTGTCTTTAGATAATAATGATGAAACAGCGGTTACATTCTCTTGGGACGATTCTATTTTAGATTCAACCTTAGATGTAGATGTAGAATATGTATTAGAAGCTGCTACAGCAGGTACCGACTTTGCAGAACCAATAGAAGCTGGTAAAGTAACAAACCAAAACTCTATTTCTTTAACAAACGCAAAATTAAATACCATAGCTATAGAATCTGGTATAGCAGTTGATACTGCTGGTGATTTAGATATGCGTGTTAAAGCATCAATTACAGATGCTAATACTGGTGAAGTTTTAGAAAGAATTGCTAGTACAGTAACCATTAATGTTACTACCTATTTAACTGTTTTAGATTTATCTACTACTTGGGGTATTGTTGGCTCTGCTGCAAATAATTGGGGTGCAACTCCAGACCTTCCTTTCTTTAGCACAGATGTTGCTGGTGTTTTAGTTGCTTACGTAAACTTAATAGATGGTGAAATTAAGTTTAGAGAAAACAACGATTGGGGTAATAACTTTGGAGATAGCGGAGCTGATGGAACTTTAGATAATGGTGGTGATAATATTCAAGTTACTGCAGGATCTTATAAAGTAACATTAGACTTTAACAACAACACTTACACGATTGAAAACTTTTCTCTAGGTATCGTTGGTGGTGCTTATAATAACTGGGGGGCTACTCCAGACTTTATGTTAGAGTACGATCAATACTCTGATGTATTTAGAGGTATTGTCACTGTTATAGACGGTGAAATGAAATTTAGAATGAATAACGATTGGGGAACCAATTGGGGAGATAATGGTGCTGATGGAACCTTAGAGATTAACGGAGCTAACATTCAAGTTTCTGCTGGTATCTATATTGCTACTGTAAATTTAAATGATTTAACGTATTCTCTAGAAAAAATAGATTATATCTGGGGATTAGTTGGTGGCGCTTATAATAATTGGGGCGCAACACCAGATGCACAATTTACTAGAGATTGGTCTAAACCGTTCAATGAAGTATGGATTTTAAGAGATGTGACTTTAATTGATGGGGAATATAAGTTTAGAGCTAACAATGATTGGGGTGTAAATTACGGTGATAATGGTGGTGATGGAACCTTAGAATTAAATGGAGCTAATTTATCTACCTCTGCAGGAACCTATACTTTTACTATAGATTTTTCAGATCCAAATAATATTACTTACACAAAAGAGTAATTCTTTTAAACTTTGCAAGAGCTACCGTTATTGGTAGCTCTTGTTTTATTTATAGCATTTATGAAAAAAATTACTTTCTTTTTTTTACTAATATCTTCCTTCATTTATTCTCAAAGGCAAACTGCAAATTTTTCTGTTTCTCCCGCAACTTTTGAAGAAGATGAAGAAATTACCATAACAATATCTAATGTAAATCCTTCTATTTGGGGAGTTTCAGATATTTACCTCTGGGCTTGGTCTTTTGATAGTAATGATACATCACAAGATTCCCCAACAAACGGAACTTGGGAAAACTCTAATGAATCGCAAAAGTT
>CAYZDK010000017.1:35244-60554 GCA_964477255.1 uncultured Polaribacter sp.
CAAACCAAAGAAAAAAGATCTCGTTATTTACGAACTACTAATACGAGATTTTGATGCGCTTCACAGTTTTAATGCCATCAAAAACAGATTAGATTATTTAGAGAGTTTAGGAGTTAATGCTATAGAATTTATGCCATTAAATGAGTTTGATGGTAATTTATCCTGGGGATATAATCCATCATTTCATATGGCCTTAGATAAATACTATGGTACTAGAAATGCTTTTAAAACATTAGTAGATGAGTGTCATAAAAGAGGTATAGCAGTTATTATAGATATTGTTTTTAATCATGGAACTGGCCAAAATCCATACTTTAGACTTTGGAACACAGATAATGGCGGTTACAATGGAACAGCAACTGCAGAAAACCCTTTCTACAATACAACTCCAAAGCACCCCTTTAATGTATTTAATGACATGAACCATGAATTTGAAGGTACTCAGAATTATGTTAAGCGTATAACACAATATTGGATTGAAGAATACAAAGTAGATGGTTTTAGATGGGATTTATCTAAAGGCTTTACGCAACAACAAACAAATGATGTTGGTGCTTGGGGTCAATACCAACAAGCTAGGGTTGACATTTTAAAAAAATATGCAGATTTTCAGTGGGAAAAAGACCCTGAATCCTTTATGATATTAGAACATTTTGCTGCGAATAATGAAGAAACTGCTTTAATAAACTATAGGCTAGATGAAGGAAAAGGAATGATGGTTTGGGGAAATCATCATGGTAACTACAAAGAAGCCGCATTAGGAAACCATAGCAATAATAGCTCTGACTTTTCTTGGATATCTTATATAAACAGAGGTTGGTCAGAACCACAAAATGTAAGCTATATGGTAAGTCATGATGAAGAACGTTTAATGTATGAAACTTTAAACTTTGGAAATTCTACAGGAAGTTATAATACTAAAGAAATGTCTACTGCATTAGATAGAATGGAACTAAATGGCGCTTTTTATTTTACAGTACCTGGACCAAAGATGATTTGGCAATTTGATGAATTAGGCTACGATATTAGCATTAATCAAAATGGAAGAACTGGTGAAAAACCTATTTTATGGAACTATTATGAAGATTCCGATAGACGTGATTTATATAATACTTGGAGTAAATTAATTCAACTTAAATTAGCATATGAAATCTTTGAAACAGCCGATTTTACAATAGATGCTAATAACCCAAATGGATTGAAAAAAATACAATTAAATGATGCTAATGCATCTGATATACAACATATAAATGTCATAGGTAATTTTGGCTTAACAACCCAAAACATTAACCCTTTATTTCAAGAAACAGGTACTTGGTATGATTTATTAAATGACAATTCAGAAATAAATGTAACCAACGTAAATAGTCTTATATCATTAGAACCTGGTGAGTTTCGAGTTTATGCAAACAATAGTGCTTCGCTTTCTAATGAAAACTTTTTCTTAGAGGAAGATTTCACCGTATTTCCAAACCCTTCTAAAGAATTCATCTCTGTAAATGTATTCGTAAAAGAATTAAATCTGTATACCATTACAGGAAAAAAGATCTTGGAATATTCTGGTGCGTTTAGAAAAAATTACCAGTTTAAATTTAATAAGAATTTAAATACAGGCATTTATCTTCTAGAAATTAAAACAGAAAAAGGAAGGGGATTTAAAAAAATAATTATCGAGTAAAAATAAAAGAGCTACTTAAAGTAGCTCTTTTATTTTTGCAATTGTTGTATCTATTTCTTCTTTGGTGGTATATTTAGAGAATGAAAAACGAACAGATGTTTTGTTTTGTTCTTTCTGATCTAAAATCTCAGCCAATACATGAGAGCCAGTATTGCTTCCACTCTGGCAAGCTGAACCTCCAGAAACAGCTATACCTGCAATATCTAATGTAAACAATAGCATTGAATCTTCTTTGGGAAATCTTACATTTAAAATTGTGTACGCACTTTCGTTTTTAGAAGCAGATAGCCCATTAAACTGAATATTTGGGTTCAGCTGTTTTAACATCTCAATAAAATACTCTTTAATTTCTTTTACATACTTAGAGTCTGCTTCTAAATTATTGTTTGCAATTTCAAGAGCCTTTTCCATTCCTAAAATGCTATGCACATTTTCTGTACTAGACCTAGCGCCTTTTTCCTGATTTCCACCATGTAACATCGGTAAAACACCAAAACCTTTTTTAAAGTATGCAAATCCTACACCTTTTGGTCCATGAAATTTATGTGCACTTGCTACAACAAAATCTATTGGTTTTTTTTGTAAATCTAAAGTATAATGCCCTATTGCTTGTACTGTGTCTGAATGAAAAAGAGCATCGTATTTTTTAGTCAATTCGCACACTTTAGCAACATCTAACAGGTTTCCTATTTCATTATTTATATACATTAAACTAACTAAAGTTTTATGCTTAGATGTTGCTAAAATCTTTTCTAAATGATTTAAGTCTATATTACCATTAGAATTTACATCAACATAAGAAACATTAATATTCTGTGTTTCTTGTAAATGTTCTACGGTATGCAACACTGCATGGTGTTCTATTTTTGAAGTAACAATATGAGTTACATCTAGATTTAGAACAGCATTATGTAAAATTAAATTGTCTGCTTCTGTACCACCTGCAGTAAAAATAATTTCGCTAGAACCTACATTAAGCATCTTAGCAATATTTTTTCTAGCAGTTTCTATTAGTGATTTCGCTTCTCTTCCAAATTGATGTGTAGATGATGGATTTCCATAACTTTCTTTCATCCTAAGAGTCATAAACTCTAAAACCTCATCGTCTAATTTTGTAGTTGCTGCGTTATCAAGATAAATTGCTTTCATCAATTTCATGTAATTTAGTTTGTGTTTTGATACACATATACTTCTGTAGCTCCTAAACCATACTTTTTATAGGATGCATCGTAATATTTTACTGGGTATTTGTTAAGTAAACGTACTAATTCTGATTTTAACACTCCTTCTCCAACACCATGAATAAATACTAGTTTAGAAATACGTTTTCGAATGGCAAACTCAACTTTTTGTTTTGCAGTATCTAATTGTAAATTTAGCATATCATAATTATCCATACCTCTTGTGCTTTTTACCAATTGGTTAATATGTAAGTCTACCTCTAAAATTATTTCATTTTTATCTTTTTTAAAAGTAGATTTTTTCTTGTGTTCTTCTTTTGCTTTTTCCTTTAAAAGAGGATTGTTTATGTCTGAAAATTTAGAGAGTTCATACTGGTCTGCTTCTATCTTAACCAATTCATTAGGTTTAAATTGTAACACCATTCCATCTTCTGTTTCAATACTGATGTTTTCTTCTTCAACTTGTATTACGATACCTTTAAGAACATCATCTAAAACAGCTACTTTATTTCCAATTTCTAAACGCATTCTTAACCTTAGTTTAATTATTAAAACTCTTGTTCTTATTTATTTTTGTACAAAAATACTAAGATGATTAGGACTTCTTCCGTTTCTGTTGAAAACTTCTTTGAGAAATCTGTAAAAAAAACAATTATTACAGATAGCCGTAAAAGTGTTTTATCTTCTATTGCAACTAAAATTGTAACGGAATATTCGCAAAATAAAACATTGAATCTTAATTTTATTTGCACACATAATTCAAGAAGAAGTCAAATAAGTCAGCTTTGGGCAAACTACGCTGCATACTATTTCAATCTAAATATAGATGCTTTTTCAGGTGGTACAGAAGTTACTGCGTTTCATAGAAATGCGGTTAAAACATTACAAAAATCTGGTTTTGAATTTCAGCTTTCCGATTTTTCGCATCAAAATCCTACTTATGAAATTAGCTTTAGAGGAGCTAAAAAGTCTATTATTGGTTTTTCTAAATTGTATGACCACAATATAAATAAAACCCCATTTATTGCAATTACTACTTGTAACAATGCAGATGAAAACTGCCCTTTTATTTCAGAGGCTTCACAAAGACATCATCTACCTTTTGTAGATCCAAAATATTCTGATGCAACTGAAAAACAAGAAGAAGTATATCTAAAAACAAACCTACAAATAGCTGGAGAGCTATTTTATTTGTTTTCTGAAATTGCAAAAAGAGCTATTTAAACCTTTATGCTTTTATCGTAAGGTATTCTATTTAGAATATGATTAATCACATTTATTCTTGCTTCTGTTTTTCTATTTGCTCGAATAATTTTCCATGGAGATAATTCTGTATTCGTTTTTTCGAACATGGCATTTTTATACTCTGTATATTGATCCCAAAGTTCCTGCGCTTTTTCGTCTAACTTAGTCATTTTCCACTGTTTAAGAGGATTGTTATTGATTTCAGAAAATCGTTTCGCTTGTTCTTTCTTAGAAATAGACATATAGATTTTTACCAAGTGAATGCCAGACTCTAAAATCATTCTTTCAAAGTCGTTTACCTGATTCATAAATATCTCATACTCTTCTTTAGTACAAAAATTATTTACTGGTTCTACTACTGCTCTATTGTACCAACTTCTATCAAAAAAAACCATCTCTCCTGCTTTGGGAAATTGTTCTACATACCTTTGAAAATACCATTGACTTTTTTCATCTTCAGTAGGTTTAGGCAATGCAACAATTCGCATATGTCTAGGATTAATTCTCTCTGTAATTCTACGAATAGCACCTCCTTTACCTGCTGCATCTCTACCCTGAAACAACACGATTATTCGTTCATTATTATCTATTGCCCAAGTTTGCATTCTAATTAACTCTACTTGTAACTCTTTTAGTTTTTTCTGATAATTTACATAGCGAAGTGCCTTTTCAGGATTTAACGGATCTTTAGATAAAAAAGCCATTAAACCTTTTTTTGAGTTTAGTTTTTTTAATTCTTTGGCGGAAAAATTTTCTTTCATTTTAATCGAATTGATGACTGGATCTGTAATATCTCATTACAACATTTGGGTCTGGTGTTAAAACTGTTCCTGCATCTGATTTCCCATCATAATCAAACTGAGATAACACATGTCGCATTGCCTCTAACCTAGCAATTTTTTTATTGTTAGTTTTTACAATTACCCAAGGGCTATATGTAGTATGTGTTTTAGAAAACATTTCTTCTTTAAAATGGGTGTACTTATCCCACAATACTTGCCCTTTTTTATCTACAGGACTAAATTTCCAACGTTTTAAAGGATTTTCTTTTCTCCCTTCAAATCTTTTTAATTGTTCTTCTTTTGTGATTGATAACCAAAATTTTATAATAACAACACCATCTTCATACATCATATGCTCAAATTCTGGAACTTGAACCAAAAATTTTTGGTATTGTTGGTCTGTACAAAAACCCATCACAGGTTCTACAACTGCACGATTGTACCAACTACGATCAAAAAAAACAATTTCTCCAGGGTTAGGCAATTCTTTTATATATCGTTGAAAATACCATTGTCCTTTTTCTATTTCTGTAGGTTTGTTAAGTGCTACAAGCCTACTGGAGCGTGGGTTAAGATGCTCCATAAACCTCCTTATATTACCCCCTTTTCCAGCAGCATCTCTTCCTTCAAAGATTACTGCTACTCGCATTTTATGTTTGGCAATATATCTTTGCAGTTTTACCAATTCTATTTGTAACTGTCTCAATTCGTCTTCGTAAAAGAGTAATTGTTTTACCTTCTCGTAATGCGAACTTTTTTGTTTTAATACTTGTAAAAATTCGCTCTTATTTTTCGCAGAAAAAAAATCTTTTTGTGATAACAAAAGCTTGCTGTTTTATAATTTAATTATCTTGTCTAAGATACTATTTTTATAGAGATTTATATAAGTAAAAAAGTTGAAATTTGTTAACTATATTTGTTCTTGTATGAAAAAAATAACTTTACCTTTTCTTTTATTCTTTTCCTTATTAATTCTAGGACAAGAGAAATATTCTAAATCTGTAAGCTTTATTAATGATAACGATTTATATACCTCCTTTTATAGAGACCGTTATTATACTAATGGAATGTTTTTAAATTACAATTTTATGGCAAATAAAAAAGGAGAGGCTTTTGACAAGAAAATCTATCAACTTCAAGTTGGTCATGAAATGTTTACTCCATATAAGGCTATTGTGGCAGATCCAGATTTGCACGATCGTCCATTTGCGGGACATTTATTCGGGAAATTTGGTATTCTAAAAACTTTAGATGAAAATAGAGTTATTCGAACTGCTATTCAACTTGGAATTGTTGGTCCAGATGCACTTGGTTCTAATTTACAAGGTGTTATTCATGATATTTATGGTTTTGAAGATATTAACGGTTGGGACTTTCAAGTGCAAAATACACTTTCTCTAAACCTAGAGTTTGATTATTTAAAAAACATACATACTAACAAAACTAATACTATAGATTTTACATGGGTAAACTACGCTAGATTAGGAACTGTGTATACAGATTTAACTTCTGGTATGTTAATGCGAATAGGTATTAAACCTCTTGCTCCAATAACAAATTCTATGGAATATGGTACCAATTTAAACAGTAGCTTTCATACAACAAGTAGAAAAGTTGAAACCTATTTCTTTTTTCAACCATCATTACGTTATGCAGTTTATGATGCTACTATGCAAGGTAGCTTGTTTAATAACAACAGTCCTGTTACTACAGATATTTTACCGTTAGTTTTTACTGCTGAGGCTGGTATAAAATTTACTGCAAACAGGTTTAATTTTGGTTATACATTTATTTATCATACCAAAAAAATGAAAGAAGCTGTACACCAATTTGGAAATGTTTACGGAACTGTTGGTGTAGAGTATTTGATTTACTAGTTAGGAAGTAAAAAAATCGTCTTTAAATCCTATTAAATATAGGTTTTCTTTTGCTCTAGTTATTGCAGTGTAAAGCCATCTGTAGTAAATTACAGAAACACCATCTGGCAAGTATGGTTGTTCTATAAAAACAGTAGACCACTGGCCACCTTGCGATTTGTGGCAGGTTATTGCATATGCATATTTAATTTGTAGCGCATTAAAGTATATGTTCTTTTTTATTTCTAAATATTGTTTATACGCTGGTCTAATATCTTTATAATCTTCTTTTACTGCTTGGTATAATTTATTAGACTCTTCGTAGGTTAAAGATGGACTTTCACTTATTAAGGTGTCTAATAAGACTACCGTTTCAAATGGTTGCATATTGGGGTAATCTACCATCATTAATTCAACTTCTGCAAAACGAAAGCCGTAAAGCTCTTTTATTTTTAACACCTTAAGTATTTTACAAATATCACCATTTGCAATAAAGCCTGCTTCTGCTTTATCATCTAACCAATAGTAATTATTTTTAACCACCATTATAAAATCGCCAGCAGAAATATCTGACTCTAAACCACGAATATTTTGTCTTATTTGTTGGTTGTATAAGTTGGCTCTTTTGTTAGATCTGACAATAAAAGTAGCATCTTCATAACCATATCTATTATACGTATCTACCAAAGCATCTTCCACTTCATATCCATCTTCTAGACGATACACATCAGGATAGTCTAAAGTAAATTTAAATTGTGCTAAAGTATTTTGCATAAAACCTCTTAGTTCTGTAGCATTAATTAAAATTCCAGATTCTTTATGTTGTCGCATAACTTCTGTTAATTCTAATTGAGTTACGGTTTTATCATAAGTATAGCGCAGCTCTTCTGCGTCTAATGCTGGACTTAAATCTAATTTAATAGGTGGTAATTGAGCAGTATCTCCTATCAGTAGTAACTTACAGTTTTTACCAGAATACACGTATTCTATTAAATCATTTAGTAAAGAAGACGTAGCAAATAAATTAGAGTTCTGTTTGGCATCTGGAATCATAGAAGCTTCATCTACAATAAAAAGTGTATTGGTGTGTTTGTTCTTTTGCATTACAAATTCTAAATTACCGCTATTGGTTGTTTTTGGAAAATATATTTTTTTATGAATAGTATATGCAGGTCTTTTTGCATATCCAGAAATTACCTTAGCTGCCCTACCAGTTGGTGCTAATAAAACACTTTTCATTTGAATTTTCTTAAGATTATTAACCAATAAACCTACTATTGTTGTTTTCCCTGTACCAGCAAAACCTTTAAGTAAAAACGCTGCATTTTTATCTTCTTCAAACAAGAATAAGCTAAGTAACTTAAGAAGTCTATTTTGTTTAGATGTGGGAGAGAAATTGAAGTTTTTCAGTAATTCTAGATAAAAATTTTTTGGTGTTTTAATCATAAAATTGTGCAAATCTCAAAGATACATTTCTTTACAAATAAAAGTTTTAATCATTGAAAAAAAATTGTAGATTTGTCAAATTACTATTAAAAACTAAATAAAAAAATGGAATTAATTCTCATGATTTTAGGAGCCGCAATTGTTGCTGTTCTAATTGCTTTTCTTATTGTTAAGTATTTACCATTAAAATTAAGATGGCTACCATCTATTTTATTATTGTTAGTTGCAGTCTTTTTAGGTTACAAAATTTACAATGGTATTATGGAACCTATTAACTTTAATAAGACAAAGATTAAAAGATTTGAGCCTGTAGTAAATTCTTTAAAAATTATTAGAGATGCTCAAATAAAGTATATGGAAGTTAACGGAACGTATACTAAAGATAAGCAAGGGTTAATTCAGTTTGTAGATACAGCTCAGTTAGCAATTACAGAAACTAAAACTATAGTAGAAAAAGAAAATAGAGGTGGTGGCGTTATAGTAGATGTAGAAAAAAGAGTTACAGATACTATTGGTTATGAACCAGTATTAAAATACTTTAGCAATAGAGACTACAAAAATATGTTTAAAGTTCCTGGCGCTGAAGGAAAAGAATTTGAACTAGAAACAGGAGAAGTAGAAAAAGTACCTGGTTTAGTTGTTTCTACTTTTAGAGCTAGAATACCTAAAAGAGCCATTATTGGAGATTTAAATGAATCTCTTGTAAAGCAGGAATTAGAAGCTATAGAAACAGATCAAATTAAAGGAGAGTATATTTCTGTAGGTTCTTTAGAAGAAGTTTCTACTGGTGGTAACTGGCCTCCTAAATACGATAGAAAAGACAGTGCAAAAGAAGAATAAAAATTCTTTAGAGCATACAAAAGATAATAAATTATCCATCCAATTTAGTTTGGATGGATTTTCTTTTTGTATTATAAATAACGAAAATATTGTTTCTTATTTTAACAGAATTGAATTTGAAAACACATTAAATTCTGCTGAAGAACTTCTTCAAAAAATAAAATCTGTATTTAAAACAGACCAAGCAGTTCAAACAGACTTTAATGAAATTCTGGTAATACATGAGAATAATCTTTCTACTTTGGTACCAAAGGAATTTTTTAATGAAAATAATCTAAAGACCTATTTAGATTTCAATATAAAAACACTCTCTACAGATTATTTTACTTTTGATAGTATCGAAAAAAGTGCTATTAATAACGTTTATATTCCGTATATAAACATCAACAACTATCTTTTTCAGCATTTTGGTTCATTCGAATATAAGCATCACTTAACTGTTTTAATAGAAAAGTTATTGCTGATTGAGGCAGAAAAATCAAGCAAAATTTATGTAAACGTATCTGAAAGTTATTTAGATATTATTTACTTTAAAAATAATAACCTTCATTTTGCCAACACCTTTAACTACAATACAGTAGAAGACTTTACTTATTATGTTTTATTTGTTTTAGAACAGTTAAATCTAGATACTAATATTATTAATTTGGTACTTTTTGGCGATATTTATGAAGAATCTGAAATTTTTAAAATGCTTTATCTTTATATTAAAAATATAACTTTCTTAAAGAGTAATAGCTATATTTACGATACACTAGATTATGAAAACCATACAAACTATATTCTTTTAGGTTAATGCGTATTATTTCAGGAAAATATAAAGGTAGAAGACTAAAGGCACCTAAAAACTTACCTGTTCGTCCTACAACAGATATGGCTAAAGAGTCTTTGTTTAATATTTTAAACAATTTATATTATTTTGATAATATCTCTGTGTTAGATTTATTTGCTGGCACTGGAAATATAAGTTTTGAATTTGCTTCTAGAGGGACACAACAAATATTTTCTGTTGATGCTAATTACAATTGCATTAAATACATAAATGAAATAGCTAAAGAGTTTTCTATGGATATTACCACCTTTAAAAGCGATGTGTATAAGTTTTTAGAAAACGCATCTTTTAAGGTAGATGTTGTTTTTGCAGATCCTCCATATAACTTTGAAGAAAATAAGTTTTTAGCAATAATAGATACAGTTTTTCAGAAACAACTCTTAAATACAGAAGGTGTCTTAGTAATAGAACACTCTAAACATACCGATTTATCATCACACAAAATGTTTAGCTATTCTAAAAGGTATGGGGGAAATATGTTTAGCTTTTTTGAAAATGAGTAATACTATAATAGAGATTTTATAATATCTTTTACTGTTATAGACTCTGCCTCTGCCTTATAATTCTTAACAATTCTGTGGGATAAAATAGGTACAGCTACTGCTTTTACATTTTCTATATCTGGAGAATATTTTCCATGAACAGCTGCATGTGCTTTAGCTGCTAAAATTAGGTTTTGAGACGCTCTTGGTCCTGCTCCCCAATCTAAATAGTTATTAACCAATTCTGTTGCTTTTTCTGATTTTGGTCTGGTTTTACCTACTAATTTCACTGCATATTCTATTACATTATCAGAGACCGGAATTCTTCTAACTAACGCTTGTGTATCTATAATTTCCTTACTTGTAAAAATAGAGTTTACAAGTGTCTTATTAGCCCCTGTTGTATTTTTAACAACCAGAACCTCTTCTTCAAAAGATGGGTACTCTAAGTTAATAGAAAACATAAAACGATCTAATTGTGCTTCTGGCAAAGGATAAGTTCCTTCTTGCTCTATTGGGTTTTGGGTGGCTAACACAAAAAAAGGCAACTCTAGTTTGTAATGATGTCCTCCAACTGTAACAGAACGTTCTTGCATAGCTTCTAAAAGCGCTGCTTGTGTTTTTGGTGGTGTTCTGTTAATTTCATCTGCAAGAATTATATTAGAAAAAACAGGCCCCTTAATAAATTTAAATTTTCTGTTTTCATCTAAAATTTCACTTCCTAAAATATCAGATGGCATTAAATCTGGAGTAAATTGTATTCTTTTAAAATTAAGTCCTAATGCATTAGAAACAGTATTTACTAACAGCGTTTTAGCCAAACCTGGCACACCTACTAAAAGGGAGTGACCTCCACAAAAAATAGATAGTAACGTAAAATTAACTGCATCTTTCTGACCAATAATTGTCTTACCTATTTCTTCTTGTAATGAATTGTATTTTAACACCAATTCATTTATTGCTTTCACATCAGACATTATTTTCCTGTTTCTTTTTTCCAGTTTTTCTCAAACGAACATTTGTTATATTCTTGAGCAATTTTAATGTAGGTGTCTTTAATTTTTTCTTTTGCCCAACTTGCAACTGTTTCCTCTTTTTTCTTGGCTAAAGCTAACTCTTGGATTTTTACATAATCGTCTACTAAATCTGCAACATGAGTATCTGTTCTATCTCTCATTAAGAGAAACTTATACATCTTTTCTCCTGTTCTATTGGATTCGTAGTACACATCCGAAAACTCTCCTTTACTTAATTCTGAAACTCTAGCATATAAAGCTGGTGGCATTCCTGTCAAATCAAACTTAGTATCGCCAGTTTCTTGGTTTATAATTAATCCATCACTGTTTTTAGTTTCTTTATCATCAGAATATTTTTCTACTGCGTCTGCAAAAGTTATTTTTCCAGAAATAATATCTTCTTTTATTCTTTCTGCTTTTTCTTTTGCCGCAAGTATTGTAGATTCAGGAATTTCTGGTTGCATTAAAATATGAGATACCACTCTTGCTTCTCCTTGAATTTCATGTAATTTTACAATATGATATCCAAAATCAGATTTAAAAGGTTTAGAAATTTGCCCAGGATCTAAACTAAATGCAACCTCTTTAAACTCTTTTACAAAATTTGTTTGTTTTGTTATGGGACCTAAAAAACCTCCATTTCCAGCAACGCTTGGATCTTCAGAATTAATAATAGCTTTCATTTTAAAGCTAGAACCTTCTTCTATTTCTTTTTTTAGTTCGCTTAGTTTTTCTACAACACGTTTTTCTTCTTCTTCTGTAGGTTTAGCTTTTATTACCAGTTGTGCTAGTTCTATTTCTGCTTGAAATTCTGGAAGCTCATTTATTTCTTTTAAACCATTGTAATACAAACGAATTTCTTCTGGTGTTACCGTAATTTTCTCTGTTATGTTTTGTTGTTCTCTTTCTATAAGAACATTTTCTCTTTGAACTGTTTGTAGTTCTTTTTTTAGATCATCTAAATCGTTAAAACCATAAGCTTCAATGACTTTATCTATAGATCCATATTGCTGGGTAAAAAACTGAATAGATCGCTCTACCCTCATATCTACTTCTCCATCTGTAACTATAATACTATCTATAACTGCATGGTGTGCCAATAACTTTTGTTGCATTAGCTCTTCTAGCATTTCACAGTCAGATATTTTTATTTTCCCTTCAGACCTTACTTCTATCTCTTGTTTAAACTTTTCGATATCTGAATCTAAAACAATATTTTTTCCTATAACTACTGCTACTCCATCTATTTTTACTTTTTGTGCTGCTGTAGATAGGCTAAAAAAGGCTACTAGAGAGAAAAGTATATACTTTTTAAAATTCTCTAAAGTTGTTGTTTTTTGTTGCATCTCTTAATAATATTTTTTCGATTTCTCGTATTAATTCAATTTTGCGTTTGTGCAAAATCATTTGTTTTATGGTTGGTGTTATATAGCTTTTTGGTGCTATTTGATTTCTTTCTAAAACATCTTTTATAGCCACCAAATATAAACCTAATGAATCTTGTTTTTGAAGGAATTTTGTTTTTTTTAACAGAATCTCTTTAGAAAACGGAAGTTTTAACATAACGTTTTCTATTGGTGTCCAAATAGAATCGTTAAACATAAAATTTTTAAAACTTAATTGTTCTTTTTCTAATCTTTCTAAATCTTCAATATTATCTGACTTAAAGAGAGTTATGTATTCTTCTTTATTTAAGATATTGGTATCAAAATGAAGGTACCTTAGTTGTATCAACTCTTCATTAAGCTTAAAGTTTTGTTTGTTTTCTTGGTAATAATCGTTTATTTGATTCTCAGTAATTAAGGTATCTAACTGTTGTTTTATTAATTGTTCTTTATAATTATTAATTAACAAACTTTCTTTATAATCTCTAACTAGAGATTCTATTTCATTTATATTTTCTAATGAACTATTATTCTCTGCTTTATCTATTAAAAGTTGTTTTATTGCCCAATCTTTTATGTAGCTTTTAGAGAGTTGTACACTATCTTCTTGAGACAAATTTTTGGGTAAAATCTCTTTTAAATCAGAACGGTATAAACGTTTAGTATTAACAATAGCTACTATATCTGATGCGTCTACTAAATTTTCTTGAACATTTATTAAGTCACAAGAAAATAAAAAAACAAATAAGATAATATATATTCCCTTTTTACTCATTGGTTCTATAAAATTGAACAAGTGTTTTCACAGCTTTATTGTGTATTTTAATTTTACTATTTTTTCTTAAACCTTCTAACCAGTCTTTTTCAATTTTATTTTGATAATCGCTAATTACTTGCCCTTTTATTTGTTTTAATGCTTTATTGTTATACTTGTTAAAGTTGTTTTTGTAAAAATTATCTAAACCAATTGTATCTTTAGATGCTTTATTCCAAACTTCTCTTTGCATTAATTCAAAAAGCAATAAACCATCTCTATATTCTTCAATAAGGTATGCAAATTCTGGTTCTGAAGCTTCTAAATTTTCTTTGTAAAAATTTAATATTTCTTTGATTTTATATTCTTTGTAGGTATCAAAAATTGGTTTTGTGTTGTTCTTTTTTAAATGAGCAAGAAATGATTTTTTAGAAATTGATTTATTGTTAATAGTAAATAAATTTTCTTTAAAGTTAGAAATTTTAAAAGTATCTGCATTCAAAGAATTAAAAAACAACATATTATCTTCTGCCTCAGTTATTATGTATTTTAGTTTTAATCTGTCTATTACAGCTTTTCTAGACAACTTTGCTCTAGATCCTGAAAGCACTCTTCTTCGTAACTCAATTTGTAAATCTTTAAAATCTTGTACTGGATGTTTTTTTATGAGTTTTACGATATGCCAACCAAATTTGGTGCGAAATGGCTTGGAGTAATCTTGCTCTTTTTCTAAACTAAAAGCAACATCTTCAAACTCTTTTGGCATTATTCCTGTACCAAACTTTTTTAGTTTCCCACCTTTTGTTCTAGAATTGTTATCATTACTATATTTTCTAGCCAAGGGCTTAAAGTGTTCTTTATTTTCTAATCTTTGGTAAACTTCATTAATTAATTTTTCTCCTTCTTTAGTTGTGTCAGAAATTAAGATATGCGCTACTTCTACTTCTCCTCTTGAAGGTCGTAAATCATCAACTTGTAAAATATGGTATCCAAAACTAGTTTTAAATGGTTTTGATATTTCTCCAACTGGGGTGGTATATGCAGTTTCTTCAAAAGCAAAAACCAATTTAAAAGCAGAAAAATAACCCAAATCTCCTTTATTACCTTTGTATCCTGTATTAGAATTATCTCTTGCAGAAGGGTCTTCTGAATAGCGAACAGCCATTTTATCAAAAGATTCTCCTCTTAAAATACTATCTCTGATACTATTTAACTTTTGGTAAACTGCTAAGGTGTCTTTTGGCCTAGCGTTTTTAGGCAAACGTAAGAGAATGTGTTTTACTTTAACTTCGTTTTTAAGTCGAAAATAAGCGTCTTTAATTAACTTATTAAGATAAATACTATCTTGAAGATAAGGTGCAGATAGTTGATTTCTGTATATCTCTATCTCTTGCTTGTAGCTATCTAACGTATCTAAATTTAGCCTGTATGCTTCTTTAACTTTTAACTTATAATTTATAAAGAGTTCTATGTTCTTTTGTATATCTTTAGCTTCTTCAGAATCAATTACATCTAAATTCTTTTCATAAGTTCGTCTAAAGTCAGAAATAGTATAGTTTTTGCCATCTATTGTAACAAGGGTAGCATTATTGTTTATCTGCCCATTCACAAAAAATGAGAAAATTAAAAACGCAAAAAATAGTGTCTTTTGTTTCATAAAATTATAAAGAAATAATACCCTCTATGGTTTCCACTTTTTTATAATAACTAATTACTTCGTCTGCATTTTTTAGTTTTAAAACAATTGAAACACTTGTGTATTTTCCTGTTTTAGATTTTTTGGTTTTTATTACAGCACCTTTATTTTCAAAAACATCTTGCACTTCTTGTACCTGATTTCCAGTAGCTGGCACTATAAATTTATACATGTAGTCTGCAGGAAAATTGGTAGTATCTTCTAATTGACTTTTTAATTTTTTATAAAATCCTATCTTATCGTTCATTTGTTCGTTTTTCTCCATTTAACAGCACAAAATTACATTAAAAATTAATTTTAAGTGCTTTATAATATATATTTGTAGCCTCTATATCTTTAAGCAATAAAATGCTTTAAATAAACATATCTGTTTGCAAAATAGTCAAAAAAAAATAGTATTAATTGGTGGTCCTGGAACAGGAAAAAGTACCGTTTTAAAAACCTTGAAAAAAGAAGGTTTTCATTGTTATGATGAGATTTCTAGAGAAGTTACCTTAAAAGCACAAAAAGACGGTATAGAACAATTATTTTTAGAAGAACCCATTTTATTTTCGAAACTTCTACTAGAAGGAAGAGAAAGACAATACGATAGTGCAGAAAATAGCGATGCTAACATTGTTTTCTTTGATAGAGGAATACCTGATATTCCTGCGTATATGGATTATGTAGAAACCCAATACCCTACTTATTTTCTAGAAAAAAGCAAAAAATACAAATACGATATGATTTTTCATTTTGCTCCTTGGAAAGAAATATACACTTCTGATAATGAACGATATGAATCTTTTTCTGATGCAAAAAAAATTGATGAATTTTTAGTTAGAACTTATAAAAACCTAGGCTACACCCCTATTAAAGTCCCTTTTGATACTGTTCTTAATCGTGTTAATTTTATAAAAGAGTTTCTATCTTTATAGAAATGAAAAATCTAGAAAAAGTTTTAAATCAATATTGGGGTTATACTACTTTTAGACATCCACAAAAGCAAGTAATAGAACATGTTTTAAATAAAAAAGATACCATTGCTTTGTTGCCAACAGGTGGAGGAAAATCGTTGTGTTTCCAAGTACCTACTTTACTACTAAAAGGTGTATGTATAGTAATATCTCCTTTAACTGCGCTAATAGAAGATCAAATAAAATCTCTCACCAAAAGAAACATAAAAGCGGTTACTATTAAAAGTGGTAGTTCTGAAAATGAAATCATAACTCTTTTTGATAATATTAAATTTGGTAACTTTAAATTTCTTTATTTGTCACCAGAAAGGTTAGCTTCTAAACTTGTACAGCAAAAAATTAAAGAATTAGATGTTTGTTTATTTGCTATTGATGAAGCGCATTGTATTTCTGAATGGGGTCATGATTTTAGACCTTCTTACAGACAAATTGCTATTCTAAAAGAAATACAACCTAGCGTAAATATTATAGCACTAACAGCTACCGCAAATGCTAGAGTATTAGATGATATTGCAACTAATCTTAAATTAGAAGAACCTAAAATTGTAAAAAAGTCATTTTACAGAGAAAATTTGGCATATCAAGTTTTTCATGTAGAAAATAAACTATTGCGTTTAAAGCAAATATTTACCAAAACTAAAACACCAGCAATCGTGTATGTTAGCTCTAGAAGAAGAGCAGAAGAAATTTCTAATTTCTTAATTCAAAATAATTTTAAAAGCACATTTTATCATGGAGGTTTAACTCCTGAATTAAAACAAAATGCTTACAAAAAATGGATGAGTGAAGAAAATAGAATTATTGTAGCTACCAATGCTTTTGGTATGGGAATAGACAAAGAAAATGTAGGTATTGTTGTGCATTACGACTTTCCTTTTTCTATAGAAAATTATATTCAAGAAGCAGGAAGAGCTGGTAGAAATCAACAGAAATCTTTTGCTGTTCTATTAAAAAACGAACACGATATTAATGTCTACAAACAAAGACAAAAAAAAGCGCTTCCTACATTTGAAGATATTAAAATGGCACATCGCAAATTGTATCAATATTTAGATATTAGCTATGGTGCATTTTCTGAAAATTCTTTTCCTTTTGATTTGCAAGAATTTTGTGCTCGTTATGAGTTTAATCCTGTAAAAACTCGAACAATTTTATTCATTTTAGCTAATCATAACATAATAGATTTTTCTAAAACAGAACAGAAAAAATCTACTGTTTTTTGCAAAGCTAGCAGCAAAACAGTGTTAAATTACGCTATAGATAACATCTATTTTAAAAAGTTTATAGATTCACTATTAAGAACTTATACAGGCTTATTTAATCAATCTATTTATATTGATGAATTTTTATTAGCTAAGAAAAACAATTGCACATCAAAACAGGTAAAAGAGTATTTACAACAAATGCACAACGACAATATTTTAACCTATACCCCTTCTTTAAAAAACAATGAAATACAATTTCTTGTGCCGCGAGAAGATGACAGAACCTTATCTTTTCATGCAAAAGAAATAAAGCAATATTTAAAACTAAAAAGTAAAAAAGAAACCGATCTTTTAAATTATATCAACAACAATACACTTTGTAGAAGTATTCAAATATTACAGTACTTTAATGAAAAAAATGCATCGAAATGTGGAAAATGCGATGTGTGTTTAAACGAAAATAAAAATGTAAAAAAAGTTGGTCTTAAAAATCAGATAGTAGAAATACTTAAAAAGAATAAGCAATTAACCTCTCAAGAAATCGTGTTTAAACTAGATGCTAAACAAGAAGAGGTTTTAGTACTTTTGCGCGAACTTTTAAATGAAGATGTAATAGGCATCAACCTAATTAATAAATATCATCTTAAAATTAAGAAATGAAAGATTTAAGAATCGTATTTATGGGCACTCCAGATTTTGCAGTATCCATATTAAAAGGCTTAATAAAAAATAATTACAATATTGTAGGCGTAGTTACTGCACCAGACAAACCTGCAGGAAGAGGAAGAAAGATAAAAGAATCTGCAGTTAAAACATATGCTAAGCAAGAAAGTTTAAAAATCTTTCAACCAACAAACTTAAAAGACAGTTTATTTGTAGAAGAGTTAACGCAATTAAAGCCAGATATCTCTATAGTTGTAGCGTTTAGAATGTTACCTAAAGTAGTTTGGCAAATAGCTAGTAAAGGCACATTTAACTTACATGCATCACTTTTACCAGACTACAGAGGTGCAGCCCCAATTCATTGGGCAATAATAAATGGTGAAAAAACTACAGGAGTTACTACATTTTTTATAGATGAAAAAATCGATACTGGTGAAATAATCTTAAAAGAAAAGATAGAAATAAAAGATAATGAAACAGTTGGTACTTTACATGATAAACTTATGCATCTTGGCACTAATCTGGTTTTAAAAACAGTAGATATAATTGAAAGCGGTAACATAAAGACCAAAAAACAACCTGAAAAAGAGCTTAAAACTGCACCAAAACTTACCAAAGAAAATACCAAGATAGACTGGACTATTTCTGTAGACGAAATTTATAACAAAATTAGAGGTCTAAACCCTTTTCCTTCTGCATGGACAATTATTGATAATAAAACCGAAGAAATTAAAGCACAAATTTACGACGTTACAATAGAAAAAAATATACCACAAGAAGCAACTGGGTGTATTATTAGTACTAAAAAAGAATTAAAAGTTGCCGCAAAAGATGGATATATCATTATTAAAGAATTAAAATTATCTGGCAGGCGAAAAATGGATGTAAAAAGCCTTTTAAATGGTTTCCAATTTAATAAAGATGCCAAAGTGCTATAACACCTTTATTGGTAAGGATTAGAGCGTTTTTGAAATTTAAAAGCTGCTTTATTAACATTTTAAGTATATTTATTAACAAATGCTGTATTTTTTTGAGCGTAAATTTGCGTAAGCCCTTAATCCGTCTATATTTGTTTTGCTTTTAAGTTCAAACAAAGCATAAAAAAATAATATTCAATTAATTTTAAAATCTATTTATTATGAACAAGTCAGATTTAATCGACGCAATGGCTGCAGATGCAGGAATTTCTAAAGTAGCTGCAAAAGCAGCATTAGAATCTTTTACAAACAATGTAACTTCTGCATTAAAAGATGGTGGTAAAGTTGCTTTAGTTGGTTTTGGTACATTCTCTGTATCTAAAAGAGCTGCTAGAACTGGTAGAAATCCTCAAACTGGAAAAACTATCCAAATTGCTGCTAAAAATGTAGCTAAATTTAAGGCTGGTGCTGGATTAAGCGATGCTGTAAACTAAGAAACTTCTTAGAATAATAATATTAAAACTCTCTTTTACAGAGAGTTTTTTTATTGGTCATTTTTTTTTAAATTTACTTATGAATGATAACAATCCTGTTAAAGGAAGGCTTTTAATAGCAGAACCTACAATTTTAAATGACTCTTCTTTTAGTAGAGCCATTATTCTTATAACAGAGCACACAGATAACAATTCTGTTGGTTTTATATTAAATAGGCCATTAACGTACACTCTTAACGATATAATTCCTGAGATTGAATGCGATTTTTTTTTATACCAAGGAGGTCCTGTAGAGCAAGATAATTTATATTTTATTCATAGAGTACCAGAATTAATTACAGACAGTATAGAAGTAGCTAATGGAGTTTTCTGGGGTGGTAATTTCGAATCTTTAAAAAACCTACTAAACACAAATCAAATTAATAGCACAGATATTCGTTTCTTTTTGGGATATTCTGGATGGGGAAAAAATCAATTAGAAGACGAAATTGAATTGCAGTCTTGGTTTGTTTCCAAAAACAATCTTAAAAATATATTTAATGAAGATGATGATTTTTGGAGAAATGAGCTACTTGAAAAAGGTGGATCTTATAAAATCTGGGCTAACGCTCCTAGTGATATTAGCTTAAATTAGGTTGTAAATTCTAATACCTTTAAATTTTGCTGTATTTTTTTGGCTAAATTTACTTTAAACGATTTTTTCTTATAATTAGTTACGGGTTGCACACCAACTATTGCATTGGTTATGAAAACCTCGTCGGCTTTTTGTATGTCGAAAGGAGAAAAACTAGTTTCTTCTATAACATAATCTTCATTTTTATTTATAATTTCGATTACTTTCTTCCTAACAATTCCTTTTATACACCCTTCTTCTAAAGATGGTGTTTTTACAACATTCCCTTTTACTATAAATATATTTCCGTTTGCTACCTCTACAACAGACTTTTTCTCGTTAATAAGCACACAATTATGTAAATCATTCTCATCAGCAAAAATACTAGCTAAAGTATTAATCATTTTGTTGTTTGTTTTAACTGTTGATAAAATACCAGAATACACATAAAAATCTTTAAATACATCTAATTTATAAACCTCCATTCTCTTTTCTTGATAAGGCTTAGCATCTATTAGATAATCAATTTCATTCGTCTTTGGCAAATACAAACCACCATCTTTTCTATACACATTTAAGCGAACCCTAAAACTAGTATCTGAACTATCTGCAACAGTTTTTAAGATTTCATTTTCTAAAAACTCTAAGGTAAAAGACATCGGAATTTTCATTCGAAGCATACGCATAGAAGCCATTAACCGAAAGTAATGATCTTCCCAAAAAACTACTTTGTTGTTTACCACTTTAATGGTTTCAAAAACTGCATCTCCATATTTAAAGGCTCTATTATCTGGGTGTAACTGTATAGCATCGCTAGAAACTAATTCTCCATTAAAGTTTAACATGTTTCAAAAAATTTTAGAATGCAAAATTAAGACTTTACATGCAAAAGAAAGCCATAAAAAAACCCAACATTTTATGTTGGGTTAAATATCTATTTAATTTTATTATTACGCTCCTATAGTGTGTTTAAGATCGTCTATTTGATTTTCCCAAAGCTGTTTAGCCTCTTCTACATCATCTTCATCGTCTGCAAAATCGGTAATCATCAAAGAAACATCATTTGTTAATGGATCTACTTGAATTCTAATTTCAAAATAACTATCGTCATCTTCACTTTCTAACCATTTAAAACGAACCTTTTCGTCTGTCTTTTTAGAAATAAGCTCTGCTTTTTCTTCAGAACCATCCCAAATAAAACTATAAATTTTACCTCTAGAATTTACTTTATCTGCAAACCACTCTTGCAAATTAGAGGGTGAAGATATATATTGATACAACATGTTTGGCGATGCATGAACTGGAATTTCTAGTTCGTATTTAATTTTTTCCATAATAAATTCTTGAGACGCCAATATAGGTATTAATTCTATAAAAAAAAATTTAAAAACAAGCCTGCATAATTTAAAAATTCAGTTATATTTGCACCCGCAAACCAAAAGGCGAGGTAGCTCAGTTGGTTAGAGCGCAGGATTCATAACCCTGAGGTCGGCAGTTCAAATCTGCTCCTCGCTACTTAGTAAATAACCAAAAAAAATGCGCTTTTTAGCGCATTTTTTTATGAAATTCCACTTAGAAAGGTATACACTATATTTTTTATGTAAAGTTTTAGAGCTTGTTAAAAACGAGTATTAATAGTTATTTGCTATAAAGTACCAAGGTAACATTACTAAACTCCCTAAAAGACATCTTTTTTCTTCAGTTTATAAGCTGCTATTATTCAATCTTTTGCAAAAAACACCTCCCCATTTTCAGGGAGGGTTATCCCCATTTATGGGGAGGCAAAAATTTCACCATAAATGGGGATTTTTTGTGTATTTCTAATTACTATATTGCAAACTGAGTATTTTAAAAATTGCAATTTTTATCTCAATTTTTTATAAACTAATTAATTGTATGATGTTTTTTAAGGACTAAACATCCAACTTCGGCTATGTGAAAGTTGAAACCGAAATAAAAGAAAAAGTAGACCAAGTATTTCGAAAATCGAAATCTTAGAGTAATATAAAAACACAAATAATGAACTACTATAAAAACAAATATTTTAAAAAATTATCTACAATAATTCTAATACTCACAATATCTATAACACTATGGAATTGTGAAAAAGAAGAATTTATTGAAGATAATTATGTTATTGAAAATGGAAATAATTATATTTCTAAGATAAATCTGGAAGATAGCCCTTTATTATCTTCAATTATTAATGAATTAAAAAAACAAAAAAAAAAGGAATTTTATAATAAAAAAGGTGAAAAATTAAAAATAACAATACTTAAAGACAAAAAAGTACGTGTTTATAAAGACTCAATTTACACAACTTTTACTATAGCAATAAAAAAAGAAAATCAACCAAAAAAAAGTTTTTCAAATTTGGTGATAGATTTTAAAAATAATATAATTTTCGATACTAAAGTAATTACATATTTACCATCCCAC
Organism: uncultured Polaribacter sp.; assembly: GCA_964477255.1. Lineage (GTDB taxonomy): Bacteria > Bacteroidota > Bacteroidia > Flavobacteriales > Flavobacteriaceae > Polaribacter. The sequence continues at coordinate 57,725 of CAYZDK010000017.1, forward strand.
GAATACTTAACAAAATATTTAGAAGATGAAGATACACCTTATATTGGCAAAGCAACTTATGAGCAGATAGATATTGATGTGAGTAAATTAGACATATTTAAGAGGTCTGGTTGTACAACTATTTCAACAACATATTGTAATGCACCTGTGACTGATGGTGCAGAGAATATTACACATATTGCAGGCTCAGGATGTAATCCTGATTATATGTGGACACAAACACAAAGTTTTTGTTTTGACATACCTGAAATTGTTGAAGAACCTGATCCAAATTATCATGATGACTCTTCAGGTGGTGGTGGAAGTAGTAATGGTGGAAATACAGCACCTGTAGTTCCTTGTGTGCAAGATGGTGAAGAAACATTAGATGGGTCAGTAGAGGGTGATTGTTTGATTGTTGAGGAAGAAGATAAAATATACAATGAATTGACAGGGAAAGCAGATTGTGTTTATAATAGACTTTTGTCAAGTGGAGTTGCAAATATTCATAATTTGATAACTGAGTTGTTCATTGAGTTTGGTAATGGAAATATTGGAAATACGGATTTAACGTTTAAAATGTCTAATAGTTTACCAGACAATATCGGAGGTAAGACTGTATATTACGGCAATGGTAAATATGGTATTTTAGTAAATGAAAATTTGATAGATGATCTATCTTCTATTGAAATCGCAGCAATATTAGTTCACGAAATATCTCATGCTTTTTTAGGAAAACATTATAATGATTCTTACTCAACTTTTTCACAACTTTATTCTAGATATATTAATGACACAGGAATACAAAATTATAGCCATAACATAATGAAAGATCAATTTATAAATCGGATGGCTACTACATTAAAAAATTATGATGACTCAATATTACCTACTTTTGATGATTATAAAATTTTAGCCTCACAAGGAGTATTTCAATTAACGGCAAATCAAAAAGAAGAGTTAAAAGCGGTTAAAATATTATCTAGAAACAATGATACAAATTGCAATTAAGAAATATAAATATTTAATAGTTACATTCATAATTATTCTGTGTGGTTCTATCATTATATGGAAATATTATCAGAAAGAAAACATTTATATTTTATATAATAATAAAGTTTCTGACTGCCCACATACTTACTCAAGTCGTAACATTAAAACATATGTCTATTGTACCAATGAAACATACATTTTTGAGAGAATAGAGGAAAAATCAATTAAATTCATTGACAACATTAATAAACTTAAAATAACTTCTAAAACAGATTTTTTGAAGTATTTCAATAGAGAAAGGGTAAGTATTTTTTTAGTCATTAAGGAAAAAAATAAATATAAAATTGTACCTGTAAAGGGATATCAAGTTTTAAGTTGAATGAGACTTTAAATATAAAAGTTGGTATGTTGAGGGTCTAGAAAAATAGAAATGAATCACTATCTTGAAAATATACTAGCCGTAATTTCCAATGGATAATTGCGATATTTTACTAATATAGAAGGTGGTGGAAGAAGTGAAAGGGCAAAAAGTCAGTCAGAATTAATACCAACAAATTAACCATATGAAATGTTTTTTTATTCTAATAATCCTATTTTTTTCGTCTTGTTGTTATGAAAAAAATGACACAAGAACTTTTGAAGTTTTAGACTTTTCAAAAGAAAGAATAGATACGTTAATACCTTTAAACAACAAAAGCTATGTTTCCTATTTTATAAAAGTAAAAGGATTTTCCAATGACACGATCTTATTTAAGAGTAATTATTTTTATGATATAAAACTATCTGGAGAGATAGACACAATTATATCAGGTGATTACTATGGAAAAGATACTATCATCATTTCATTTAAACCTTATAAAGCAATAAATGGAAATTTAAAAATTAAATATAGTTTATAAATGAACTTGAATATAGTATTACTCTTGCTTACAATTACATTTTATAGTTGTAATAGCTAAAATGAACTAAATAAACGAATAATAGATTTATATTATAACAAAGAATTAAACTATATATTTTCTAGATTTGATGGAAAAGAGCCTATAAAGAAAGAACTTTTTGAAAGCTCAATTCATATAAGTGTTTTTAAAATATCGTATTCAAAATCAACAAAGGAAAATTATTCAGAAGCGGATGAATTTTTAAGTAGTTACTTTGTATCTGTAAGTCCAGATGGAGATGGTTACTCATGGAGCAAACTCTTTAAAATTGAAGGACTTTTCAATCCAAAGGTAATTGACTTTAAAGAAAATGAATTCCCTAATTTTTCAATAGTAATAGAAGAAGGCTGTTATGATAGTAGAACTAAAAAGACTTTTGAGTTCAATATAGAATTATAAAATTAAAAGAATTGAATACATTACATTGTCTAATTCAATACCTAGTTATTTACAATATCAATTATGATCAATAATTATATTTTTAATAAGAATTATATCGGATTATTTTCTCCATATTCCAATGAATATTTATATAATTATATATATGAATTAGGCTATACGGATAAAGACTCAGGAAATTGGAAATGTAGATTTATTGTTCTTTCAACTATAAATTATCTTTTAGAAAATAAAATAATTTATATATATGATTGGCCTAATCATCCGAGCATAAATAAAAAATTGTCTAATGAAGACATAATCAAAACTATAGATAAATCGTGGCTGCAAGAATCTAAATATCCTGACTTTTTTGGTATGGTAATATTTGGGACTAGCCAATGGTATAAAGACAATCTTGAAAGGTTAGGCATGACAATTTATACCGATTGGAATAAATTCGTTCAATCTGAAATTGGAGATTTAGAAAAATGGATTGAAAATAATAAACCAAAATATTAACATGTAATATATTAAAC
>CAYZDK010000018.1:0-15191 GCA_964477255.1 uncultured Polaribacter sp.
ATTATTAGAGATGGCGAAATTTGAAGTTTATCAAGACAAGAGCGGAGAGTTTAGATTCCGTTTAAAAGCAGGAAATGGACAAGATATTTTAGCTAGTGAAGGCTATAAGGCTAAAGCAAGTTGTTTAAATGGTATTGAGTCTGTAAAAAAGAATTCACAAGATGAATCTAAATTTGTGAAAAAAGTTGCAAAAAATGGCAAACACCATTTTAACCTAAAAGCAACCAATGGACAAGTTATTGGAACTAGCCAAATGTATGCTTCTGAAGATGGCATGGAAAACGGTATTAGGTCTGTTGCTAAAAATGCACCTGAAGCGGATGTAGTTGAGGTCTAAACTCATTCATAAATGAAGAAGCTTGAATAGCTTCTTCATTTTTAATTTTCTTCTAAAGATGCAACCTTATACGCAATGTAATTTGTTTTTGCTAACCAAGGCATAGATTTATATCGTTCTTTGTAAAAAACTTTCACTTTTTTTCCTTCTAAATTTTGAAAATAAGGGATTTGATTTTCATCGATTATAGAAAAATCCCATACATTTCCTTCTAATCCATTAAGCATTTGTACACCTCCTAAATTTAATTGAGCTTCATAGGTTTTAAATACTACTCCTTTTTTAGAGAGCTTAATTAAATATCCAGATCTAGTTCCTTCAGAGTATGTAAACGAACAAAACCAGAGGTATACTATAAAACCAATTATTAAAGTTAACAAAGTATAAATTCCAAATTTTTTGAATGTAAGCGCCATAAGAATATGCAATTAACCTATTTCTTTTTAATAAATAAAGCTACTATAGAAGTCGTAAAAATTCCCATTATAAAAGCTCCTATAGTACTCTGTATAATATAAGTTTTTAAATTAAAAGTAGCAGTAGCTTCCTCTAAATTTTTAAAATAACCAGCTTTAATTGAGTGTTCTATAATATTATTAAAAAAATCTGGAGTTATGATTGTTGAGGTTATCCATTGTGTTAGTGGACTTAAAAGAGTTATAAAGATGGTAAGAATTAAGCCAGAGACAAATCCTTCTTTATAAGACATTCTATTATTGTAATAATTATTTCTTTTATCCTTTAACGCAAAAACAAACAAAACAATAGCAACTATACCAAAAAATAAGGTGTAGCTTTCATGTTTATCGATGTATTTGTCATGAAGCCCTGCAATTCGTTCTAAAAACATCCACAATAATTGCGATAGAACAAAAATAATTGCCCATTTTATTTCTATTTTTCTACTTGTCATAAAGTCAAATATTAGATTTAAAGATACTTTTTTACATTAATCTATAAAAGTTTCTTGTTTTAGGCTTAGCGTTTTACCATCGAGCAAGGTAATGGTAATTGGTTTTTTTTCTTTCTGTAACTGTCTTTGATATCGATCTAGACTGCAAAAATCTAAAAATGTTTTTCCATTTATTTTTGCAATTTCAGAACCTTGGCGCAAACCAAGTTTCCAAGCATTAGAGCCCTCTACAATTTTAACAACTTTAATTTTGTTATCTCTGAAACTAAAAGAAGCTTCATAGCTCTCATAGCTGTTAACCACAGTGCTCTCTGATATGAAAAGTATCTTTTCTTTTAAACTTAGAAATAGCTCTTTTTTGCCCCAAAGTGCATTACCAACTTTAGAAGATTTTAAATTATTGTAGAAGAAAATAGGTTCTATTAATACTTCATTAGAGCTGCTAACTGGAAATTGAATTGCTAGTGGAGATGTGGCAGTAAAAATACCGTTTACATCATAGCTGCCAGAAAACACTTTTTTCTGAGTTAGGTCATTGATACCTAGTAAAACATAATCTTTTTTGGAGATGTTAGAATAGCCTCCAGCACCTGTGTCTAACAGTAATTTGAAGCTAGCTTTTTTACGATTTATAAAAATATAAGGTCTATTATTTTTGAAATCAAAATCTAGTGCATACATATTACCAACCTCATAAGGGATGTATTCTGACGGATACATTATTAGGTACTTATTTTTGTAATCTATTTTCCAGTTTAATTCTTTAATGATGTCTACACCTAAAATTCCATCAATGTTGTGGCATGAAAAAATAGCATTCGTCTTTGTATTTAAAATTCGATGTCCTGTAATTTTTCTAGTTCCTATGGTAATGGTACCACTTTTAAAGAATTGCATTTTACTTTTCTTTCCACTAGAACTAACTACAGTTAAGTTTTTACGAGTAGCCTCTAATTCTTTAGATGCCCAACTGTAAGAAACAGTTCTTTCTGCACCAGTATCAAAAGCAAATTGTTTTACTTTTCCGTTGAAAGAGACAGGAATTATTATTAGACCTAAATCGTTTCTAAAAGGTATGGTGTCTTGAAACTCTTGACAGGTAATGGATTGTGTTAAAAGTAAAATACAGCACAATAAAACAAGTTTCTTCATAACTAAATTTGTGTTTTTAGATTAGCAACACTAAATTGAAAAATTAAATATAAGAAAATAGAATGTACACTATAGATTTTAATAAAAGAAATACAAACCAGGTACTTTTATGTTCCAAAAATAAGGGAAATGGGCTACTTATAAATACGGCGCAAGGTGCAAGAATTGAAAGTTTAAAATTGCATGGAAAATCTATTATTAAAGAAATTCCTAATTTTAATTATCAAGACTCTTATGCGTCTGCATTTCTTTTTCCTTTTGTTAGTAGAGTAAAAGATGGGTTTTTTAAATTCGAAAATAATCAACATCAGTTAAAATGCAACAAAAGTGGTCATGCCTTACATGGATTTTTACAAAACAAAACGTTTCAAGTTCAAAATCATAATACAACTACAAATAAAGCTAGTATAAGTCTATCTTGTGCTGTAAAAGAAGAAATTGGGTTCCCTTTTTCTTTTCATGTTCTAGTAACATATACCTTAACAGAAACGGGTCTTCAAATACAGGTAATTGTTAAAAATACCTCATCAAAAACATTTCCGTACACTATAGGTTGGCATCCTTATTTTTATAGTAATAATCTTCAAGAATCTAGTATTGCTTTTACTAGTAATAAACAAGTTGTGTTTGATGAAAATTTAATAACCAAATCTTTGAAAGAAACGCAACAAAATGGAGAGTTTCAACTAAAAAATGTAAAGTTAGACGATTGTTTTCTCTTAAAAGAGAATAATGTTTCTATACATACACCAAATTATTCTATTGATTTGATAACTTCTATAAACCCTTGTTTTTTGCAGTTATTTACGCCAAAAAATCCCTCGTTTATTGCAGTAGAGTTGCAAAGTGGAGTTTCTAATAGTTTGAACAACGGTATTGGTTTAGAGGAGCTTAATCCTAATGAAGAAGTAAGGCATTTTTGGAAGATAAAAATGAAAAGTCAATCATAATTAAGCTTGCTTTTGTATACCAGCTTTATTAATTAGTTGAATTAGTCTCTTTTCATCTTGATCATTTGAAAAAACAGCTAAATTTCGCTCTTTACCATTGGTTAGTTTTAAGGAGAAGTGACTTTTATTTCGAATATTTTTAATTTTTAAATACGCTATTTCAGACACGTATAATTCATTAATAGCACTTCTTTTAAAAATTAAAGTATAAAGAATAAAAATAGCAAGTAAACCTAGAATTACCCATAAATAATCTAGAGTTCCAAACCCTGAAGTAGATGCGGTAAAAAGAATAATTGCAGCATTAGAAAATAAAACAAACATTGTTATTTTAATCAATAAATATTGTGTTTTTAAATCGTCTTTAATAGTTAATTTTTTTGTTTGTTCGTTAAAATCGATTTGCATGGTGTGAAAAATTTAAAGCGCTAAAAATACTACACTTAAAATAAATATAAGTGTCCAAACTATTGTACGTATCCAATTTAACAGAACTAGTTTTTTTAGAGTTCCAGATTTGTATTCGTTGGTATTAATACTAAAATGTAATGGTACAAATAACCTGAAAGTTATACCCCATAAAAATAATACTCCAGCAGCATAAACAATAGAATAAAAATTTAAAGCCGTAAAAACCTGTACCCCAGCAAGTAGTAACTGTGTTAGCATAAGTGGTGCTACAACAATAGCTATTTTATTTGTATATATTTTGTGCCACTTTTTTAGATTATTAGTAGAATAGTATTTAAAACTTGGGTATATAACTAGTTGAACTATCCAAATAAGAACTAATAAACCAAAGTCTATACAAAGCTGAACGTTATTCATGGTTGTCTTATGTTGGTATGGTATATTTTTTAAAAATAGATAGAGGAGCGTATTCCAAACATTTTTCATGACAGGCATCTAGCTTTAGTTTAGGAGCAATACCAGCCTTTTCTGCCTCTAACCACCTAGAAACACACAAACACCAAAAGTCTCCAGGTTTCAGTCCAGGGAAATTCCAATGTGGTATAGGAGTAATCAAGTCATTGCCTTTTTCTAATGTATAGTTTAAAAACTCAGATGTAATTTGAGCACAAACAGTGTGTGTTCCAGTATCCAATGGTCCAGTTTTACAAAATCCATCTCTATAAAATCCTGTTAACGGTGAATAGCAGCAATGTTTTAATTCTGAACCTAGTATATTTTTCATTCTATTTAAATTAATTAATAGCTAATTATCAAATAATTAACAAATCTGTAAGACTAACTATGCAAAGTTAATATTAATTTTGTTTAATATAAAAACAAAAAAAATAAACAAAATGAAGTCTTCTGCTATCTTTTACGTTATCGTAACTACTATTGTTTTAATTATGGTAACTATAATGAGTGCACTAAATTACCCTTTTCATTGGGTGTACTATACAACTGTAATAGGTCAGGGTTTGGTAATTATTATGGTGTATAAAGTATTAACGGATAAATATTCTACAGACAAAACTTTTGAACATTTTTACGAAGATAGACCAATTGAGCCAATTAAAATACCAGTTAAAAACGATAGCTTAATAGATGAAAAAAAGAAAACAAAATAAATGTTGGTTTTTTAAAATTAATATTTAGATTTGTTACGAAATAAATTCAGAATGAATACAAACTCTTGGAATACTTATTATTTTTACTTTTTTTCTTTAGAAAAAAAGCGAGACTAGGTATGCCAAAAAAAAATATTATATGAAAGTCTCGTTTTAACGAGGCTTTTTTTTTTGATATGAATTCAAAAATAGTAGCCATACAAGGAACTTTAGGATCTAACCATCACAAAGTAGCAAAAGAGATTTACTCCGAAAATGTTCTATTAAAAGAGTGTTTTTCTTTTGATAGCCTCGTAGACGCAATAATTTCAGAAAATGCCAATGAAGGTGTAATGGCTATAGAGAATACAATAGCTGGTTCTATCATTCCAAATTATGCATTAATAGATAGGTATAAATTACAAATTGTTGGAGAAACGTATTTAAATATTCACCATCATTTAATGGTTTTAGAAGGAGAAACGTTAGAAACAATAACAGAAGTATGTTCGCACCCTATGGCATTATTACAGTGTAAAGAATTTTTTAAACAGTATCCTCATATTCGATTAATAGAAGATTCAGATACAGCTGCTGTTGCCAAACGTATTGCTAAAAAGAAATTAAGAGGTGTTGCAGCAATAGCGCCAAGACTTGCGGCTTCTGTTTTTGGATTAACAATACTTAGAGATAATATTCAGACAATTTCAAAAAATGAAACGCGATTTGTAACTCTTTCTAAAAATCAAAATACAGATAACGAGTTTAATAAAGCATCGCTTAAATTTCAATTAAATCATAAAAGAGGAAGTCTAGCGACAATTTTAAATGTTCTAAGCGACTGTAATATGAACTTAACAAAAATACAATCGTTACCAGTAATAGAAACACCTTGGAAATACTCTTTTTTTGTGGATGTTACTTTTAGCGATAAAGAAAATTACAACAAAGCAATAGCAATTTTAGCGCTTATGGCAGAAGATTTTAAAATATTAGGAACCTATAAAAACGGTAGAAAATGATAGCTCCAGCTAACAGATTGGCAACTGTAAAAGAATATTACTTTTCTACGAAATTAAGAGAAGTAAGAAGTCTTGTTGCAAAAGGAAAGCCTATAATTAATATGGGAATTGGCAGTCCAGATTTACAACCACCAAAATTAGTTTTAGATGCTATAGAAAGCAGTTTGGTAAAACAAGAAGCGCATAAATACCAATCTTACCAAGGCTTGCCAGAGTTAAGAGAAGCTATTGCAGATTTCTATAAAACAAAGTTTGCAGTTGCACTAAATGCTGAAACAGAGGTGTTGCCACTAATGGGAAGTAAAGAGGGTATCATGCATATTTCTTTGGCTTTTTTAAATGATGGCGATCACGTACTAATACCAAATCCTGGATATCCTACCTACAGTTCTGTAACGGAATTGTTAGATGCAGTTCCTGTTTTGTATGATTTAGACCAGACAAACAATTGGCAACCAAATTTTGATACTTTAGAAAAAATGGATTTGTCTAAAGTTAAAATTATGTGGGTTAACTATCCTCATATGCCTACAGGGGTTAATGCAAGCCAAGAGACTTTTAAAAAACTTATTGCCTTTGGAAAGAAGCATAGTATTCTAATAGTTAATGACAATCCTTACAGTTTTATTTTAAATAATAATCCACTTAGCATTTTAGAAGTAGAAGGAGCAAAAGAAATTGCTTTAGAGCTAAACTCGCTTAGTAAAACTTTTAATATGGCAGGATGGAGAGTAGGTATGGTACTTGGAAAAGAGTCTTTCTTAAACGCAATTTTAAAAGTAAAAAGCAACATGGATTCTGGCATGTTTTTTGGAATTCAAAAAGGAGCAATAGAAGCTTTAAAGTTGCCAAATAAATGGTTTAACCAACAGAATAAAATATATGAAGAAAGAAGAAACTTAATTTGGAAAATTGCCGATAAGCTAGGAGCAACTTATTCTAAAGAAGCCTCAGGTTTGTTTGTTTGGGCAAAATTACCTAATGGCAAAAACGCCGAAGAAGTATCTGATCAAATTCTATATGAAAAAGATATATTTATTACACCAGGAACTGTCTTTGGATCCCAAGGAAAGGGTTACCTGCGTTTTTCTTTATGTGTTTCAACTTCCACAATAAAAAAGGCTACAGAAAGATTATGAAACATATTTTTATCATAGGTGTTGGTCTAATTGGAGGGAGTTTTGCTAAAGACTTTAGAGAGCAATTAGAAGGAGCATTATTTTACGGATTAGATACAGACCCGAATTCTCTACAAGAAGCAGTAGAACTTGGAATTATAGACAAAAAAGCTAGTTTAGAAGATTTGCCACTTGCAGATCTAGTTCTTATTGCAATTCCTGTAGATGCTACAGTAAAGTTATTACCTAGCGTTTTAGATAAAATACAGGATAACGCTTTAGTTGTAGATGCAGGATCTACAAAAAATGCCATTTGTAAAACGGTAAGTAATCACAAAAAAAGAAGAAATTTCTTAGCATGTCATCCAATTGCAGGTACTGAAAACTCAGGACCAAAAGCAGCAATGAAAGATTTGTATAGAGGTAAAACCAATATTATTTGTGAAGTAGAAAAAACAACGTTTAAATTACAAGAAAAAGCCTTAGAGTTGTTTCGAAATATTGGCATGCGCATTCGTTATATGGATCCAGAAGCTCATGATAAACACATTGCATACGTGTCACATTTATCTCATATTAGTGCATTTATGCTAGGAAAAACAGTTATAGAAGAAGAAAAGAACGAAAGAGATATTTTTGATATGGCAGGCTCTGGATTCGAATCTACAGTGCGCTTAGCAAAAAGCTCTCCAGCAATGTGGACACCAATTTTCGAACAAAACAAATCAAATGTTATAAAAACATTAGATGGCTACATAAAAAATTTGCAACAGTTTAAGTTGCTTATGGAACAAGATAACTTCTCCGAAATTTTCAATGAAATGGAGAATACAAATTATATAAAACAAATATTAAACGGAATTCAATAAAGTAGAAATAGTACAATGAAAAACTCGCCAGAATTAAGAACATGGTTAGATGCTATGGAGTTACCTCATCCTTTGGTAATTGCAGGTCCATGTAGTGCAGAAACAGAAGAACAAGTGCTTAAAATTGCACATCAATTAAAAGACACTGATGTAAATTACTATAGAGCAGGAATTTGGAAACCAAGAACAAGACCAGGTAATTTTGAAGGTGTTGGCGCTTTAGGTTTAAAATGGTTAAAAAAAGTAAAAGAAGAAACAGGTATGAAAACCTGTACAGAGGTTGCTAATAAAAATCATGTAGAATTAGCTTTGGAAAACGACGTAGACCTACTTTGGATTGGTGCACGTTCTGCAGTTTCGCCTTTTATCATGCAAGAATTAGCAGATGCTTTAGAAGGTACAGATAAAATAGTATTAGTTAAGAATCCTGTAAATCCAGATTTAGCTTTATGGCTAGGAGGTATAGAACGTTTGTATTCTGCTGGAATTAAAAAATTAGGAGCTATTCACAGAGGTTTTTCCACTTACGAAAAATCAACCTACAGAAATATTCCAGAATGGCAATTGGCAATAGATTTTCAAAATAAATTTCCAGATTTACCATTAATTTGTGACCCTTCGCATATAACTGGAAATCGCGAAATGATTTTTGATGTTAGCCAAACCGCTTTAGATTTAAATTATGATGGTTTAATGATAGAAACCCATTTTGATCCTGATAATGCTTGGAGTGACGCTGCACAGCAAGTTACGCCAAAAAAGTTGGTTCAGATTATGGAAGACTTAAAGATTAAAAAAGAAACCGAAACTGAAAAAGGGTACAGAGAGCCTCTAGAAAATCTTCGTGCACAAATTAATGTGGTAGATGATGAGTTAATAAAACTACTTGGAAAAAGAATGCAAGTTGCAGATAAAATAGGGGAACTAAAAAAAGAAAATAACGTTGCTATTTTACAATCCAGAAGATGGAATGAAATTCTTGGAAATATGATTCTTCAAGGAGAATCTAAAGGATTAAGTGAAGAGTTTGTTCTTAAAGTTTTTAAAGCTATACATCAGGAATCTATTAATCATCAAGAAAAGATAATTAAAGGATAAATAAAAAAAAACCGTCAAATGGCGGTTTTTTCTTGTTCTTTCATTTCTCTCTTAAAGGTAAATCTAGGAATAAAAATTACGTGAGAATCTTTATTACTAACTTACCTTTCAACAGCCCTTGTTGTAATAACTAATTCCCAATCGTGTTTTGCCAGTGCATTAATTTTTTAGTGTATTAAAACAATAAATAAAAAATGTTCTTCGTAAATTTTTTTTATGGCTATGAAAGTATTTATTTGCTTTCTACAACTACTTTCTTTTTTCTTTTAAAGAAATAGTTTCATCTTTGTAATAATGATAGGAACTGTCTATAAATCTACTGGTAGCTGGTATTGGGTAAAGGCCCAAGATGGAACATTACATCCATGCAAGATAAAAGGGAAATTTCGAATTCAAGGTATTAAAAGTACCAATCCTATTGCAGTTGGAGATAGAGTTACATTTCACCTAGAGCATATTGGAGATGAAGAAATTGGAGTTATAAAAGATATTCACGATCGCGATAACTATATCGTAAGAAAATCGGTAAACCTATCCAAACAAACCCATATCATTGCTGCTAATGTAGATTTGGTGTTTTTGTTAATCACCATAAACAATCCTCCTACATTTACAGCATTTATAGATCGTTTTCTAGTTACAACAAGAGCTTATCGAGTAGAAACTGTTTTACTTTTTAATAAAATAGATAGTTATGCTATAGAAGAAAGAGCAGAAGTGTTGTATCTAAAAGATATCTATGAAGCAATAGGGTATACGTGTATAGAAGTTTCAGCTACAGAAAATAAAAATGTAGAGAAAGTAAAGCAATTAATGATAAGAAAAACCTCTATGTTTGTGGGGCATTCTGGAGTAGGAAAATCTACTTTAGTAAATGCTATAGAACCTTCTCTAAATTTAAAAACTAAAGAAATTTCTGAGCAACACAAACAAGGGCAACATACTACCACCTTTGCAGAAATGTTTGATTTAAGTTTTGATGCAAGAATAATAGACACACCTGGTATTAAAGGTTTTGGAGTTGTAGACATGGATAAATATGAATTGGGAGATTATTTTCCAGAATTTTTTGCTTTAAAAAAAGACTGTAAGTTTAACGATTGTTTACACCTAAAAGAACCAAAATGTGCTGTAAAAGATGCCCTAGAAAATGAAGAAGTATCTTGGTCTAGATATCGTAGTTACTTGCAAATATTAGAAGGAGAAGAAGAGTCAGAACACTATAGAACAGATATTTGGAACGAAGACGAATAGCATGAGAGTAGTTATCCAAAGAGTAAAAGAGGCTAACGTTGTAGTAGAAAATAAAGAAATAGGAAAAATTAACCAAGGTGTGTTGGTTTTTCTTGGTATAGAAGATAACGACAATCAAGAAGATATTAATTGGTTGGTTAGAAAGCTATTAAACTTACGCATATTTAATGATGATAGTGGAGTTATGAATCTCTCACTTACAGCTATTAATGGAGAAGTTTTAGTAATTAGCCAATTTACCTTACACGCTTCTACAAAGAAAGGAAATCGTCCAAGTTATATAAAAGCAGCAAAACCAAATGTTGCAAATTTAATGTATGAGAATTTTGTGGTAGCACTTAAAAATGAAATTGGAGATAAAGTACAAACAGGTAAATTTGGTGCAGATATGAAAGTGAGCTTACTTAATGATGGCCCAGTTACTATTTTAATGGATAGTAAAAACCGAGAATAACTGTTCGTGAATTTTATAGATATTCATACCCACAATAAGCAACAAAAAACAACGGTCACTTCTATCTATAATTGTTACCCAAAAGAAACGTATTTCAGTAATTGTTTTTCGATAAGCATGCATCCTTGGTTTATAGAAAAGGTTAATTTGCAAGAAGATTTGGTACAATTAGAAAGTTATTGTACAAATGAAAACTGCTTGGCTATTGGAGAGTGTGGTTTAGATAAAGTAACTCAAACTTCTTATCAACTCCAAAAACAAGCTTTTAAAATACAAATACAAATATCTGAACAATATAAAAAACCAATGATTATTCATTGTGTAAAATCATTTCAAGACATTTTAGCGTTTAGAAAACAAATGAACGCAGAGCAAATTTGGATTTTTCATGGCTTTCAGAAAAGTTACCAATTGGCAAAGCAACTGCTAAATTCTGGATGTATGCTTTCTTTTGGAGAAGCATTAGTTATAAAAGAAAGTGTACAAAAGGTTTTTAAACGCATTCCTTTAGAGGCTACATTTTTAGAGACAGATAATGCAAATATTTCTATTGAAGAGGTATATAAAATAGCAGCAAAACTAAAGTCGATAACCGAACAAACTTTAAAATACCAAATGCAAGAAAACTTTAAAAAAACTTTTAAAAGATGAGTTGGCTAGAAAGAACAGAATTATTAGTTAGAAAAGAAGGAATAGAAAAATTAAAAAATGCAACTATTTTAGTTGTTGGTTTAGGAGGAGTTGGTTCTTATGCTGCAGAATTTATCGCAAGAGCAGGAGTAGGAAAAATGACACTTGTAGATGGAGATGTTTTTGATGAAACAAACAAAAACAGACAATTACCTGCATTAAACTCAACAATAGGAAAATCAAAAGCAAAAGTACTGGCAGAAAGACTAAAAGATATAAATCCAGAAATAGAGCTAACTGTTGTAGAAGAATTTTTATCACCAGAAATGGCTTACAATATTGTAACCAAAGATTTTGATTATGTTTTAGATTGTATAGATAGCATTACTCCAAAAATTAATTTAATAGTTGCAGCACGAAGAAAAAAAGTGAAAATTATTTCTTCAATGGGAGCAGGTGGTAAATTAGATGCAACAAAGGTAAAAGTTAAAGACATTGGCAAAACAAAAAATTGTACAATGGCAAGAGTGCTAAGAAAACGCCTAAAAGAACGTAAAGTAGATAAAGGAGTAAAAGCTGTATATTCAGAAGAAGTACAAATACCAGAAAGTGTAAAAATAACAGATGGTACAAATTTTAAAAAATCTTATTACGGAACTATTAGTTACATGCCAGCCGCTTTCGGTTTGCAAGCAGCAGCCCATGTTGTTAATTTTATCATAAAAAAGGATTAGTTATTTTCCATGGAAAATATATTTACACTATATTTGCATAACTAATTTAAACACTAATCTAATTTTATTAAAAATGAAAAAAATAATTTTATCATTATTCGTTGTTGCAGGCTTATTATCTGCATGTAAAGGAGAGAAGAAAGATGCTATAAAAACAGACGAAGCGAAAGAGGTCGCAGATGTAAATGTTGCAGATTTAAATAATGTAGATTTAACTGCATCAGTTTTAAATTGGAAAGGAACAAAACCTACTGGAGAGCATAATGGAACTGTTGCTTTAAAATCTGGAGGTTTATTAGTTACAGATGGCAACTTAATTGGTGGAGACTTTGTTATTGATATGAATACTATTACAAACTTAGATATGGCAGATTCTGATGGAGCAGGAAAATTAGAAGGACACTTAAAAGATGCTGATTTTTTCGACGTAGAAAAATACCCAACTTCAAGATTTGTAATTACTAATGTAGAAATGGCAGATGGTAAAATGAATGTAACTGGAAACTTAAGAATTAAAGACGTTACCAAAAGTATCACAATTCCTGCTATGATGCGTACAGAAAATGGTGTTACTATTTTTGAAAGCGAAACATTTAACATCAATAGAGCAGACTTTAATGTAAAGTATGGTTCAAAATCTTTCTTTGATGACTTAAAAGATAAGTTTATTGATGATATTGTAGAAATGTCTTTTGTAGTAAAAACTAAAGGAGCTGAAGCTTAATAGTAAAGTTTTAAAATATATTAAACCCAAAACAAAAAATGTTTTGGGTTTTTTTATACTCTAATGTTGGTGCTATTTTTTACTTCGCCAATTGCAAAAGTACTGTGTGTGCTTCCAATATGTTTTATTGCAGTTAGCTTTGTTATCATAAACTGCCTGTATTCTTCGATATCTTTAACATTTATTTTTAAAAGATAATCGTAATCACCACTAACATGAAAACACTCAGAAACCTCATCTAGTTTTAAAATTTCACGTTCAAATGTAGTTACAAACTCTTTGGTATGCTGAATCAGTTTTACGTTACAAAAAACTAAGAACCCTTTATTAACCTTTTTTTTGTTTATTAAAGCTACATATCCTTCTATTACCTTTTCTTTTTCAAGTTTTTTTATTCGTTCAAAAATTGCTGTAGTAGATAAATTTACGAGCAGACTTAGCTGTTTTGCAGTTTGTTTACTATTCTGTTGTAGTAAATTAATTAATTTAATATCTGTTAGATCTAGTTTCATTTTTCTTATTCTAAAAATATGTTTTATAATTCATAAAAATAGAATATAAAACTATAAATACTATAAAAAATAGAATAATAATCTAAATATATTTGTAAGTGTTGTGATAATAGCTGTAATATGTCAATTTTGATGTGCTTTAAATTAAATAAACTATGAAATTTCAGCCAGCAAACGATATTCAAGATTTACAATACTTTGGAGAATTTGGAGGAGTAAACCCTTCCATATCAGATTCATCAACTTATACATTTTTATCTGCAAAAACCATGTTCGATACTTTTGAAGGTAATGCAGATGGTTGTTATTTGTATTCTAGACATTCATCTCCTTCTAACTTATATTTAGGTGAGGCTTTAGCAGCAATGGAAGGAACAGAAACAGCAAATGTAGCAGCATCAGGAATGGGAGCAATAACGCCAGTTTTACTACAGTTATGTGCTGCTGGAGATCATATTGTTTCTAGTAGAACAATTTATGGAGGTACTTATGCATTTTTAAAGAACTTTACGCCAAGATTTGGAATTTCTACGAGTTTTGTAAACATAACCAATCTTTTAGCGGTAGAAGCGGCAATTACCAAAAGCACAAAAGTTTTGTATTGCGAGGCTGTAAGCAATCCGTTGTTAGAAGTTGCAGACATTAAGGGATTAGCTGCTTTAGCAAAAAAACAC
Source organism: uncultured Polaribacter sp. (assembly GCA_964477255.1). Classification (GTDB taxonomy): domain Bacteria; phylum Bacteroidota; class Bacteroidia; order Flavobacteriales; family Flavobacteriaceae; genus Polaribacter. Next base: position 14,001 of record CAYZDK010000018.1, read on the forward strand.
AATTTAAAACTTGTAGTAGATAATACTTTTTCGCCATTATCTATTTCGCCAGCAAAATTAGGCGCAGATGTGGTAATACATAGTTTAACCAAGTTTATTAATGGTTCTTCAGATACAGTTGGTGGTGTAATATGTGGAACAAAAGAGTTTATAGACGATTTAAGAAACGTTAACACAGGGGCATCTATGCTATTAGGCTCTACTATGGATAGCTTTCGATCTGCATCTATTTTAAAAAACTTAAGAACATTACACATACGTATAAAACAGCACAGTAAAAATGCGCAATATCTTGCAGAACAATTTGAGAAAGATGGGTTAAAAACTGTTTATCCAGGTTTACAAAGTCATTCTTCGCATCAGCTTTTTAAGTCTATGATGCATAAAGAATACGGTTTTGGAGGTATGCTAACGATAGATGTTGGTTCTTTAGAAAAAGCGAATGCACTTATGGAGTTAATGCAAGAAAGAAACCTTGGTTATTTAGCAGTAAGTTTAGGATTTTACAAGACATTATTTTCAGCACCAGGCTCATCTACATCGTCAGAAATACCAGAAGAAGAACAAAAGGAAATGGGCCTTTCAGACGGTCTTATTCGTTTTTCAATTGGCTTAGATAATGATATTGAAAGAACGTATTTAATGATGAAAGATTGTATGATGGAACTTGGAGTTTTATAGTACTAAATGCCTTTAATTCTTTCAAGAAATTTTTTGAAGTCAGCACTTTTTGGAGGGGAACCATCAAATGGATAGATATCCCATTCCTCTTCCTTTTTATAAATTGTAAAATTAAAGATAGATGTTTTTGGGTCTTCTGGATTTAACATAGGGTATCTAAGATCTGTGTATAGGTAATTATCAGAATTTTCTTTTTTAACAATTCTAAAGTATCTATTGCTAAACCATGTTAAAACTTTTAAATTAGTAGTTTTCATATCTAAAAGTTGGTGATTTTTATCTACAGTAATAATTTTATTTGCTGTAGATATTTTGTTAAAAAAGAGAGTAAAATGTTAAGTGATAATTCTCGGAAGTTTCTGCTACAGCGTACCACAAAAAATTATTTAGAATTGTTGGCTGACACGAAAATCGCTCATAATGGATTCCTGCATTTTTAAAAGATTTTTCAAAAACATTATTTATGTAAACTTTATTACCTAAAGTAAAAATCATATAAACAGAACTTAT
>CAYZDK010000018.1:15291-51938 GCA_964477255.1 uncultured Polaribacter sp.
TGCCCCAAATAATAATGCTTTATTTCCAATTTTTTTACCTAAAACAGCTTCCCCACATGCAGCTCCTAAAACTATTTGCGTTAAAGAATCCATTTTACAAAAATACATCGAATAAAACGATTTGCATAACAGGCAGTAAAATCGTAACATTACACTGCAAAAAAGGAACTAATGTCAGACAGTAAAAAGCAGCTATCAAACGAAATAGAAGACCAAAAAATAATAGAAAATAAAGAATTAAATATTTGGGAAGCACTATTTCCAGTATTTGTTTTAGTGGCTATGCTAGCTTACAATGTATATGTATTTGGAGATGATGCATTAGGTGGAAGCAATCAATTTATACTTTTAATAGGAGGTGCTGTTGCAGCTATCGTTGGATTTAGAAATAAGGTTTCTTACAAAAAAATGATTGCAGAGGTAAGAGAAAATGTTAAATCTACCTCAGGTGCCATTCTTATCTTATTAATGGTAGGTGCATTAGCTGGAACTTGGTTAATAAGCGGAATAATTCCAGCAATGATTTATTATGGTTTGCAGGTATTAAACCCAACTATTTTTTTAGCAGCGTGTTTAATAATTTGTGCTGTAATCTCTATTGCAACTGGTAGTTCTTGGACTACAGCAGCTACAGTAGGAATTGCATTAATAGGAATAGGAGAAGCACTTGGCATATCTTTAGGTATGACAGCAGGAGCAGTGCTTTCAGGTGCGTATTTTGGAGATAAAATGTCGCCAATGTCAGACACAACAAATTTGGCACCAGCAATGGCAGGTACAGATTTGTTTACTCATATCAAGTATATGGCTTACACTACCATTCCAACAATAACTGTAACGCTACTAATTTTTATTATTCTTGGTTTTTTTCAAAATACTTCTGGTGAAGCAAATACAGACGTACTACTTACAGATATAAATAAAGCTTTTCACATAACACCACTTTTATTTGTAGTTCCAATCATTGTTATTGTATTGATAGCAAAAAAAACTCCACCATTGGTAGCTCTATTAGCAGGTACAATTTTAGGTGGAATTTTTGCGTTGATTTTTCAACAAGATGTTGTGGCGCAAATTTCTGGAGTCTCTGAATTAGATGCAACATCTGCATACAAAGGAGTTATGCAAGCAATAACTGTAGAAACTTCTGTTGCAACAGAAAATGAATTGCTAGCAGATTTATTTACAGCAGGAGGTATGGAAAAAATGCTTGGTACAATTTGGTTAATTTTATGTGCTATGGTTTTTGGAGGCGTTATGGATGCAATTGGAGCACTTTCCAGAATTAGTGCATTTATGCTAAATCTTTTCGATTCTATATTTGGATTGTTTGCAAGTACTGTTTTTACTTGTATTGGACTAAACTTTACAGCATCAGACCAATATTTGGCTATTGTTGTTCCTGGTAAAATGTATGCAAAAGCTTATGAAGATAAAGGATTGGCTCCTGAAAATTTAAGTAGAACCCTAGAGGATTCAGGTACAGTTACTTCTGTATTAATACCTTGGAATACTTGTGGCGCATATCATTCAGGTGTTTTAGGTGTTCCTGTTTTTGATTATGCTATTTATGCAATTTTCAATTGGTTAAGTCCTTTTATGACCTTAATTTTCGCGGCTTTTAGAATAAAAATAAGACAGCTTTCCAAAGCTGAATAAATTGTATGATACGTGCTGCTCTTATTTCAGAAGCTAAAGCGTTAACAGAAATTGCGAAACAATCTAAAGCCTTTTGGGGGTATTCTAAAGAACATATTAAGATTTGGGATGCAGATTTAACTATCACAGAACATACGCTTAAAACAATGATGGCCTATGTTTATATTTACAACAACCAAATAGTAGCATTTTACATTTTAGGCTTGCCAAAAAATAAAACTGTTGAATTAGAGTTTTTATTTGTTCTTCCTAATTGTATTGGCAAAGGTATAGGAACATTACTTATGAAGCACCTTTTAGAAAAAGCAAGAGCAAATGTAGATTTTATACGAGTTTTATCAGATCCAAATGCAGAAGACTTTTATGCATCATTTGGATTTAGTAAAATAGGTAAAAAAGAAAGTTCTATTGCTGGTCGTTTTTTGCCAATAATGAAGTTAGATTTAAAATAGCAGAAATACATAATAAAATCCAAGGACTACCATGTAGAAATAGGTCAAACCAATCCATAAACTGCATGCCATTTTCCTTTGAGAATGCATTACCTCCTAAAAGCCAGTTAATTTTTCCTAGAATATGTGGTGGATTAAATGGAGCAAGACCTAAGGTTAAACTTGCAGCTAAAAAAAGCAACCAATTTTTTCTAATACTTGTTAGCATCTATTCTTTCTTTAAATGAACCAATTCCAAACCAGACCAAAACGAACAGTAAAATCTCTAAATGGGTAATTGGGCGCAGAAAAGTAATTTTTTTCTGTAAAAGCAGATGTTACATTGTCTACTTTTAAGTACAAACGTGTTCTACGAACTTGTGCGTTAAAGAAAACATCAAAAGTAGGAAAACCTATTTCTTCATCATTTTGAAGAGTAAATTCAGCTAAAAGTGGGTTGTATGCATTAGCAAAGTAACTTGTAAAATACTTAAAAGTTACCCCAATATTTACAAACATAGGTTTGCCTTTAAACCAATAATCCGAATAATATAAAGTATTTCTCGTTACAATTTCTGGTACTCGAAACACATCACTTCCGTTACTGATGTTTTGATACATTACTGTATTGTCTAAAGCAATTTTCCTGAACCTAAATTCTTTGTTAACTCTAACTTTTAAATAATTTACCTGTTCACTAAATTGTTGTGGTAGATTATTTTCATCAAAATAAGTGAAGTTATCTATATTGGTAAAATTTGCAGTAGCATTTAACCATTTAGAACGTAAAGAAAAACCAAGATCTCTAGTATTTACATTGCTAAAGTTGTTTTCCCAATTGTAATCATCATAAATGCTTTGATGTAGTAATGTGTTAAAATTTGGAGCTTTAGAGCTAACTAAAACACTACCTTTTATAGAAAACACACTGTCTTTTTCATACAATGCCTCCCCTTTAAAATAATTTCCAGATAATAAAGATGTTCCAGGTGTTACTTGTGCATCAGCATTTAGCTTAAAGTTTTTTACTCTTGCATTCCAAGAAGCACCAAAAGAAAATGCATTGTCTGCTAGTTCTACGTTAGTTATGTTTGCTCTACTATTTAAAATGGTGTCATAACCGTAAGAGATTCTTGTAAGGTTTGCTCTTGCTTTAAAACGGCCTAAAAGATATTTTGAGTTAAATTCTAGGTTAAATTCGTTATTTAGGAGTGTGCTTCTTACGGTATTATCTAAGGCATTGGTAGTATTTGCAGTTCCAAAAATTTCAGTTTCTTCAGTAGCTTGTATGAATTGATAGCTTTTACTCTCTGTTGTAAAAATATGGCCAATTTTAATATTGCCTTTGCTGTTGTGTAAAGTAATGTTATTTGTATGGATAGAATCTTTTTTAGCCACAATAGAATCTTGCATTACCATATCTTTTTTACTTATGTCATTTCTTAAAATACTATCTTTTTTTTCTAAAAAAGTTTCAGGTAGCTTTTTCTCTATCGCTTGTAAAGAATCTTTTGATACTGGTAAATTATCGATTCTATTTTTTGTAAGTGTTGAGTCGCTAAAAGTGTTTACATTAGTTTTTTTAATAGAATCTTGAATTTGCTCTAGATTCTCTTTTCCTTTATTGCTTTTTGATTTCTTTTCTTTTTTTCTACCAGATAAAAGGGTAAAACTTTGCTCTAGATACACTCTATTAGAATCAAATTGATTTTCAGAATCTTCCAAATTAACATCCAAACGCGATCTTTGGTCAAAGTTAGGGTCTTCATTAATAAAGCTTTCTAGTGCATCTGCTGTTAGGCCACCATTTTCTTGATGAAAAAAGTCCTGAGTAGTAATATGGCCTCTAATTTGGTATTGGTTTTCTTTGGTTCTATAATGAAAAGAAGTTCTAAAATTCCCATTACTAACCAAAGCCCTTCTGTAAGCACCCAAAGAGCGTAAGCCTTTGTAAGACAATGCTACATTAAATCTTTTGTTAAAGTTTACGGTAAAAATTGCATCTACAAATTGCCCTTGTTGCAAGCCTGTTTTGTAGGTTATTTCTGTTGTTGGCGTTGGTACTTCATAGTATTTGATATCCTCTATATTTAAATAAGGAAATTGTTTTGCAGAAAAACCAAAGTCTGGAAGTGTACTAAGATTGTTAAAAGAATACCCTAAGTTATTATACGTTTGTCCTTGGTTATGAAATTGTAATAACTCAAAGTTGTCTTTTCGTAAATAATTAAAAATATACTCTTTTTGTATAGACAAGGTAGTGTCTACAAAACTAGTATCTCTGTGGTGAGAAAAGATTTTGTAGTCTGTGTATTTTGTTTTACCAGAAAGTTTAACTTGAGTACTACTATTTTGTTGTGTATTTGTATTCCCTGATTGACCACCAAGACGTCCTCCAGCACTTGATAATCTTGATTGTTGAGAAAATAAAGCTACAGTATTGGTAAATAAGCAGAAAAAAATTATAAACTTTAAATATTTCATAGGATTATAATGCCACAAAAGTAAAATAATTAAACGAAAATAAGGGGTATTAATTATGAGGAAATCTTTTAATTTGTAAAATGTTAACAGCAAATTATAGTGGTTTTACTTTAGAAGCAGGAACAGACGAAGCAGGTAGAGGTTGTTTAAGTGGCCCTGTAGTTGCAGCAGCAGTTATTTTACCCGCTAATTTTAATCACCCACTTTTAAACGACTCTAAGCAATTATCTGAAAAGAAGAGAAACCAACTTCGTTCAATTATCGAGCAAGAAGCCCTTTCTTTTGCAGTTTCTTTTGTAATGCAAGAAGAAGTAGATACAATAAACGTTTTACAAGCTTCTATTACTGCAATGCATCGTTCTCTGGCAGACTTAAATGTGCAACCAGAGTTTATTATTGTTGATGGAAATAAATTTAAACCCTTTAAAGAAATTCCCTATAAAACTATTGTAAAAGGGGATGCAAAATTTTTAAGTATAGCAGCAGCTTCTGTACTTGCAAAAACATATAGAGATGAGTATATGGAGAAAATTCATCAAGAGTTTCCAGAATACAATTGGCAAAAAAATAAAGGATATCCAACTAAAGAACACCGTATTGCGATTAAAAACTACGGAGCAACCAAACACCATAGAAAATCATTTAAACTTTTACCCGAACAATTTAAACTCGATTTATAGTTTTTTCTAAATTTAGTAGCCAATCTTTTTATATTTTTAGCCCTCTAAAAAATGTTAAATGATAAAAAAGAACAGAGCTGAAATTACAAAATGTATTTTACACAAAGTTGGAAATAAATTTAATAGTGGGCACAATGCCTTTTCTGAAGATCTAATACGTTTTGATCAAGAAAGTTACGACTTAATGAAAGGCTTTCTATTAAAACCATTTGCAGGAATTTCTCAAAGTTATCGTTTTACCCATCATGCAGATATTCGTCTAAACGAATTAAACAACTATGCTTCTAAAATCTTCGAAGACGAGTCTGTATTTGTAGAGTATTCTAAGAATATTGTTAATCATTTATTCGAACAATCTAATTCTGCTCAAATAAAAAAGGGCGATGTAATTATTGTATTGATAGAAGGCATTGAATATAAAGATGTTTTAACAGAAGCAGTTGGAATATTTAAAATTGAAAATAAAGTAGACTTCTTTCAAACTTATTTAGATGAAAACGAAAGTTATGATGTGGTTGTTCAAAAAGGAATTTCTACAAGAAAATTAGATAAAGGATGTCTTATTTTAAATGCTTCAGATACAGAAGGTACTGTTGTTTTCTCTGTAGATAATAACAACTATGATGCGCAATATTGGATAAAAAACTTTTTGGGAGTTAAATTTGCAGACGATTACAATTCTCACACCCAAAACTACTTAGAACTTTGTAAAGAGTTTTCTGAAGAAGTTATAAAACCAGAATATGGTAAACATGAACAAGGTAACTTTTTAGCAAATACAGTAGATTACTTTAAAGAACACGAATCTGTAGATTACCATCAATTTAAAGATGAAATCTTTGAAGAAGACAAGCACAAAGATTTATTTGAAGATTACAAAAAACACTACGAAAAACTAAACGATGTACTAATTCGTAATAATTTTGATGTATCTGGAGTAGTTTTAAAGAAAGAGAAAAGTAAGCTAAAAACAGAAATTAAATTAGATACCAATATTTCTATAAAGTTAGATGTAGATGCTCCAGAAGCAGCTTCAGAATATCTAGAACGAGGTTATGATGAAGAAAAGAAACTGAAATACTATAAAGTATATTTTAACGAGGAGAAGTAATAAATGTACTAACTTCAAATAGATTTTTAAAGTGCTTTAGTATTTTAGATTTCACTTCTTCTAAATCTAACTTTTTGTGCAATTCAGCTTCCATAGAAGTAACAGCTTTGTCTTTTATGCCACAAGGAATTATATTGTCAAAATAACCTAAGTTAGCATTAACATTTAGAGCAAATCCATGCATGGTAACCCATCTAGATGAGCGTATTCCCATAGCGCATATTTTTCTAGCAAATGGAGTACCAACATCTAACCAAACACCTGTTTCTCCAGCACTTCTCTCTGCCTTTATACCATATTCTGCTATAGTTAAAATAATTGCTTCTTCAAGTAATCTAAGGTATTTGTGAATATCCGTAAAAAAGTTTTCGAGATCTAGAATTGGATACCCAACAATTTGTCCTGGACCATGATAAGTAATATCTCCACCACGATTAATTTTATAAAAACTCGCACCTTTTTCTTTGAGTTGTTCTTCGTTTAAAAGCAAGTTTTTTAAATCGCCACTTTTTCCCAAGGTATACACATGTGGATGCTCTACAAATAAAAAGTGGTTTTTTGTAGGTACAGTACTATTTTCTCTTCTATTCTTTACTTTGGTATCTACAATTTCTTGCAATAAAGTAGATTGGTAATCCCAAGTTTCTTTGAAGTCTTTAGCACCTAAATCTTGAAGTAAAATTGACTTATTCATATCTATTTGCAAAGGTAAATAATTCATTATATTTGAAACTACAAACCTCCTATTATCTACAGATGAAAAAATGCGTTAAACTATTTGTAATCTTTCTTGCTATTATTTCTATTCAAGAAACTTTTTCTCAAAAAATTTGGCAAAAAATAAATCAACAAAACTTTAAGAAATCAGCAGTTGAATTATTACTAATAAAAAATATTCCGTCAAAATTTGATATCGTAAAAATTAACGAAGAACAATTTGTAGAAAAATATTCGAATAAGTCAAGAAGTAGAGGTCAAATTATTTCATTACCTACAATAAATGGCAAAGAAACTAAATTTATTTTAAATGAAACTTCGAATTTTTCTGCAGAATTACAACAGAAATATCCAACAATTAAATCGTTTACAGCGCAAGGTATAGATGATCCTACAGCTATTGCGAAAATAAGTATTGGTAATGATGGGTTTCATGCCACAATTTTCTCTGGAAAACATGCTACTATTTACATAGATCCTTATTCGAAAGATAAAAAAGAGCACATCTTGTATAGTAAGAAAGATTTAGATATATCAAAAAGAGATTTTAAATGTGATGTTAATGGCTTTGAAGATTCTATTAAAAGATCAGTAGAAAATCAATATGATGCTAAAGGGGCAAATGATGGTCAGCTAAGAACTTATCGTTTGGCAATAGTTGCAACAGGTGGTTACTCACAGTTTCATTTAAATCGACAAAATGTTTCAGCTAGCGCTACAGATGCAGAAAAAAAAGCGGCAGTTTTATCTGCAATAAACACAACAATTACAAGAGTAAATGGTGTCTTTGAAAGAGATTTAGGGGTTCGTTTAGAAATTGTAGCAAACAATGAGGATGTTATTTTTCTTGACGCTGCAACAGACGGAATCACAGATGGAGATGCAAATGAAATGATAGAAGAAGTGCAAGAGATCTGTGATAATAGAATAGGCACCAACAATTACGATGTAGGACACGTTTTTGGAATAGGAGGTTCTGGTTTAGCAGGCCTAGGTGTGGTTTGTTCTGCAGGAGATAAAGCAAAGGGAGTTACAGGAATTGGACAGCCAATAGGAGATCCTTATGATATAGATTTTGTAATTCACGAGTTTGGGCATCAATTTGGTGCAACACATACGCAGAATAATTCTTGTCAGAGAACCCTTTCTACAGCTGTTGAACCAGGAAGTGGTTCTACAATTATGGGTTATGCAGGTATATGTTCTCCAAATGTTATAGGGGTTGGAAGCGCTACTGGAAATAGCGATGATCATTTTCATACCGTTAATATTGCTCAAATGTGGTCTCATATCCAATCTTCTGCAGGCTGTGCAACACTAACAAGTACAACTAATGTAGCACCAACAGCAGATGCAGGTCTAGATTATAACATTCCAAGAAGTACACCATTTAAGCTTACTGGAAATGCAACAGATGCTAATGGATTAGAAACACTAACCTATAACTGGGAACAAATTGATAACGAAATAGGTAACATGCCTCCTACATCTGCAAATTTGCAAGGACCAATGTTTCGTTCCCTTCCTTCTTCTTCTTCACCTACTCGTTTTTTTCCAAATTTAGAAACTGTTCTAAGTGGTAGTAGTTCAAACCAGTGGGAAGTAGTTCCTGGAATTGGTAGAGATTTAAACTTTGCTTTTACTGTTAGAGATAATCACCCAATAAGCGGAAATGTAGCTAGAGATGATATGAAGGTAACTGTTGTAAATGTTGTTGCTTTTACAGTAACTGCACCAAGTTCTTCTGTTACTTGGGATGTGGGTTCTTCACAAACTATCTCTTGGGTAAAAGGAAGAACAGATTTAGATCCTATAAATTGTAATTTTGTAAACATAAAATTGTCTACAGATGGTGGTCGTACATTTCCAATTATGTTGAAAGAAAACACTCCAAATGACGGATCAGAAACAATAATTATACCTAATAACGCTACTGAAAATGCAAGAATTATGGTAGAAGCAGCAGATAACATTTTTTTTAATGTTAACCCTTCTGTTTTTACTGTAAATTCAACACAACCCACATTTATACTAGCCAACCAGTCAGGCCAACAAAATGTTTGTAACACTAGTAGTTCATCTGCTCAGTATACTCTAAATTTCGACTTTGTAAATGGATTTAATGAAGCGGTAAATTTATCAACTTCAGGTTTGCCTTCTGGCGTTACTACAAATTTTTCTGTGTCTTCTTTAACAGGAAGTGCAAATGTAGTATTAACCTTATCTAATTTACAAGGAGTTCCAGAAGACGATTACACTTTTAAGGTAATTGGTACTTCACAATCTCTTACGCAAGAAATAGAAGTGGTTTTAGGAGTTAAGTCTTCTCAATTTAATGAAGTGGTTTTAAATACACCTTCTAATGGAATTGATGGTTTAGGATTAGTGCAAGAGTTGTCGTGGCAAGTTAATTCTAATGCACTCTCATATCTTGTTGAAATTGCTACAGACGCTAACTTTACTAACATAATACAAACTGCAGAAACTACGACTAATACTTTTACAACCAATACATTAAGTATGCAAACTAGGTATTATTGGCGTGTAAAGCCTAAAAATGGATGTGGTGAAGGTTCTTTTTCTACAGCCTTTAGTTTTACAACTACTACTCCAAGTTATTGCGATTCTAACTATACAGATGAGGCAGGAGGACAAGAGCATATAACCAATGTAACTTTTGGAACCATAAACAATACATCAGGAAACGATACGAATGATGGTTATGAAGATTTTACCAACTTTTCTACGACTTTAAAGAGAGGAGATACAGAGCAAATTTCAGTGACTTTTGATACTGCAGGTTTTCAAGATCAATGTTTTGTTTATATCGATTGGAATCAAGACTTTGTATTTGATGCCCAAACAGAAAAGTATGATTTAGGTAGATTTTCAGACGATGTTGCAACTGCCATTCAAAATATTACTGTTCCTGATGCTGCAGCTTTAGGTACTACAAGAATGCGTGTAATTATAGAATATTATAGAGATGAAGATGGTTTTGTTCCAGGGGATGGAGCTTGCGATATAGATCAAGATTCAGAATGGGGAGAAACAGAAGATTACACACTAATAATTGAAGAAGCTACAGCTTCTTTAGAAGATACTGTTTTTAATAATTTTGCAATGTACCCTAATCCTTCTTCTGGATTATTTACCCTTAAATTTGAAACACAGTCTAGTAATGATGTGCAATTAGATCTTATAGATATAAGAGGAAGAATGATTCAATCAAAGGTTTATAAAGCAGAATCCACTTTATTTAACCAACAAGTTTCTTTTGAAAAAGCATCTAAAGGAATGTATCTTTTACGAATAAAGAACGGAAGTTATATAACCACAAAAAAAATAGTAATACAGTAAAAAAAGCCTCATCAAAATGATGAGGCTCTTTTTTTAGTTCTTATCCTAAGAAAGGATATTTGAAGTCTTGTGGAGAGACAAATGTTTCTTTAATTAAGCGAACAGAAGCCCAACGCAATAAGTTTTGTGCAGATCCAGCTTTATCATTTGTGCCAGATGCCCTAGCACCACCAAATGGTTGTTGTCCTACAACTGCTCCAGTTGGTTTGTCATTTATGTAAAAGTTTCCGGCTGCGTTTTCTAATGCCTCAGAAGCTTTTTGTACAATATATCTATCTGTAGAGAAAATAGCTCCAGTTAAACCATATTCTGTAGACTCGTCTACAAGTTTTAAAGATGCTTCCCACTCGTTATCTTCGTATACATAAATTGTAATAACTGGGCCAAAAAGCTCCGTTGTCATAGTTTCGTAAAGTGGGTTTGTAGTAACAATAACAGTAGGTTCTATAAAATATCCTTTAGATTTATCATAATTTCCACCTAAAATTATTTCTGCTTCTTCACTGTTTTTTGCAGCATCTATATACTTAGAAATTTTATCAAAAGAACCTTCGTGAATTACTGCTGTTACAAAATTTGAAGGGTCTTCTGGAGAGCCCATTTTTATTTCAGCTACTTGTTTTTCAAGATGATTTTTTACATCACTCCAAATAGATTTAGGGATATATGCTCTAGATGCAGCAGAGCATTTTTGTCCTTGAAACTCGAAAGCTCCTCTAGTAATTGCTGTTGCAACTTGAAGAGGATATGCAGATTTGTGTGCCCAGATAAAGTCTTTTCCACCTGTTTCTCCAACAATTCTTGGATAGGTTTTATAATTATGAATGTTTGTACCAATTTGTTTCCATAATTCTTTGAAGACAAATGTTGAGCCAGTAAAGTGTAATCCAGAAAAATCTGGAGAAGCTAATACTGTATCTGTAATCATTACTGGATCTCCGTATACCACATTTATTACACCATCAGGTAAACCAGCTTCCTTTAATAAATCTACAATAACTTTTGCAGAGTAAATTTGGTGGTCTGATGGTTTCCAAACAACAACATTACCCATCATTGCCGCAGATGCAGGTAAATTACCAGCAATTGCAGTGAAGTTAAAAGGTGTTATTGCATACACAAACCCTTCTAGAGGTCTATACTCAACTCTATTCCAAATACCTGGAGCAGATTCTGGTTGATCTTTAAAAATATCTGTCATGTACTGCACATTAAAACGGAAGAAGTCTATTAGTTCGCATGCAGCATCAATTTCTGCTTGGTGTACGTTTTTAGACTGTGCAATCATAGTTGCAGCGTTCATTTTAGCTCTATATGGTCCCGCTAATAGTTCTGCAGCTTTAAGAAAAATAGAGGCTCTTTCCATCCAGCTAACTCTAGACCAAGCTTCTCTAGCTTCTAAAGCGGTAGCAATAGCATCGTCTATGTTAGATTTTTCTGCTAAATGGTATTGACCTACAACATGTTTATGATCGTGAGGTGGTGAAATAGTTCTGGTAGTATTAGTTCTAATTTCTTTACCATTTATATACATTGGTATATCTACATGACTAGCAAACATTTGCTTGTATGTATTTAGTAGTTCTTCTCTTTCTGGAGATCCAGGAGCATAACTTTTAACAGGCTCATTCACTGCTTTTGGAACCTTAAAAAATCCTCTATCCATTGTTTGTGTTTTTAATATTTATACTTCTATTTTTCGGAAACCAAATGTACAATTTTTAAATCAAACGTTTTCGTAACTTGCCATCCATTTAACGTTTGTTTATGTGTACTGTAACCTATCTTCCATTGCCCAATAATAACTTCATATTTACTTCTAATAGAGATGAAACTCCTTTAAGGAAAACTTTAAAACCAGAACATTATTTAGAAGATGGTGTTGCATTGTATTGCCCAAAAGATAAAAAGGCTGGGGGAACATGGATAGGAGTTTCTAATAAAACAAGGTTGGTTTGTTTATTGAATGGTGCTTTTGAAAACCATATAAGAAAGCCACCTTATAAAATGAGTAGAGGTATAGTGGTAAAAAACACGTTAAAAATAAAAGATTTAGACAAATATCTAACAGAAAATGATTTTGAAAATATTGAACCATTTACTTTGATAGTTTTAGATTGGAAGGCAGATTTTGTTGCTAGAGAACTTGTTTGGAATGGAAGTACCAAATTTATAAAGACTTTGCCAAAAGAACCAAAAATTTGGTCTTCATCACCTTTATATAATACTAAAATGAAAACCAAAAGGAATAAGTGGTTTAAGAATTGGATTGCTAAAAATAACTTTACAAGTGAAGATATTTTAAAATTCCATCAAAATGAACACTTAGGAAGTGCAGAAAACTCTATAAAAATGAAACGCTTTTTAGTAGAAACGGTAAGTACATCACAAATTGAAAAGAGTGAAGAGAATATAGATTTTATCTATTATGATTACCTATCTAATAGTATTAGTAAAGCGCAAATGATATAAGAGTAACTAGCATGAACCCAAAAAAGCCAACTAGCATGTAGCTAAAATTAAGTAGAAAAAATTTTGCTGCAGTTTTAATATAGCTTTGCTGGTAAAACTTTTTCATTGCTAAATATAAATAAAGAAGAAATAAACAAATAAATAGACCTAAAAAAGGAGAGAACCCTGCAATCTCTAGTAGGTAATAAATAGAAAACAACATAAAGAAAACAGTTTGTACATGAAATACAAAAATTAGATGTTCTATATAGGTGTATTTTCTTCGTATGTAGTAAAACTTTAAGAAAAGTGTAAAAAACGGCAAGAAAACAAACAGTGCAATAGATCCTATAGATAAAAGTTGACTAATAAATTCTTCTCTACTATCGGAATTGTTAATGAGTTTGTTTGCATTAACAGCCTTTGTGTATAAAAAACGATTCGTAAAATTCTTTTCAAAACCTAACGAATCTAATGCATTATCAATTCTAGAATTGGGGTATTTTTTTTGATATTCTGCAAATGTAGTAAGCCTTGTTTCTCCAAAATCAACATTAACGTTCTTTTTGTTTTTCTTTTTTATAGTATCGTTTGCTTCTTTCTTAACTTCTTCTAAAATTTTATCTCTAGCCACTTTAGGAATAAATGAATTCTTCAATCCTTCATCCACAACTTTACTTATAGAGTCTATTTGTTCTGGCGTTAATTTTTTTGTTGATTTTTTGAATTCATCTGTGTCTTTTTCAATTGCTTCTGTAAAATCTACACTTTGAGAATTAGAATCACCATCATTTAAAGTTTTGTATTTGTCTATAGTTTTAGATAAACCAATAATTAAAAAAAAGATAATAGAAACTGTTAGGTAAAAGCGAAAAGGATTCGAAAAACGCTGCCTTTTACCTTCAATATAATCTTTAGAAACTTTACCAGGACTTATTAGAAGCGGAATGATTGTGGTCCAAAACTTAGCATCAAAATTTAAAAAACCGTTAAGAAAAACTTCATCGATAAAGTTCTTAAAGGTTATTCGTTTTCCTTTGTTTGCTTGTCCGCAGTTAGGGCAAAAGTTCTCATGCCCAGTAAATGGATGCCCACAATTTAAACACTCAGGTTCAAATATTTTTACACCTTTCGTTTTTTTTCTTTTTAGTTTGATAAGACAGGAGCTATAAGTGGAAACTTTGGAACATAAACTTTAAATCTTTCTAAAGTTTCTAGATTATTCATTACATAAAAGCCATTCATAGAACCTATGCCAGATTCTAAATAGCATCCAGAAATGTAAGAGTACTCTTCTTCTGGTGCTAATATAGGTGTTTGCCCTACAACACCTTCGCCATTTATTATTTCTTTAGTATTTAAAGAATCGAAAATTTCCCAATGGCGATGCGTTAATTGTATTGTATTATTCGAATTATTTTTAATAGCAATGTTGTAAGTAAAAAAATGATATAATTTTTTACCTCTGTAATTTGTGCCCTTAAATTTCGTTTTAACGGAGATTTTTACACCTTTTGTTTCTAATTCAATCATACTCAGTAAATGTATATGATTTTAAAAAAAATAGCAAATGTAAATTATGAGATTATCTATCTGTATTAAAGGATGCAGTGCCAACACCTACAACTCTATCAAAAAGGGCACCTAAAGCTTTAAAATATACTAGAACTTTATACTCGTTTTCTGTTTGAAAAAAAGACCCATTTATGCTATTAGCGTCTATCGTTCCATCTTCTTTTTTAATGGCAAAAGTATAATTGTAAAACCCTTGTTTTAAAAGAAAATTTGCAGAAAAACTTTCGGTTTTATCATTGTAAAGCATTTTGTTTTCTTCATTCAATTCAAAATTGTTGAATCCCCCATAAACATATACTTCTTTGTTGCTAAAATTTGCTGCATTGTTAAGTTTAAAGTGCATCATTGCATAATCTGCTTCAGAGTTACTATCGTTACCCTCTAAAGTTCTAATTACAAAATGGCCATTTATATCTGGATTAAAAGTGTAGCCTCTATATTCTTTAAATTGGAAAGGATATAAGTATAGATGAAATAGGTCTTTTCTTTCTATTCGTAGCACATTTAAACTCCTATTTCGTATAAACTTTGTATCAAAATTTAAAAATTCGTTTCCTGCCCAAAAGTTTGTTTTTGTATTGTACGTATATTGTAATTGGTTAGGCTTAAAAAAAGTTGGTTCTAAATTTTCTATGGTGTTGTTCCAATTGTCATTTTGAAGGATAACTACATTTACTTCTTGTGATGGATTGTTAATTCTTAAATTAGGATGACTTACCCGAAATTCTACTGTTTGTTTAGAGTTAAGAGTGCTAGCCTCTCTACTTCTAGAAACATGTACAGCTACTGTGGTTATGTTTTCATAATAAACAAAACGTCTTGTAAAGACTACATTGTCATAATCATCGAGTACAGAAATCAAGTAGTTGCCACTTTTAGTAATTACAGTATTTCTGTTTGGGATACGTACTTTATAATGACTATAACTTTGAAAAGTGTTAAAAGAATTTACCACATCATTAATTAGCATTTGGTCAAAACCATCTATAAACTGACTAGATAACAAACGGCTCTTTTCCCACTTATGATCCATGTGTTCTATCTTATATCGATAATCTTTTGCATCTGCTTCTAAATCATCAAAAGATAATTCTAAAGTAGTACCTAAAGGAACAATTGCAGAAAAATTATTTTCTTCTAAAGATCTTAATTGTATAGATTTAATGTCTTGTGCAAAACAGTTGGTCCAAAAAAATAGAATTAATAAGGTTGTAAAAGTAAACTTCATAAAACAAATTTAATATTCTCTTAGAAAAGACTAGCAAGATTGAAGCCAAAATTGTAAAAATCACATTAACAGTTATTTACACAATTTAGAATGGTTATAAATAAGAATTTTTAACAAATTTATCATTCTTTTTGTCTTTAAAATAATCCTTAAATGCCGTATTTTTGCACCAATTTTAGATAACTAACAATTCCAATTACTATGTCAAAAGACATTCGTATTAAAAAGGGCTTAGATATTAAGCTTATTGGCGAAGCAGAAAAGAGTACTACTGCTATTAACATGAGTAGTAGTTATGCAATAAAGCCAGACGATTTCCACGGAATTACACCAAAATTATTAGCAAAAGAAGGCGCTGTTTTAAAAGCAGGAGAAGCACTCTTTCACGACAAAAAAGATGAAAGAATTTTGTTTCCTAGTCCAGTTTCTGGTAAGATTGTTGAAATAGAACGTGGAGCGAGAAGAAAAGTTTTAACCATTAAAATTGCCGCAGATGGGAAGCAAGATTATGTAGATTTTGGATCTAAAAGTCCAAATGAAATGACTACTGATGCTATTAAAAGTCATTTGTTTGCCTCTGGATGTTGGCCGTTTATAAAGCAACGCCCATTTGATGTTGTAGCTAATCCAAATCAAGCACCAAAAGCTATTTTTGTTTCTGCTTATGCATCAGCTCCTTTAGCTGCAGATTTAGATTATACACTTGCAGGTAGAGAAAAAGAGTTGCAAACTGCCATTGATGCAATTGCAAAACTTACAGAAGGTAAAGTGCATGTTTCTGTTGGTAAAAATTCAAATTCACCACTAGCTTCTTTAGAAGGGGTTGAATTACATAAGGTTTCAGGACCACATCCTTCAGGAAATGTAGGAACACAAATTGCAAAAATTGATCCTATCAATAAAGGAGAAGTAGTATGGGTTGTAAAACCTACAGACTTACTTGTAATTGGGGAATTGTTTTTAACAGGAAAGTTAAATATTACTAGAACAATTGCTTTAACAGGATCTCAATTTAAAGAAACAAAATACGTTACTGCAATTGCTGGTGCAAGTATTTCTGATTTAGTAAAAGAAAACTTGAAATCTGAAAATGCTAGAATTATAAGTGGTGATGTACTAACAGGAAATAATGTAGGGGAAGATGGTTATTTGTCATTTTACGACAATCAAATAACAGCTATACCAGAAGGAGATGATTATGAATTCTTTGGATGGAACAAGCCAGTTTTTGATAAGATTTCAGCATCAAGAGCGTTAACTTTTTCATGGTTAAATCCAAAGAAAAAGTACGATTTAGATACAAATACTAATGGAGAGCACAGAGCCTTTGTTATTACAGGATCGTATGAAGATGTTTTTCCATTAGACATTTATCCAATGCAACTTTTAAAAGCATTTATGTATAAAGATTTGGATGAAATGGAAAATTTAGGTGGCTATGAAGTAGCTCCAGAAGATTTTGCGATAACAGAATTTATTTGTGTGTCTAAACAGCCACATCAAAAAATTATTCGTGAAGGTTTAGATTTAATGAGAGAAGAATTAGCGTAATTATGGGATTAAAACAGAACTTACACAATTTAAAAGAAAAGTATAAAGGAACAAAAATGGCTCCTGCATTCAATGCATTCCATACGTTCTTATACACGCCTAACGAAGTTACACACAACGGAACTCACGTTAAGGCAGCAGACGATTTAAAACGTACAATGAATACAGTAATCATTGCATTACTTCCTATTTTATTGTTTTCTATGTTTAACGCTGGTTACCAGCATTATTTAGCTACTGGAGAAGTAGAAGCTGTTGCAGGAAATTTCTTCTCTAGTAATTTTTGGAATTTTGATAACTTATGGATCGGTATTATAAAAGTACTTCCATTAGTAGTAGTTTCTTACGCTGTTGGTTTATTAGTAGAATTTATTTTTGCAGTAATAAAAGGGCATGAAGTAGAAGAAGGATATCTTGTTACAGGGATGTTAGTGCCTTTAATAGTTCCTGTAGATACACCATTATGGATGTTAGCAGTAGCAGTTATTTTTGGAGTTGTAATCGGAAAAGAAGTTTTTGGAGGTACAGGAATGAATATTTTGAATCCAGCACTAACAATTAGAGCATTCTTATTCTTTGCATATCCAACTTGGATGTCTGGAGATAAAGTTTGGGTGTATGATGCTGTAGAAAGAGCAGGAACAGCAGATGCTATATCAGGAGAAACTATTTTGGGTAGCTATGCACAAAATCAAGAAGTGGTTTATTCAACTTGGGATAAATTCTTTGGCTTTATTCCTGGTTCTGTTGGTGAAACGTCCACTTTTTTAATCTTATTAGGTGCTGCATTTTTAATCTTTACCAAAATAGGAAGCTGGAGGATTATTATCTCTACCTTTGTAGGTGCAGCTGCTATGGGATTAATATTTAACGGAATTGTTAATGCAGACATCATAACAGAATCTAGTAAATTTTATGGCTTAATGAGTGCTGCATGGTGGGAACACTTAATGATTGGAGGATTAGCATTTGGTGCAGTATATATGGCAACAGACCCAGTTACAGCTTCGCAAACAAATAAGGGGAAATGGATTTACGGATTCTTAATCGGGTTTATCTCAATTATGATTCGTGTATTTAATCCTGCATACCCAGAAGGAGTTTTCCTAGCAATTTTATTAATGAATGTATTTGCACCAACAATCGATCACTACGTAGTACAAGGTAATGTGAAGAAAAGATTAAAACGTGCTAAATTAAAAACCGCATAAGTTATGAGTAAGAAAACAGAAGGTAATGTTTATACCATAGGTTTTGCCATTGTTATGGTTTTGGTTGTTGGTTCGTTATTAGCTTTCATGGCTTCTTCTTTAAAACCAAATATTAAAGAGAACGAACGTATAGAAAAACAGCAAAACATTCTATATGCAATGGGCGTTAACGAAAATGATGACACAAGTGCAAACTTTGTCTCTACAGATGTTGCAGCAGAAAAGTTTTCTGAATTTATCACCAAGCAAATTGTAATAGATGGAGATAAAATTATAGAAGATGAAAATGCTTATTTAATTGACATAAAAAAAGAAAAAGACAAAGCAAAAAACGGAGGCACAAGAAGGTTGCCTTTATTTATAGGAGAAAAGAATGGCCAAAAATTTTATGTGGCTCCAATTAGAGGAAAAGGACTTTGGGATGCAATTTGGGGTTATATAGCTTTAGATGAAAACATGGTTGTACAAGGTGCATATTTTGATCATAAAGGAGAAACACCAGGTTTAGGAGCAAATATTAAAGAACGTTTTTTTATGGATGATTTTAAGGGAGAGCACCTATTAACAGATTCAGGTGAATTCAAAGGAATTACTGTAGCCAAAGGAAACAACGATCCTAAAAATCAAGATAAAACAGACTACGAAGTAGATGCCATTGCTGGTTCTACAATTACAGGTGATGGTGTCTCTGCAATGATTAAAGGAGATTTAGCACTATATGTACCTTATTTTAAATCACTAAAAAACTAACTTATGGGAATTTTATCAAAGAAAGACGCAGCGCTAATAAAAGATCCATTATTCGATAATAATCCAATTACCATTCAGGTATTAGGTATATGTTCTGCTTTAGCAATTACAGCAGAGTTAAAGGCATCTATTGTAATGTCTTTATCCGTTCTTTTTGTAATGGGTGTTGGAAATGTAGTTATTTCTCTTATGAGAAATATTATACCATCTAAAATTAGAATTATTGTACAACTAATCGTTGTTGCATCTCTAGTAATTATAGTAGATTTAGTGCTAAAGGCTTTTGCATACGAGCTAAGTAAAACTTTATCGGTATTCGTTGGTTTAATAATTACAAACTGTATAATTATGGGACGTTTTGAAGCTTTTGCTTTAGGTAACGGACCAAAAAGAGCATTCTTAGATGGTATAGGAAATGCTTTTGGTTACGGTGTAATTTTAATAATTGTAGGTTTCTTTAGAGAATTATTAGGTTCTGGTACTTTACTAGGAATTAAAGTTTTAGGAGACCCAATAGAAAAAACAGGTTTGTACGCTTTAGGATATGAAAATAACGGATTTATGTTATTGTCACCAATGGCATTAATTGTTGTAGGTATTATTATTTGGGTACAAAGATCAAGAAATAAAGCATTAATTGAAGAAGCATAAATATCATGGAACACATTGAATTATTTTTTAAATCGATTTTTATAGATAACATGGTATTTGCAACATTCTTAGGAATGTGTTCTTACCTTGCAATTTCTAAAAAAGTATCTACTTCAGTTGGTATGGGAGCAGCTGTAATTTTTGTATTAACAGTTACTGTTCCATTAAACTGGTTGTTAGATCAATATATTTTACAAGAAGGAGCTCTAGCATGGTTAGGCCCTGAATTTGCAGATTACGATCTTAGTTTCCTATCTTTTATCATGTTTATTGCAACTATTGCAACCATGGTACAATTGGTAGAAATTATTGTGGAGAAATTTTCTCCTTCTTTATATAACTCCTTAGGTATATTCTTACCACTAATTGCGGTAAACTGTGCAATCTTAGGTGGTAGTTTATTTATGCAATCGAGAGAAATTCCTTCATTTGGATTAGCTGTTACTTATGGTGTTGGTTCAGGAATTGGATGGTTCTTAGCAATATTAGCCATAGCAGCTATACGTGAAAAAATTAGATATTCTGCAGTGCCTCCAGCTTTAAGAGGTTTAGGAATAACTTTTATTATTACTGGTTTAATGGCAATCGGCTTTATGAGCTTTGGAGGTATGTTAACTGGTGGAGATGAAGGTGCTAAAGAAAAAGCACCAGAAGTTGAAGCTAAGATAGAAAAGGATAAAAAAGAAGAAACTGCTAAGAAAATAGCAGAAAATCAAAACATAAAACAGTACTAGAATGATTTTAGCAGCAGGCACTACAGGTACAATTATTGCAACAGTAGCGGCATTTTTATTTCTAACATTATTGTTAGTTTCCCTATTGTTGTTTATCAAACAAAAACTATCTCCATCTGGTCCAGTTACCATTACAATAAACGGAGAAAAGAAGATAGAAGTGGGTTCTGGAGACACTTTGCTTACCACATTAGGTAATCAAAAAATCTTCTTACCATCTGCATGTGGTGGTGGAGGATCTTGTATACAATGCGAATGCCACGTTTTAGATGGTGGAGGTGAGGCTTTACCAACTGAGGTACCTCACTTTACAAAAAAAGAATTAAAAGCAGGTGCAAGATTAGCATGTCAGGTTAAGGTAAAACAAGACATGAACATTACTATTCCTGAAGAAGTTTTTGGTATAAAGAAATGGGATGCAGTTGTTGTTCGTAATTACAACGTTGCTTCATTTATCAAAGAATTCGTAGTAGAGATTCCAGAAGATATGAACTACAAAGCAGGAGGATATATACAAATTGAAATTCCACCATGTGAAGTGAAATATTCAGATATGGATATCACAGCACACCCTGAAGAGCATGATACTCCTGATAAGTTTCAAGCAGAATGGGATAAATTTGGG
Organism: uncultured Polaribacter sp.; assembly: GCA_964477255.1. Classification (GTDB taxonomy): domain Bacteria; phylum Bacteroidota; class Bacteroidia; order Flavobacteriales; family Flavobacteriaceae; genus Polaribacter. The sequence continues at coordinate 36,510 of CAYZDK010000018.1, forward strand.
TTATGGCCTTTAGTGATGAAAAATGATGAAACAGTAGAAAGAGCATATTCAATGGCTTCTTATCCAGCAGAAGGAAGAGAAATTATGCTTAATGTTCGTATTGCTACTCCACCATGGGACAGAGCTAAAAATGGTTGGATGGATGTTAATCCAGGTGTAGCTTCTTCTTATATTTTTAATTTAAAGAAAGGGGATAAGTGTGTAATTTCTGGCCCTTATGGAGAGTTCTTTATCAATGAATCAGATGCAGAAATGTTATATGTAGGTGGTGGTGCAGGAATGGCGCCAATGCGTTCGCACTTATATCACTTATTCAAAACCTTAAAAACGGGAAGAAAAGTTACCTATTGGTATGGAGGTCGTTCTAAGAGAGAATTATTTTATATAGATCATTTTAAATCTTTAGAAAATGAATTTCCAAACTTTAAATTTTACATGGCGCTATCTGAGCCTTTAGAAGAAGACAACTGGAAAGTAAAAGATGGAATTGACGGCGAAGGTGATGGTTTTGTTGGATTTATTCACAATTGTGTAATTGATAACTACTTAAACCACCACGATTCACCAGAAGATATAGAATTATATTTCTGTGGCCCACCTTTAATGAACAAGGCTGTTCAGAAAATGGGAGAGGATTTCGGTATCCCAGATGAGAATATTAGATTCGACGATTTTGGAGGATAGAATCTAAAAAAAAACCAGCACTTAAAAATGCTGGTTTTTTTATGTAATATATTTTTAGAGAATGGCTTCTAGTTTGTAAACTGGATAATCGTCTTCGTACTCAAATATTCTTGAATAATCCATTACATTTGGAACGTTGTCATATTTACAAAGTAGTTCTACAACTGCACAAAGACCATTAAAAAGTACTTCCTTATCAGTAGGGTTTGCAGGTTTTGAATTGTAGTGACACAAAGGGGTTTTAAATCCACAGGCTTCTAAAAATACTTTTTCTATGTTAAGTATTTCTAATGGCGTATACCCATTAAAAGTTCTTCCTAGATTTTGATGTACTCTTCCTACATAATTTAATTCAAGTGAACCATGCGCATTAGAAAGATGTTTCCAGCTATCGTGGTTGTCTAAGATATTTCCTACAGCACAAGCAGTACAGTCTTCTGGATTCAGTTTGTTGTTATGAAATGCGTTATAAAGTTTTACCAATGCATTTTCTAATCGTTTCGTAGTCATCTTCTCTTCATTTTAATATTCCTAAATTAGCAAATATTCCTAAGATTTAAGACATCAGTTTTTATTTTAACATTATATAGAATAATCTTAAATAATTCATAAGGCATTTTATTCCGTAATTTTATATTGTATTTTTACGTCATAAATTAACAAATGAAAGAAATAGATAAGATTCTTAAAAAAAAAGGATTCATAAAAATAAAACTAAAAAAGATTGCAACAAACCATTTGCAGCTCAAGGCTAAAATAAATGGCGTAAAAGGTAATTTTATACTAGACACAGGAGCATCTAATTCTTGTGTTGGCTTAGATAGTATAGAATACTTTAAACTAGAAGCTAAAGAAAGTGAAACCAAAGCTGCAGGTGCAGGTGCAATAGACATGGAAACCAAACAATCTGAAAATAATAGGTTAAAAGTTTCTAAGTGGATTACAAAAAAATGTAATTTGGTTTTATTTGACTTAACACATGTAAATACAGCACTACAACAACATAATGCTAAGGAAGTACATGGTATTATTGGCGCAGACATACTACAAAAAGGTAAAGCTTTTATCGATTACAACAAAAAATATTTATACCTAAAACAATAAAAATAATTATATTATGAGTTTGCAAAATGAAGTAATGGTAAAAATGAAAGAAGCCATGAAAGCAAAAGATACTGTTGCTTTACAAGCTTTACGTGCTGTGAAATCTGCATTTTTATTAGCAAAAACAGAAAGTGGTGCGTCTGAAGAGCTTACCCAAGAGCAAGAAGTTAAAATTATACAAAAACAAGTAAAGCAAAGAAAAGATAGTGCAGAAGTTTACATCCAACAAGGAAGGCAAGATCTGGCAGAACCAGAATTAGCAGAAATTGCAATATTAGAACAGTTTTTGCCTGAAGCTCTTTCAGAAGCGGAAATAGAATCTATAGTAAAAGAAACAATTTCAAAATTAGGAGCGTCTGGCATGCAAGATATGGGAAAAGTAATGGGAGTTTTATCTAAAGATTTAGCTGGTAAAGCAGATGGAAAAACGATATCTACATTTGTTAAAAAACACTTGATGAATTAATTTACTTTTTAAAAACATATTCTTTGGCCCCATAGTTCAACTGAATAGAATATCAGATTTCGGCTCTGAGGGTTGCAGGTTTGAATCCTGCTGGGGTCACAACAAAAGCTCATACTATGAATATGGGCTTTTTGTTTTTTCAGCTACAACTGTTTTTTTAAGTTTAGATGTATTTGATAAAAAAGTTCTTCGGGATTAAATGGTTTCATGATATGGCCATTAAAACAGTTTTTTATTCTTATTTTTTCGTTTTCCCAAAAAATAGAAGCAGTTAGTGCTAAAATGGGTAGTTCTTTGTTTAGGTCTTTTATTTTAATGCTGGCTTCATAACCATCCATTAAAGGCATCTGAATATCCATTAAAACAATATCGTATGAATTTTTTTTAACACATTCAATGGCTTCTATACCGTTATTTGCTACCTCAACTATTGCATTCTTATTCTCTAAGATTTGTTGACCAACCATTACGTTATATTTATTATCTTCTACTAGTAGAATTTTTACGTTAGTTAAGTCATCTTCATTAGAGTTTTGTTTAAGTTTACGTTGGTTTTGAGAGGTTTTGGTAAAAGTTGCTTCGAAATAGAAAGTACTACCTTTATCTTTTTGGCTTTTGATATAAATATCAGAACCCATGGCATTTACAATACTTTTAACAATAGGCAATCCTAAACCAGTTCCTCCATAATTAGAATTGGTAGAAGATGAAGCCTGACTAAAATCTTCCCAAATACTCTCATGTTTATCTTTAGGGATTCCAATACCAGAATCAATTACTTCTGTTAAAATTGTTACTTCTGTCTCGTTTTCTTTTTGTTTGGTAATTCTTAAGGTAACCCCACCTTTTTCTGTAAACTTTATTGCATTACTTACCAGGTTATTAATGATTTGGTTAAATCTAACGATATCTACCAATACCGTTGGTAGATCATCATCAACCTCTAAATTCATATAAATACCTTTTCTCAAACAAGAACCTTCATGAACTTTTTTTATTTGTTTAATAGCTTCATTTAAATCGGTAGCAACATTTTCTAAGGTTATGTTAGACGATTTTAGTTTGCTAAAATCTAAAACATTGTTCAACAAGTTCATTAATAATTTTCCAGAATAATTTAAAGCATTAATATTTTCTTTTTGATCTTCTCTTGGGTTATTACTAGCCAGAATATGAGATAGACCCACAATTGCATTTAGTGGTGTTCTAATTTCATGACTCATTGTACTTAAAAATTCTGATTTTAAATTAGATTCTTCTAAAGCAGTATTTCTCTCTGTAAAAACATTTTCTGCATAACGTGTGTTAAGCTTAAAATAATAAGTTAATAGCAAAAGCACTAATAAGATTGTGCTTAATGTAGAGAACGGATAGATAATTTCGTAAGCTCTATCGGAATCTAGTTGATAGATATCCAATAAGTTAAAGTCATAAAAAAACACAAAAAACCAAGCAACAAAGGGCAAACTACTAAATAAAATAAGATTTATTTTTTCTCTTCTGTAAGAAAAAATAAAAAATGGGATACCTACCGTAATCATTAACATGAATTCTACGCTACCATATTTACCTGCTTGAAAACAAAAGATAGTTAATATTAAATTTGATAAAATTAGATAAATAGGCCTTATTAGTGAAAGTTTTCCTTTTTTACTGTAATATGCTAGAATAGGATATATAATTAAAGAAATTAAAATTGTATTTCGTAAAAATTTTAACTCTAATAAATGAGAAAGTACTAAGCATAACAATACATAAATAATGCTTAAAAGTATTGTGTTATATACTAGTTTTATTCTTCTTTCAGAAAATGTATTCATTTATAATTTGTTAAGAATTCTTTTTTATTACTTCATCTATCTGTTCTAAAAACTTTACTGGATCAAAAGGCTTTAGAATAAAACCATTCATTCCAGAGTCTGCAATTTTATCTTTTACCTCGCTAAATACTTCTCCAGACAATGCCAATATTGGTGTTTTTGTATTAAATTCTCTTATACTTTTAGACGCCGAATAACCATCCATATCAGGCATTTGTAAATCCATAAGAATTATATCAAAATTTTGTGCTTTTGCTTTTAGCACAGCATCTTCACCACCAGTAGCAATAGTAACTTTTAAGTGCTCTTTTTCTAATAATTGTTTACCAACCATTATGTTAATAAGGTTATCGTCTACTAAAAGCGCTTCTTTATTTTCAAAAGAATAGCTGTTCTTGTTTTTTTCTTTTTGTACAGCTATTTCTTTTACTTTATTTAAAGATAGTTTAAAATAAAACCTACTTCCTTTACCAACCTTACTTTTCACGTAAATTTTGGATCCCATAGCTTCTACAATGCTTTTTACGATTGGTAACCCAAGGCCTGTACCTCCATAAACTCTTGTTGTTGAGTTTGATGCTTGAGAAAATGGCTCCCATATTTCTTGCATTTTATTTTCAGGAATACCTATTCCTGTATCTAAAACCTCTACAATTACGTTTACTTTATTTTGCGTTTCGGTACCTTTTTTTATTCGTAAACTAACAGAACCTTTAGAAGTAAATTTAATTGCATTTCGTATTAAGTTATTTAAAATTTGATTAAAACGCACAATGTCTAAAATGACAGTAGGTATTTTGCTGTCTATTAGCATCTTAAACTCAATCCCTTTTTCGTCACAGTTTACTTGGTGTATTTTTTTGATTTGTTTAACTGCAGCATACATGTCTGTAGAAATATTATCTAGCTCTATTTTTGTAGATTGCATTTTACTAAAATCTAATACATTAGTTAACAACCCCATCAGTAATTTTCCAGAGATATTTAATGCTTCTATATTTTCTTTTTGATCTTTTCTTGGGTCGTTTTCATAAAGTATGTGAGATAAACCTACAATGGCATTTAAAGGAGTTCTAACTTCATGACTCATCATACTTAAAAATTTTGATTTTGCTTCAGAAGCTTCTATTGCTTGTTTTTTTCGTAGATAAGCATTGGCATAATGTGTGCCATTTAAAAACGAGAAATATTGCAAAATTAAACTAACTAGTAGTATCGAAAATATAATTGATAATGGATAAAAATAAGTGGATGCAATTTCTACATCTATTTTCTTTAAATTAAATAAATTAAAATCAGTGGCATACAATATAATCCAAAGGATAAGTGCAAAAAAAACAAAAGATAGTATTTTCTTTCTTTCATAATTAAATGAAAAAATAAAAAAAGGTACAGCTAAAGAAAAAATTAGGAAAAACTCTACACTAGCTTCTTTACCAAAAGATAATGCAGTTAAAAAAACACCAAGGTTAAAAACGATAAAATAAGCAATTCTAGAAAAGTTTAGGTACCCTTTTTTAACAATAAAGGCATTTAAAGCAAGCAGTGTGCCTGTTGCTAAATGAACAAAACCAAGTTTGTTTAAATTAAAACCAAGCCCTACAATAAAAAAAATAATAGCAAATACAGCACTAACTAAAGATAGTGTAAAAACAAGCTGAATCCGTCTATCTGTAAATTCTGACATATCTGGGGGATTACTATCTAAATTTAGAAAAAAATAGTTAAGATTTTTCAAAATTAACATCTAATTTTGAACATCAAGTTAAAAAATCTAAAAATGTAGATGTACTAAAAGTAACAAAAAACATATTATAGTAAATTCTCATTATCACATTTTTCAATTCAATTTATTTAATCTTGTTTATATTTGTTCAAATAAAAACCAATCTGCAATAATATCCCTTAATTAACCAAAATGAATAATAATGTAAAAATAGAAAGTAATGTTGTAGATTTAAGTTATCTAAATGATTTGTTTGGTGAAGATTTAAGTGCATATGCACAAATGATACAAGTGTTTATCATGCAAACAGGAGATAAGGTTGCCGAATTAGAAGCTGCAGTATCTAAAGAAGACTACGAAAAAACTAAGACTATAGCTCATTTTTTAAAGTCTACATTTAATATGATGGGTTTACAATGTAATACGCATATAGAACAAATAGAAGAGTTAGCAACAAATAAAGAAAGTTTTTCACAAATAAAGCCCTTAGCTTCGTTTGTACAAACCAATTTTAAAGAAAGTGAAGTAGAGTTTAAAAGAATTCTAGCAGTAATTTCATCCAACCAATAACAAACATTTAACCCCCAAAGTGAAGTTTTTAACAGCAAGACGTATAAATTTATTTCTGACATTATATGTCTTTTTTGCAAGCGCATTTGTACTACTTTACAGGGCAACAGGAATAGATTTTTTTGTCTTTTATCTAAAAAATATTCAAATATCTTTTAATACAGCATTTTTACTTTTACTCTCTGTATTAGTAGTTTTTGTTTTACATAAAAAGAGACGGTTTTATAAACCTATAGTTGGAATCCTTACCGTATTTATTTTCCTTTTTAGTTCTATTACCCTTTATTACTATTTAAATAGCAACCAAGGTATTTTAAATAGCATTATTGTAGAAAATATAGAAGATAACACACAATCTTCTAACATGTCTATTATAACTTCTATTAGTTTTATAATTTTTACCATTGCAGTTTTTGCAATCACCTTTTGTAATAAAAAGATTGTTAAGGCTGTGCAGTATTTGTACTTTTTTTTACCTGTTATTGCTACTATTAATATTGTATCTTCTTTATTACAAACTGTTTTGCCAAGCAAAATAGGGCAAGTAGAAACAATGTCTATACAAGCTTCTGCTTCTTTCCTTATTTTAACATATTTATTGCTCTTAAATTTCCCCAATATTGGCTTTAAGAATAACTTAATGAGTAATAATTATGGTAGCAAGTTTTTAAGAGCATCTATTCCTTTTGTTACATTAATACCTTTTGCAATTGGGTATATTGTACTAACAGTTTTAGATAAAGAATTAATAAGTTCCGGATTTGGAATTATACTTTATACGGTTGGTTTAATGCTAACAGGGTTTATTACCTTATATTTTACTTCTAATAATATAAATGGAGCTGTTGCACTAAGAAGAGATGCAGAAAAAAAATTACGAAGTAATAATAAGGAGCTTTCTTTATTTAAAGCTGCTTTAGACGAAATTGCAATTGTAGCTTTAGTAGATAAAGATTTTAGGTTTAAAAAAGTAAACGATAACTTTTGCAATTTTACAGGTCTTAAGCGAAAAGAAATTTATGGTAAAACCAATGCTATTATTAGGTCAGAAGAACATGACGATTCTTTTTTTAATGAAATTTGGAAAACTTTAACTTCTGGAAAAGTTTGGATTGGCGAGATTAAAAATAAAGTCAATCAAAATGAAACTGCTTGGACAAATACAGCAATTGTTCCTATTCGCGATAAAGGGAGCAAGGAAGTTGAATACATCTCTATAAAGTTTGATATTACTGAGAAAAAACAGTTTGAAGAAATGCTAGAGTCTTCTTATGTAAAAAAACTAAGGAACAAAAACTACGAGTTAGAACAGTTTACTTACATCACTTCTCACGATTTGCAAGAACCGCTTAGAACTATAGGTAGTTTTAATGAAATTTTAAAAACAGAATATTTTACAGATAAAAATGAGGATGTAAACCAAATTTTTAAATTTATAGACGATGCAACTTTAAGAATGAGTAATCTTATTAAAAACTTATTAGATTACTCACTAATAGGAAAAAGTGATGAATTAGATCTGGTTGATTTTAACGACTTGTTAGAAGATATCGTTCTAGATCTTAAGCCAAAAATTAAGAAACATAACGCAAAAGTTGTTGTTGGAAATTTGCCAAAAATTAACGTATTCCCTGTTTCTATCAAAATATTATTAGAAAATCTTATTTCAAACGGAATAAAGTTTTCTAGACAAAATGTACACCCAATTATTAAAATAAATGCTACCCAACAAGATAACCTGTGGAAGTTTTCTGTAGAAGACAATGGTATTGGAATTAGAAAAGAACATCAAGAAAAGATTTTTTCTATTTTTAAGCGTCTTCATTTAAAAGAAGACTATGATGGTACAGGTATTGGTTTGGCGCATTGTCAAAAAATTGTAGCTTTACACGATGGAGATATTTGGGTAAAATCAGAATTAAATAAAGGAAGTATATTTTACTTTACAATACCAATTTTAGATACATGAAAAATTTAGATACCATATTATTAATAGATGATGATCCTGCAACAAATTTCTTAAATAAGTTTCTCATAGAAAAAGAAGGAGTTGCAAAGAATGTTGTGTGTATACAAAGTGCTGAGGAGGCTTTAGAATTTATAGAAGAAAGTATTAGTAAAGGGCACCAACATCCAGAAATGATTTTCTTAGACATTAATATGCCAGGAATGGATGGCTGGGAGTTTTTAGAAGCTTACGCAAAAATGACTGAAGAAAAAGAGGTAAGTAAAATTGTTGTAATGCTTACCACTTCTTTAGATCCAAATGATAGAAAAAAAGCTGCAGCGTTAAAATATGTAAATGACTTTTTAAACAAGCCTTTAACTAGAGAAAAAATTCAAAAAATTATTGCTTCGGTTTAGGTAATTTAAGAATATTCGGAAGTTAATTCGTCTACAATTAAACCGTCTTCTAACGTTTTTATAACACCAAGTGCAGCTCTTTCTCCAGAAAGCATAGCTGCATTTAAAGAACCGTTTAATAATTGATCACCAGCTAAAAAGATGGTAGATTTTAATTTGGTTTCGGTACTGGAAAGTTCGTATTGTAAATTATTTAGATTAGGCAGTGCTTTTTTAATGGTATAACGTTTTAAAAAGGTAAGGTTAGAGATAGAACAATATTTGTTTAATTCTTGGGTTACTTTTTCTACTAACTCTTTCTCGTTTAACTCATGTTTTTTTACCACAGTTACAGACAACAAATGTTTTTTTTCTGGATTGTTGGTTTTAACCGAAGTATGGTAAAAAATGTTGTTTATTAATGCCTTTTCTTCTGCAATTAAACCTATTAATGCTTTATGGTAAGATGAAGAATCTGAAGTGAAATACAAAGTATCGCAACTTTTCCAAGCCACTTCTTGGTTTTTTAAGTTGCTAATTAAATTGCTTGCTTCTGTTGCTATTATTGTAAAATGACTTTCCAAATTGTTGCCATTTTCTAATACAATTGAGTCGTTTTTAACAGCAGCTACTTTCGAGTTAAAAATAAATGTAGTGTTATTTAGCTTATTTTTAAGTTGATCAGGTATAGCTTGAATTCCATTTTTTGGTAATACTGCTAAGCCTTCTCCAAACATTTTATAAACATACTCAAACATTCTACTAGAAGTTTCTAGTTTGTCTTCTAAAAAAATCCCAGTAAAGAATGGTTTAAAAAAAGAATTAATTATAGTATCAGAAAATCCGTAATCTTTTAAATATTGTAAAGTTGTTTTTTCTTCAGTAGTAAAGATGTCTTTGATACTCTTTTTCTGTAAACAATTATTAAGCTTTAGAATCTTAATTTTATCTATTAAAGAACCAATAGAAGAAAAAACTGTAGGCAATAACAAAGAAAAATTACGAAAAGCATCTCCAATAGTTTGGGCTTTATTGTTCGAAAAAATTAAAGCTCCTGGTAAAAGTTTTTGCAGTTCTAGTTTTTCAAAATCTAAATACTTTTTTGCTAGTGGATATGCTTCTAGCAGAACTTGAAAACCATGGTCTAAAGTAAAGCCATTAATAATATCAGATTTTACTCTTCCACCTACCTTATCTGTAGCCTCAATTATTGTTGGTTTGTAACCAAAATTTTCAAGAATTTGAGCAGCAATTAAACCGCTAACGCCAGCTCCTATAATGTGTATTTTGTATTCAGATTTTTCCATAATTACATACAAAGATACTATTTCCTTTAATCGAATTAAAATCAAGCTATTAAAAGAATAGTATTAAATTGATTTACATAATATTATATACATTTTAGGTGATATAAATCATCTTTTTTTAGGTTTAATATTAAGAAATTTGAGTATCAATTTAAAATAAGAAAGTCATGAAAAATAGAGCCACTGTACAAGAAATAATGACCACAGATTTAATAACCTTAACTGTAAACGACAAATTAGAAACTGCAGAGAAATTATTTAAAAAGCATAATATTAGACATATTCCAGTTACAAAAAATAAAGAAATTGTTGGTATGCTAAGTTTATCTGATTTAATGCGAATTAGTTTTGCAGATTTTACAAATCAAGAATATGAAATTGATGCTTTTGTTTATGAAATGTTTACCATTAAACAACTAATGGCTAAAAACGTAACTATGGTGCCACCAACAGCTACTATTAAAGAAGTAGCCCAAATGTTGGTAGAGAAAGAATTTCATGCGTTACCAATAGTAGAAGATAATCAATTAAAAGGTATAGTTACATCTACAGATTTAAGTCGTTACTTGGTAGCTCAGTTAGATTAGAATGAGAAGGGCTGAGTTTTCAGCTCTTTTTTCTTTTGTAAATAACTAGCTAAGATTTGTTGAACCTCTTTGTTATCTTTCATAGGATTTATAAACCATAAGTAATCTTCTGGATTTTTTGTAGATGGTAAATTAGAGGTAGGTAGATATCCAAAACCTTTGTATACACCATTTAAAACTAATACAAATGCAGTTTCATCAGCAGTTCTACCACTTTCTAAAATAACTAGATTATGCTCTTCTAATCCAATAGAATTTAAAGCCTTATTTACTCGTTTGTTGTAGGTAGTAATAGCCTCTTTATTATTGCAAATTCCCTTGCATGAATTTAATTGATGGTGATTGCACTGTTTTACATTAGTTTGTAAATGACAATATTTTGGACAAAGATTAAAATCTTTGCAAAGTTGTTCTAGAAATGCTCTACATTCTTGTAATGAATAAAAATCTTTATAACCGTTAGTAATTAATTTTTTCTTATTGTAGGCAAGATGTAAAACTTCTTTTTGATCTTCATAACTAAATAAGCTAAAGGTGTCTCTTTTATTTTTTTGAGCGCGATTATAGGCAGGATACAAGCTTTTTATTTTGGATGATTCTAATAGTAATGCTAAAAGTTCACTACCAGTTTCCTCAAAAGAAATATCTGCTATTTCTAAGCACATTTCTCGTTCTTTCTTTTTGGTATCGTAAAAATGACTGATTACACGTTGCTTAATTTTTATTGCCTTACCTATGTATATCACTTCTTTTTTAGCATTATAAAAATAGTATACTCCTGGTTTATCTGGTAATTTATCTACAGTGTTTTTTGGCAATAATGGAGGCAATGTAGCTTGTTTAGATTTTCCATTTAAAAAGGCAGAAATAATAAAATTATCGTCTTTGTTTAATAACAATTGAAACAATAAAACAGTTGCTTCTGCATCTCCTTTTGCTCTATGTCTTTCTAATATAGGTATTTCTAAAGCTGCACATAAGTTACCTAAACTATAGGAACGTAAGCCAGGTATAATTTTTCTTGATAAACGAACAGTACACAGTTTTTTTCGCTTGAAGGTTTGCCCAAGAGTTTTAAACTCATCTTTAATAATATTGTAGTCAAAATTCACATTATGAGCTACAAAAATGGTATCTCTAGTAATTTCTTCAATTTTATTTGCTATTTCATGAAATTTTGGAGCATACCTAACCATAGCATTAGAAATGCCTGTTAGATTGGTAATAAAAGGAGGAATGTCTTGTTCTGGATTTACTAATGAAGTGAATTCGTTAACTATGGTATTTCCATCAAAAATAAAAATAGAAATTTCTGTAATTTTTTGGCCTTTATAACTACTCCCTGTGGTTTCTATATCTACTATAGCGTACAAATATGCCTGTAATTTAGTTACAAAAAGTTGTTTCTAAAGTACAAGCAGAAGAAATTGTTATACGATACAAAGGCAAAATAAAATCCATTACGTTTTAATTAGTCATTTCTTTTAGCTCTGCTATTGTTTCTATTGGATTTTTACTTTTAAAAACAAAGCTACCAGCAACTAAAACATCTGCACCAGACTCTACCAAAGCTGTAGCGTTTTTATTGGTAACACCACCATCAATTTCAATTCTACATTCTGAGTCAGAAACATCAATCATTTTTCTTAATTGTCTTACTTTTTTGTAAGTGTTTTCTATAAAAGATTGACCTCCAAAACCAGGATTTACACTCATTAAACAAACCAAATCTAGATCTACAATTATGTCTTCTAGCACAGAAACTGGTGTGTGCGGATTTAAAGCAACTCCAGCTTTCATGCCAGCTGCTTTAATTGCTTGAATGGTTCTGTGTAAATGAGTACATGCTTCGTAATGAACAGTTAGAACATTTGCACCAAGTTCTGCGAATGTTGTGATATATCTATCAGGATCTACAATCATTAGATGCACGTCTATTGTTTTTTTTGCGTGTTTGGCAATTGCTTGTAAAACAGGCATTCCAAAAGAAATATTTGGTACAAAAACGCCATCCATGATGTCTATATGAAACCAATCTGCTTCACTTTTGTTAACCATTTCAATATCTCTCTGTAAGTTTGCAAAATCTGCTGCAAGTATAGAAGGTGCAATATAGCTACTCATTTTTAAAATTTTTTGTAAAAATAATGATATTAAGTAAAAATAAATAAAATTAAATGTTCTTTTGATTTCAGAATTTATAGTTAAGCTCTAAGGTGAAAACTCTTGGTAAGGTGAAAATTTGATTGGAAATTAATAAGTTATTACCAAAAGTGTTTCTAACAATAATACCATTATCGTAAATATTTCTGAAATTTATATTATACGAAAAAGGGCTATTAGGTTTTGAGTAACCTAAAAATAAGTTTTGTATAGTATAGTTTTGAGTGGCTTCATCAAAATTAGAAACAAAATTCGTAGAAAAGTCAGTTCTAAAAATGACGTTTTTAAATAATTTTGTGTCAAAATTTAGTGAGAATGTATGTTCACTTGAGTTATTTTCTCCTTCAGCAACTACATCATAACCTGCATATTTATATTGAAAATTTATTTGTGATGCTTTAGTTAATTTATACAACCATTTTGTTTTTAGATAATACTCATAAGAATTTATTTGTGTAACATTATTGTTGATGACTTGATTAGTCTTAAACCAGTCAAAACTAAAGGTAAAATCTAAACTTGATTTGCTAAAAACCAGACCAATCTCATTAAAAGAACTCAAACTTTGTTCTGCTAAACGTAGCAAAACAGGTGCATTTAGTTGATTAATTCCATCTTGAAAAATACCATTATTTCTCACAGGATTATTGATACTAAAATCTAATGATGAACTAAAGAAGTACTCATCAACATTTTTGTAATTGCTGTAGAATACACCAAAATTATGTGAGCGTTCATCTACAAGATTGGGATTTCCTTGTAAAACGGCATTAAAACTTAATATTTTTAAATTTTCTAAATAGTCCAAGTCATTTAAAAAACTATTGCTGTAATTGTAATCAAAATCTAACTCAATATCATCATCAATCTTATAAGTAAGTGTAAGTTTTGGTTCAATAAAAAAAGTATTATTTTCCAATTGAGTTCTATTGAAGTTATAAAAATGTGGTCTACCTTCTAAAGTAAACTCAACTTTACCAATCAATGATTTTATGCCTAAACCAAAACTAGCATCAGAGAGTTTTAAAATATTGTTATTATCAAAATTTGAAAAATTTATAACTGTTTCATCAGGTACTACTTGACTTATGTTGGTTTTAATCGTTGAGTTTTTTTGAGAATATCTTACATCATAAAATATATGAAAAAACCTACTTGCCAACCAATAGTCTTTGGCTAAAAAACTGAACTGTTGAGCGTCAATGTCATTATTTTGACGTATTAGATAATTGGAAGCACTTTGTAATGGGAAAAAATCTTCTAAGAAACTATTGTTGCTTGACCAGTTATCAACTGAATTAGATTTTACTACATTTTGATAAAAAGCAACACCCATTGTATGCTTTTTACCAGCTTTAAAATAGCCTTCTAAATTATGTGAAAAGTTATAATTATCTCTATTAACATTTGTGAAAAACTGGTATGCATCTTCTAAAGTGGATAGTGATTCTTTGTCGAAAAGAGAACTATTAGATAAGTAATTGGCATTGTACAACCATTTTTGGTTACTGCTTGGGTCATAGTCCAACTTTATAGTAAACATGGAAGATTTGTTGGCTGCATTGCTAAAATCTTCTCTGTTTTCTTCAATGGATGTATCATTAACAATGTATTCTCTTAAAGAGATAGATTTATTTTGAATATCATTATTTGAGTGAACAGCATAACCAGAAATGGTAAATTTTTCGCTGATTTCTTTTTGAAAGTTAAAAGCAGAAAATCGAGTTAACGATTGAAAACGATCTTCATTACCTGTTGCTAAACTTAAAAGGCTGTTTGCAGAACTTCCCTGTCTTAACAAATTACTAGCTTTTCCCACCAATCTTGACAGGTCACTAAAACTTAGGCTATTGTCATTAAAGTTATTTACATCTGCTATAAAGCTAAAGTTTGATTTTGGATTGTATTTAAAGAGTGCAGGGTGTAACTTATAAAATTCATCTAAAGCAACACTTGAACCTGTTTCAATATCACCAAACATAAAATTCTTTTTATCTTCTTTTAATACTACATTCAATGCTAAATCTTCATTATCTGCTAAATTTCTTAGTAGTTCAGATTCTTTGTAGTTGGATATGATTTCAATCTTATCCATAACATCAGCAGGTATGTTTTCTATGGCAAGTTTAGTGCTCCCATCAAAAAAGGGTTTACCTTCTACGAGAAGCTTTGTAACAGTTTTGCCTTGTATTTTAACAGTGCTATTTTCTACTTTTACACCTGGTAACTTTTCTAAAACATCTTTCATCTTAAACTCATTACCATTGGTAAATGCATTAAGTTTGTATGTTATAGTATCTTTCTTTTTTGTAATTGGTTGGTAGTCGTAGTTAATAATGACTTCATTTAATTTTTCATCTTTTGATGTTAAAATAATGTTGTAATTGTCTATATCTTTATCAAAAACCACTTCTCTTTCTAAACCATTATAGCTTATATGTGATACTCTTATGGTATATGTTACATTTTTTACAAGATTTAGCTTATAAGCACCACTTGAATTAGAAATTGCATATACTATTTTGTCGTTTTCTTGTTTAGGTTTAGCAATAAGTGTAGCACTTTCAACAGGTTGTTGTTTTTCATCGAACATAGTACCTGTTAAAGTAATAGTTTTATTTTGTGCTAAGAAAACACTAGAAAAAAAAAGAAAGCAATA
>CAYZDK010000019.1:0-5984 GCA_964477255.1 uncultured Polaribacter sp.
AAACAATGGTTATTTTTTGTTGGTTTCTTTTGCACCACGCTATTTTGGGGGCAAATTACTACTTCTGTTTTAGCTTCTGGAGACTGGTATAAATTTGCAGTAGATACCACCGGTGTTTTTAAGATAGATCGCTCTTTTCTCCAAGAGTTGGGCATACCCATAAGTAATGTAGATCCTAGGAAAATTAAGTTGTACGGAAATGGAGGCGCGATGTTACCAGAGGCAAATGCAGCTTTTCGGTACGATGATATTCAAGAGAATGCCATTTATATTGCAGGCGAAGCAGATGGGGTTTTTGATAGGGATGACTATATTTTATTCTATGCACAAGGGCCTCATGATCTGGTTTTTAATAGCGATACAAATACAATAACGCATCGAAAAAATTTGTATGCGGACAAAGCCTACTATTTTATTACCATTGCAGATTCGAATGGCAAACGCATTACTCCCAAAAACCAAGCACAATTCGTACCACAAAATACCATTACCACGTACGATGCCTACACTTACTTTGAGCAAGACGCTGTAAATTTATTTGCAGCTGGAACCCAATGGTTTTACGGAGAGGACTTTAATATTACCAGTACCCAAGAATTTAGATTGCCCTTTGAAAATACCGTACCCAGTTCAAGTGCACAAGTTCGCGTGCGTGGGGTATCTAATTCCGTAGTGAACTCCAACTTTACCATTAGCGTAAATGGGGACTCCAATTTTACGGTTAACTTTCCTGCCGTGAATCCAAATGCATTAACCAAAGCCTTTGCTGCATCTAGGACACAAACTTTTGCACCTACTGGAAGTGAAGTACAAGTACAAATTACCTACAATAACAATGGGAATCCGTCTGCAAATGCCTTCTTAGATTTTATTGGCATACAAGGAAAAAAAGTTTTACAATTTCAAGGAACCCAATTTGGTCTTCGTTCTTTTGCACAAGCAAATACTACCGAAGATGTGGCTTATGTTTTTCAAAATTCCAATGGAATTGCGCAAGTATGGGATGTAAGTGACCCTATAAATATTCAATTTGTAGAAAACCAAAGTGCAACCGCGGATTTTACTTTTTATGACAAAGGTGGCGCTGTTAAAAACTATGTGGTATTTGGTGCCGAAGATTTTTATACGCCAGAAGCGTTGCCGAATTCACGAGTAGTCAATCAGAATTTACATGGGCTATCTGACGTAGATTATTTACTTATTACCAACCAACTGCTTGCAGCGCAAGCGCAACGAATTGCAGACTACCATAGCGAAAATTCCGGATTAAAAACCCAAGTGGTAGTTTTAGAAGAAATTTATAATGAGTTTGGCTCTGGCTCTCCAGATATTACTGCTATTCGCGATTTTATCAGAAACCTATACCAAAAAAATACCCCTACAAATCGTTTGCAATTCGTCTGTTTTTTTGGAGATGCCTCTTACGATTACAAAAATCGTATTTCAGGAAACACTAATCTAGTACCTGTAAAATTAGCGGAAGATAGTTTTAATTTGGCATTTTCTTATGTAACCGACGACTATTATCTGATGCTAGATGCCAATGAAGGCGATTTGTCTAGTAATCATGATATCGATGTAATTTCTAGCCGAATTCCTGTAAGTACCGTAGCAGAGGCACAAGTGGTAGTAGATAAAATACTATCGATGTATACGACAAAGTCTCTTGGCGATTGGCGCAACACCATTACTCTATTAGCAGATGATATAGATGTTGCCAGTGATGCAGCTATTGCCCGTGGCGTAGAATCTATTGCAGACGAAATCCAACAAAACCAGCCTATTTTTAATGTTTCCAAAATTTATGCAGACGCTTTTGTTCAAGAAAATTCTGCTGGCGGAGAGCGTTATCCAGAGGTAAAAAACGCCATTACCAATGCTATGGAATCTGGCACCCTAGTTTTTGATTATTTTGGGCATGGAGGAGAAGAAGGTTTTGGAGCAGAACGTTTTTTAGATATTGCCCAAATACAAAACTTTACCAATGCCAATACGCTGCCTTTATTTATTACGGTAACCTGTGAATTTTCGCGTTTTGACAATCCAAATCGTACTACCGCAGGAGAATTACTATTTACCAAGCCTAATGGAGGTGTAGCTAGTATGATAACTACAACACGAGAAGTTTTTATTTCTACTGGCCAACGTTTTAACGAGCAATTAATTCGCGCTTTACTCTCTTTTAACGGAGAAAATTATACTATTGCAGAAGCTTTAACCCAAACCAAGAATGCCTTTTCTGGGGTGCAAAAATATTTTATATACCATTTTGGAGACCCCGCAATGCGTTTGGCTGCACCCAAACCCAATGTTGCCATTACCGCAATGAATGGCGTACCTATTAGTGAATCGAAAGACACGATAAAGGCACTTTCTAAAGTTCGGTTTGAGGGCGTTGTTTTGGATCCGAATCAGAATGTTTTAGAAGATTTTAATGGTACTTTGTCTACCACTGTTTTTGATAAAGTGACTGAAAAAGAAACCTTAGATAATGATGGTTTTGGCGTAGTTCTACCTTTTGATACCCAAGAAAGTAAACTGTTTCGTGGACAATCTACCGTAGAAAATGGTCGGTTTGCTTTCGATTTTATTGTTCCCAAAGACATTCGCATTGCTTTTGGAAAGGGAAAAATTAGTTTTTATGCAGAAAATGGCACTTCAGATAGAGCAGGAACCAATGTAGATTTTATCGTTGGTGGTATTGATGCAAATGCTCCAGATGACAATCTAGGTCCAGAAATTGCACTCTATTTGAATGACGAGTCTTTTATGGATGGCGGTACTACAAATGCTTCTCCAAACTTAATTGCAGTGTTAGCAGATGCTAGTGGTATTAACACCTCTATTACTGCAGTAGATCATGATATTGTAGCCATTTTAGATGGAGATACTGCAAATCCTATTGTGTTGAACGATTTTTACCAAACCGAACTGAACGATTTTACCAAAGGAAAAGTAAGCTATACCCTGCAAGATTTAGAAGTTGGACCACACACGCTTACATTAAAAGCATGGGATACCTATAATAATTCTTCGGAAGCCACGTTACAGTTTGTAGTAGTGAACGACAATAAATTACTTTTAGAGAATGTATTGAATTATCCCAATCCTTTTGTAAATTATACCGAGTTTTGGTTTCAGCACAACAAACCCAACGAACCCTTAGAAGTGCAGGTACAGATTTTTACCGTATCTGGAAAGTTGGTAAAAACCATTAACCAAGTCGTGCAAACCACAGGCACTCTCGCAAGGTCTATTTCATGGAATGGTTTGGATGACTTTGGAAATAAAATTGGAAAAGGAGTATACGTATATCGATTGCAAGTTCGATCTACTTTGCAAAATTTAATAGCCGAACGCTATGAAAAATTAGTAATACTCCAATAAAAGTGACATATTTGTATAACTAATCGACTCATTTATGAAAAAAATTGGACTTGGAATTCTGTTAAGTTTGCTAGCTTTTAGTTCTCTATTTGCCCAGCAAACAGGAGGAATTACAACCGCAACCCCTTTTTTATTAATTGTTCCAGATGCAAGAGCAGGAGCAATGGGAGATATGGGTGTTGCAACTTCTGCAGACGCGTGGTCGTTATTTCACAACCCAGCAAAAACTGCATTTAGCGAGCGACAAATTCAAACAGGGATCACCTATTCTCCTTGGTTACGAAATTTAACCGACGACATTTTTATAGGAAGTGCCTCGTATATAAACCGCTTTAATGAAACTGCGGCTTGGGGAGCGGAATTCCGTTATTTTGCTTTGGGTCAAATAGATTTAACAGACAATCAAGGAAATCCAAACGGAACGATTAATCCAAACGAATTTGTAGCCACAGGATCGTATGCCTTAAAATTAAGTGAAACCTTTTCTATGGGAGTTTCTTTAAAATATATTCGCTCTAATTTGGCTTTTAACGGAACTGCTGGAAATACACTACAACCTATAAATTCTTTTGGTGTAGATGTGTCTGGGTATTACCAATCTTTTGAAGAGAATTATGGGAATTTTAATGGTCGTTACCGAATTGGATTCAATATTTCAAACATTGGTCCTAAAGTTTCGTACACTCCAGGGGAAGAAGATTTTATACCTACCAACTTAAAATTGGGAGGAGGTTTTGATTTTATACTAGACGATTACAACATCATTTCTACGAATATAGAATTCACCAAATTACTGGTTCCAACGCCACAACCAGATGGATCTGAAGAGACCACAGGATGGCTGCAAGGTATTTTTAGTTCTTTTGGCGATGCGCCTGGTGGGTTTCGTGAAGAGTTGCAAGAATTTACATATGCCTTAGGAGTAGAATACCTGTACAACAATGCCTTTGCTTTGCGAGCTGGGTATTTTCATGAAAATCCAAACAAAGGGAACCGACAGTATTTTACTATTGGAGGTGGGTTTCGTGCCAATGCAATGAATGTTGATTTATCGTATTTGATTAATTCTTC
This sequence comes from uncultured Polaribacter sp., assembly GCA_964477255.1. Taxonomy (GTDB): domain Bacteria; phylum Bacteroidota; class Bacteroidia; order Flavobacteriales; family Flavobacteriaceae; genus Polaribacter. Next base: position 4,459 of record CAYZDK010000019.1, read on the forward strand.
GGATGTAAATAATCCTCTAGAAAATTCGTTGCGTTTTTCGCTTTCTTTTGATTTGGGAGAAATCTATGATAACTATTAAAACTATCTAAATTTAGTCACCTTAAGCAGCATCGTTCGCTGCTTTTTTTGCCCCATACTTATGCAAAAAATCTCTATTACTATTGCAGCAGATACCTTTACAGGTTTACACGATTTACCAAAGGACGATATGCATCTTATGCAAGAAGCTATCGCTGCACGTGAAAATGCATACGCTCCCTACTCAAGGTTTAAAGTAGGCGCTGCAGTACTACTAGAAGGCGGTATTATAGTTACTGGAAACAATCAAGAGAACGCTGCATATCCTTCAGGAATGTGTGCAGAGCGTGTAGCAATTTATAAAGCAGGTGCCGCTTATCCGAAGAAAAAAATTCTAGGATTGGCAATTAGTGCTAGCTCAGAACTTAAATTGGTACAGAAGCCAGTTGGCCCATGTGGCGCTTGTAGACAAGCTCTATTTGAATACGAAGTAAAACAACAACAATCGTTCCCGGTTTTATTTATGGGTGCAGAAGGCGGGGTTGTAAAAGCTAAGAGTGTTCGTGATTTACTCCCCTTTTCTTTTGACGCTTCTTACCTATAAGCACCCTACATTTGTTTGGAAAACTAGGACAACCGTTTGGACTTCGTAAAAAATAGCGATCTCCTTTATTAGGTTTGCGGAATGTTTTTATGAAGAACCCCTTTATTTATTAAGGATAAGGACCTTTTTTTGAGGCAGGAGCTAAAAAAGATTCTCTGTTTTTATAGGTTGGACATCGTTTCGGAAATTTTACCAGTACTTCACTTCTTTCGATTCTTGTTAACTTTCCCTAAAAAAAAAAGTACATGGTACACGCAAAAATTACAGGGACTGGCACTTACATTCCGCAACATAAACAACCAAATGCAGCTTTTTTAGAAACCCATTTTTTACATACGGATGGTTCTGATTTTACCACAGATAATGCTGAAATCATTGAGAAATTTAAAGGAATAACCGGAATTGAAGAGCGAAGGTATGCAAAGCAAGAATACCTAACTTCCGATCTTGCTTTTTTTGCTGCAGAAGCTGCTATTCAAGATGCGAAGGTAGATCCAGAAACTTTAGACTATATCATTTTAGCTCATAATTTTGGCGATGTGCAAACAGGAGCCATACAGAGCGATATTTTACCAAGTTTGGCAACTCGAGTAAAATACCGTTTAAAAATTGCAAACCCCAACTGTGTTGCGTACGATATTCTTTTTGGTTGTCCTGGTTGGATAGAAGGTGTAATACAAGCGCAAGCCTTTATAAAAGCAGGAATGGCAAAGAAATGTTTGGTGATTGGCGCAGAAACCTTATCAAGGGTGGTAGATCCGCACGACAGAGATTCTATGATTTACAGCGATGGTGCTGGCGCTTGCGTTGTTGAAGAAACCAAAGACGATACCACAGGAATACTCAGTGTCGCTTCCCAAACCTTTGCAAAAGAAGAAGCCTATTATTTGCATTTTGGTCCTTC
>CAYZDK010000019.1:6084-47275 GCA_964477255.1 uncultured Polaribacter sp.
TCGCTTCCCAAACCTTTGCAAAAGAAGAAGCCTATTATTTGCATTTTGGTCCTTCTTATAATACCAAACATGATGCTGCCACTCGATATATAAAAATGCATGGTAGAAAAATTTATGAGTTTGCCCTATCTAAAGTTCCGCTTGCCATGAAAGTAGCTTTAGAGAAAAGCGGTGTAGGTATAGGACAGGTGAAAAAAGTATTTATTCACCAAGCCAATGAAAAAATGGATGAAGCCATTATTAAACGTTTTTACAGACTTTACAAACAGCAAGCACCAGAAGGAGTAATGCCTATGAGTATTCATAAATTAGGAAATAGCTCTGTAGCTACTGTACCTACTTTGTTTGATTTGGTGTTAAAAGGGAAAATTACAGACCAAGAAGTAGTACCTGGCGATGTGGTTATTTTAGCCTCTGTAGGTGCTGGAATGAACATCAATGCCATTGTGTATCGATATGGATAACAGATATACACTTCCACCACTGTTTACGCGCAAAAAAATGTAACACTTCTTTTAGAAAATCTAATTGCAAAATAGTATTTTTGCGCATGCAACAAGAGAACGTACTTATTTTAGATTTTGGCTCGCAATACACGCAATTAATTGCGCGCCGTGTAAGAGAATTAAACATTTATTGTGAGATTCATCCGTATAACCACTTTCCTGAAAATTTAGCCAACTTTAAAGCAGTTATCTTATCTGGTAGCCCAAATTCTGTTCGAGGAGAAAATGTTTTGCATCCAGATTTATCCGAGATTCGAGGTAAAAAACCGATGCTTGCAGTTTGTTATGGAGCGCAGTATTTGGCGCATTTTTCTGGAGGAAAAGTAGCAGAATCTAACACCCGTGAGTATGGTAGAGCAAACTTATCCTACATAAAATCAGACGAACCTTTTTTTAACCAGATTCCTTTGGATAGTCAAGTTTGGATGAGTCATTCCGATACCATTACCACCCTTCCTTCTAAAGGGGTGCTTTTGGCAAGTACCAATGCGGTTACAAATGCGGCTTATCGCGTAGAGGGAGAGCAAACTTACGGTATCCAGTTTCATCCAGAAGTTTACCATTCTACAGATGGAAAACAATTGTTAGAAAATTTTTTAGTACACATTGCAGGTGTTGCACAAACGTGGACACCAGATTCGTTTGTAGAAAGTACGGTGGCAGCATTACAAGCTAAGCTAGGAGAAGATAAAGTGGTATTAGGTTTGTCTGGAGGAGTGGATTCTACCGTTGCAGCAGTCTTATTACACAAAGCTATTGGGAAAAATCTGTATTGTATTTTTGTAAATAATGGCTTATTGCGTAAAAATGAGTACGAAAATGTACTCGCGCAATACGAAGGTATGGGATTAAACGTTAAAGGTGTAGATGCTTCGGATCGATTTTTAGAGAAGTTAGCAGGAATCACAGATCCAGAAGGCAAACGAAAGGCTATAGGAAATACTTTTATTGATGTTTTTGATGATGAAGCACATCTAATAAAAGACGTAAAATGGTTGGCACAGGGTACTATTTATCCAGATGTAATTGAATCGGTTTCTGTAAATGGAGGTCCTTCTGCAACTATAAAAAGTCACCATAATGTTGGCGGTTTACCTGATTTTATGAAATTAAAAGTAGTGGAGCCGTTGCGAATGATTTTTAAAGACGAAGTGCGTAGAGTAGGTGCATCTATGGGAATAGATAAAAACTTATTAGGACGCCATCCTTTTCCAGGTCCTGGCCTAGGAATACGTATTTTAGGCGATGTAACCGCAGAAAAGGTACGTATTTTGCAAGAGGTAGATGCAATCTTTATCAATGGTTTAAAAGAAGACGGATTGTACGATAGCGTTTGGCAGGCAGGTGCAATGTTACTACCTGTAGACTCTGTAGGTGTTATGGGAGATGAGCGGACCTATGAAAAGGTTGTGGCTTTACGCGCTGTGGAGAGTACGGATGGAATGACAGCAGATTGGGTAGATTTGCCTTACGCGTTTTTACAAAAAACATCCAATAAAATCATCAATCAAGTAAAAGGAGTAAATAGAGTGGTATACGACATAAGTTCTAAACCACCAGCAACAATAGAATGGGAATAGCACATATGAAGTATTTAAAATTTTTTGTTTTTCTGTGTTTTTTAACGTTCACAGTTTCTTGTGGTCAACAAAAACGATACATTCAATATAAGGTTCAAGAAGGCGATACTTTTGAGGTAATTGCCAAAAAGCTAAAGATGCAAACTAAAAAGTTAAAACGTTTGAATCCGGAATTGTCTGCAGACCCAAAAGCGAACACTTTTATTGTAGTACCGTATAAAAATTTAGAAAATTATCAAAACAATACTACCACAGTAGTAAGCCCTATTGTAGTGAACGATTCTATTGCAGCTTTAGAAGAAGCCAAGGAAGAAAAAGAGCGTTTGGTAGCAGCTTTGGAAGAACGTTATATTATTTATGAAGTTAAAAAAGGGGACACCTTTTATAGTTTAAATAAACGCTTGGGAGTTTCTAGAGAAGCGTTGCTTGGTTTAAATCCAGAATTATATGAGGGTTTAAAAGAGGGAATGATTATAAAAATAAGAGAAAACCCAAATGGTACCTTTTTTAATGAGGTTTTGTATGAAGATGAAGTGCAAAGAAATACGTCTTTAAAAGCAGCATTATTATTGCCTTTTCGTGCAGCTCGTTATCAAGCAGATACGTTAACCGCTGGTGCGATTTTTGGAAACTCTAGGCTGCTAAATATTACGACAGATTTCTATTTAGGAGCAGAACTCGCAATAGATTCCTTACGCAAGCAAGGCATTGCCGTTTCTTTTAATGTTTACGATACTGGTGAGCGAAACTCCAGTGCCTTACGCACCTTATTGTCTACACCAACACTTCGTCAACAAGATGTAATTATTGGACCTTTGTATTCGGATGAAGTAGAGGTAGTTGCAAACCAAGTTAATGTTCCTGTAGTATTTCCTGTATACTCTAAGAATCAGAACGAATTTACTTCTTCCAATGTTGTAAAAACAGCTACCGAAAAAGAAGTATTTCGCCAAGAATTGCAACGATTTATTGCAAATAATTTTGATGAAGGAAATATAATTATTGTTGGCGACAATTCCTTTGCTTCTGTGCAAGCTAGTATGGAACTAAAGACTTCTTTAGAGTATCGTTCCAAACAATTTATCAATATTCTAACTCCAGTAAATGGCTATATAGAAAAAGATCGTTTTCTTCGAATTCTGCAACCTAATACAAACAATTGGGTAATAATGACTACAGAGAATAGTGTTATTGTTTCGGATGCCATTAATAGTTTGATTAGTTTACCTGAAAAAACTTCTGCACGTTTGTTTACCTATGATAAAGGAAGTGTTTACGATAGAATAGACAATAGAAAACTTGCAAAACTAGGTTTTACTTATGTTAGCGAAACTTTTCCGAATGCAACTTCTAGGGCTGCGCAAATTTTTACCAAAAAATACTTTGCTAGAAATAACGCATTACCCTCTTATTATGCAACCAAAGGATTTGATATTACCTATGATATTTTAATGCGTTTGGCATCAGGAAATTCCTTAACCTCTACCTTTCGTAAAGGTATTTCTAGTAGAGTAGAAACCCGATTTAATTATAGTAATACCGCAAGAAGTTCTGAAAACAGAGGATTGTTTATTATAAAATACAAAAGCGATTTAAGTTTACAACGCTTACAATAATAACTAAAAAAGCCACTAATTTTAGTGGCTTTTTTTTTTATTAAATACGTTTCATTTGTTGTTTCAGCATTTGCATTTGCTCTTTTAGCATGCCATGCTTGTCTAGTTTTTTTGCTTCTGCCATTAAATTGGTAGCTTCTCGCTTTCTTCTTTTCGTCATTGCTATTCCTGCAAGTTGTAATTTCGCCATGGCCAAATCGTGATCCATAGCCAAGCCTAAACGCACTGCTTTTTTAAAGTATTTTTCTGCCTGTGTAATGTTGGTTTGACTTAGCATAATGCCATGCAAGTAGTTGTAATATCCCTGCTGTTTAGTGATTAATGCACCTTCTGGATTTTTAATGTAAGACAACCATTTTTTGGCTCCTTCGAAATTTTGTTTTCTAAGCTGTAAAAAAGCTAGTAGAATAAATTCGTTTTTAAAGTAAAATAAAACAAAGATACCTGCCAATAACAAGATAGAAATACCATTCATTATATTGCCTTGACTGAATTCGTATACAGACCAGACAGTAATAAGCACTGCTAATGCTAATTTTATATTCTTATGAAACATGTGTTACCAATTTTTAAATTTGGTGCAAAAATACATTTTTACTCGTATTTTATCCCTACTACTTCTTGTAAAATTTCTTGTTTTTAAACCAAGCGAATGTTCCTAAAATTGCAACAAAAGCAACAGAATAATAGACAGAACTTGGCGTTATTACACGATCACCACTAGCATACGAGTGTAAACCAGATAAATAAAAGTTTACTCCGAAGTAGGTCATCATTATGGAAGCATACGCAATAACGGTCCATAAATTAAAGGTATAACGACTTCGTAATCCAGGAATTAAACGCATGTGTAATACAAACGCGTAGATCATAATAGAAATTAGTGCCCATGTTTCTTTTGGGTCCCAACCCCAGTAGCGACCCCAACTTTCGTTGGCCCACATGCCACCCAAAAAGTTACCAATGGTTAACATAACTAATCCTACTGTAACTGCCATTTCGTTGATAACTGTAATTTCTTTGATGTTTACCTCCATTTTTTTCTTGTTTTTTGCGTTGGTAAAAAGAATTAAGAATAAAACGAATATTCCTAGAATAAATCCAAGAGTTAAAGGACCATAACTAGCAACTATAATAGAAACATGCACCAATAGCCACCAAGAATTTAAAACTGGTTGTAGGTTTGCAATCTCTGGATCTAGCCAGTTTAAGCTTGCTGTAAATAAAATAATAGACGTTACAAAGGTAGTAGCGGCAATGGTTAACGAAGACTTTCGGCCTAAGTAAAAGCCAAACAACATGGTAGTCCACCCTACATAAATAATGGATTCGTATGCATTAGACCAAGGTGCGTTACCACTAATGTACCAACGTGTAAGTAAACCAGCAGTATGCATTAAGAAAAATAGCACAGTAACTCCAATCATGAACTTAACCGCATAATTTAACCACTTTTTGTCTGAAAAAATCTGGGCAATAACAAAGACAATTAATAGTAAACTAGCCAAACCATAGTATTTCACTAATTTGGTAAAAATGTTAAATCGGTTATACGCAATTTCAAAATCAATTTTTTGTTCTGAAGGATACACTTCTGCCCCAAATTTTTTCTGGTATTTTTTTATGCCATCTAAGATTTGATTTGCTTTGGTATAATCGTTTGTTTTTTTGGCAGTTTGTAACAATTGCACGTATAGCGGCAATGACTTACGTACAAAAATGGAATCGTTTGCGGAAAATCCCTGTACAGAAGAGGTCTCTGGTTGTGATACCCATTTGTTATTTTCATCATTAGGAATTGGGTAAATTTTTAAAATTCCACCTCCAATAGCGCTATACAATAGACCAACACGTCTATCTATCTTTATTAAATCTTTTTCGAAGGCATCTTGCACGTTTTTCTTTTGTGCTTCTGCTACTTGTTCTCGTATTTTATATTCTGCTCTATCCGTAAAAAAATCAGACAATCTTGCATATTTTGTAGTATCTGCTAGTCCTAGTTGTTCTCGAATACGCATGTTCTTCTTTTCTAGGTACACAATTGGCACTTCGTACCAAAGCATTGGGTTTTCTATGATAGACAATAAGACTTGGCTTGGCTTCATACCATTTAATGTTTCTGCCTGTGCTACCTTTCTAACCAATTCCGAAGCAAAGGTATGTGCAGGTTTCATTCTACCACCAGCATCTTGTATGATTAAACGGTTAAAACTTTCTGCATGTTCTTCAGATACTCTATTGGCTTGCAGTATGGAATCTATTTGTTGGTTGCTAATTTTTTGCACACCATGATTGGTGTCGTGCTGTGGAAAAGCCGTGCTAAACAGTCCTACTATGAATAAAAGTGACAAGGCCGCTTTTTTCTTTCGTATTTTTTTCAAAGACTTTTTTAAATGGTCAAAACGTGTAGAAGGAGCAAAAAAGATGGCAATCATTCCCGTATATAAAAAGCTATACCCAAGGTAAGTAATGAATGTTCCCCACCAATCGTGATTTACAGAAAGATGGGACTGTTCTACAGGTCCAGACAAATCGTAACTAGATTGAAAGAATTTATACCCTTTGTGGTCTAAAATATTATTCATAAAAATACGGTAATCGAAGGTTTCTTCCGGATCGATAACTGTTACCTCACTTGCATACGATGCAGCACTCTCTGATCCAGGATATTTCTCGAGTTGAAAATCGTTTAATTTAATACTAAAAGGTGTTTGCAACATTTTTGCACCATACCACATTCTAAAATTTAAACCATTTAAGGTAAATTCTTGTGCGTTTTCTTGTACGTATTGTCCACCAGTTAATTCTACACGTTGTGTTTCTCCACCAGATGTAATGTCTAGTGCAACCACGTCCATTTTTTGGTCGTCTTTTTCACCACGCATGGTTTTCATCACCCCTTTACTTGGGTATTGAGGCACCACAAAAGGCATGCCTCCAATATTGTATAAAGAACGTAACTTAAAATCTTGCACACTGTCTTTAACAACCAAACCTTTATCCATGGTAGCCATCACTTGAAAGTTACCTTCTGCTTTTGTAATAATTTTTAAAGAATCGTTTCTTTTAAAAATATTGATGGTAGCATTTCTTTCTTCGGTGTTGTAGCCCACTAGAACATTGTGCACATTTTGAACCGTACCACTTTTAATGTAGTGTTCGTGTCTGCCACCACTAGAAGATTCTACAAAAAATAAGTATTCCTCTCCATTTTCGTCTGCAATCATTTTACGTTCTGCCCAAGGAATATAGTCAACTAATTCCACATTGTAATTGGTGCCTTTAAATTCGTCAGCAAACGACCAAGTGTTAGAACCCCAAGCGCTTAGTAAAATAGGCTCATTTTTTGTTTTCTGTACTTCGTTATTATCTACGACAACATTTACATAAGTGGTTTCCGATAAAAACTTATTGGTAGTTTCGCCTTCATCAATAAGCATAATACCTTCGTAACCTACATACCTTGTAATTCCTGCACCAATAATAATAAATAGCCATGCCAAGTGAAACATTAATACAGGCCATTGTTCTTTACGTAACAATTTATATCGAAATATATTGCCAAAAAAGTTAATAACAAAGAAAACCATGATTGCTTCGAACCACCATGAATTGTATACTAAAGCTTTTGCCGTTTGTGTACCAAAATCGTTTTCTATAAAGGTTGCCACTCCCATTGCAATGGCAAATAAAAAAAACAACACTGCCATTAGACGTGTTGAATACAAGAAGTTAAATAATTTTTTCATCCCAAAAACTACATCATTTTACGTCGTACAAAAATACGGATAAAACGAGTAATTTTTAGTACGAAAATCTCTAATTTTATACGCTAGATTTGTTAAAATTTATAGATTATTTTACTTCTTTTTTGCTGGAATAGGAGGAGGGCCATCAGGAATAATAGGTTGGTATTTGGTATCTCCTTTTCGCGCTTTAAATTCCGCTTTAACTTTTTGTACTAGTTTTGGGTTTTCGAACAAATCTAGCATGGTCATAGACATTGCTTTCGATGCATACAGCATGCCTTTATGCCCAATACTCATTCCGCCACAAGCAACCACGGCCCAAGAATGCCATGGCGTATCTTTTGGAGCAACCGTAACGTACAAGTTAATATTGGGTACATTCCAGCTAACATCCCCAACATCTGTACTACCACCGCCTGGATTTTCTGCTGTTTCTCGTAATGGTTGGATGTTACTATCCATTCCAACTTCTGGTTTTTGGGTTGCTTTTTGAATTTGTTTGCCAAAAGCTATTTCTTCTTCCGAATAGGAAATAGGTCCTAACAATTCTAAATTTTGCTGCATAATTTTCCCACCTTCTCTATTCACTAATACTTCATAAATACCAGATATTAAAGAAACTTTGTATTCTACATTGGCCATTATTGCAGCCCCTTTTGCCATCTCCATTACTCTTTCGTATACAGGAAGCATCCCTTCTCTTTTGGAGTCTCTAATTCTTACCCACAATCTTGCATAGTCAGGAACGACGTTCACTACCTGTCCTCCATCTTGAATGTGGTAATGCATGCGAACGGTAGGTTTTACGTGTTCTCTGTAGTAATTGATTCCAGAAGTATATAGTTCTAAGGCATCTGAAGCAGAACGACCATTCCATGGATCTGCTGCAGCATGTGCAGCTTGGCCAAAAAATTCTACCTTAAAATCTACCAAAGCAAGTGTGCTTTGTACATCGGCCTCTGTTTTAGCTCCTGGATGCCAACTAATATTAACATCTACATCATCCCATAAACCTGCTTTTACCATCCATATTTTTGCAAAGAACTTTTCTTCTGCAGGAGTTCCTAAAAATTTGATGGTTCCTTTTATCTTACCTTGCTCTATCAACTCTTTAATTGCAATTGCTGCCCCTAAGCTACCAGTACCAAATAAATTGTGTCCACAACCATGACCATTTCCTCCTTCTACTAAAGGGTCTTTTGTAGGTTTTGTTTTTTGAGAAATTCCAGGAAGTGCATCAAATTCGCCTAAAATACTTATAACAGGTTTTCCAGTGCCATACGTTGCTGTAAAAGCTGTAGGAATATTGGCAACGCCACGTTTTACTGTAAAACCATTCTCTTCTGCATAGTTTGCTAAAAGATTTGCAGATTTGGTTTCTTCAAAAGCAGTTTCTGCAGCTTCCCATATCTTATCGCTGATATCAATAAGCTCCTTTTCGTGTTTTTCTATGGATTGGAGTAGTGCTTTTTTATTTTTAGAAAATTTTTGGGTTTGCGCAATTGAAAATGACGAAAGCAAAATCAATAGCATAAAAAAATAGCTTTTCATAATATGTATTCTCTTTATAAGAATCTAAATATACAGAAAAGCTAGGAGAGTTTGTAAGATGTTTCTTTTACTCTTGTATACTATCTAATAAAATATTCAATAAATCTATTGCAGCTTGTGCAATTTTGGTTCCAGGACCAAAAACACCAACAGCACCTGCATCAAACAAATATTGGTAATCTTGCGCTGGAATTACACCACCAACAATAACCATAATATCTTCTCTTTCGTATTTTTCTAGTTCTTTAATGACTTGTGGAACCAGTGTTTTGTGACCTGCAGCTAGAGAAGATATGCCTAAAATATGTACGTCGTTTTCTACAGCTTGTTTGGTTGCTTCTTGTGGTGTTTGAAATAGGGGACCTATATCCACATCAAAGCCAAGATCTGCATACCCTGTAGCTACCACTTTTGCACCTCTATCGTGCCCATCCTGTCCTAATTTTGCAATCATTATTCTTGGGCGTCTTCCTTCTAATTGTGCAAATTTATCTGCTAACTGTCTTGCTTCTTGAAAAAGTTTGTCTTCTTTAATTTCTTTACTATACACACCAGAAATTGTTTTAGTGATTGCTTTATGTCTACCAAACGCTACTTCTAAAGCATCTGAAATTTCACCTAAAGTAGCACGCTTTCTCGCAGCATTTACTGCAACCTCTAATAAATTGGTTTTTCCAGATTTTGCAGCTTTGGTAATTTCTTCTAGCGCCTTTTTCACCTCTTTGGTATTTCTTTTTGCTTTTAATTGCTCTAGACGTTCTATTTGCGATTTACGAACAGCCTCATTATCAACTTCTAAAATATGTAGTGGATCTTCTTGTTCTAGCTGGTATTTATTTACTCCCACAATAATATCTTGTCCACTATCAATTTTAGCTTGTTTTATTGCAGCAGCCTCTTCAATTCTTAGTTTAGGAATCCCTTTTTCAATCGCTTTTGTCATGCCACCCAAATCTTCTACTTCTTGAATTAATTCCCACGCTTTAGTTGCAATTTCTTCGGTTAATTTTTCGACATGATAACTTCCAGCCCATGGATCTACTGTTTTGGTAATATGGGTTTCTTCTTGTAAATAAATTTGCGTATTTCTTGCAATTCTAGCAGAAAAATCTGTTGGTAAGGCAATGGCTTCGTCTAAAGCATTGGTATGTAAACTTTGTGTACCACCAAATGCTGCAGACATAGCTTCTATTGTAGTTCGTGCAACATTGTTAAAAGGATCTTGTTCTGTTAACGACCATCCACTGGTTTGTGAATGCGTTCTAAGTGCTAACGACTTTGGATTTTTTGGATTAAATTCTTTTACAATTTTAGCCCATAACATTCTAGCAGCGCGCATTTTGGCAATTTCTCTAAAATGGTCCATACCTATAGCCCAGAAAAAGGATAGTCTAGGTGCAAATGCATCAATATCCATTCCTGCTTTTAATCCTTTTCTTATGTACTCTAATCCGTCTGCAAGTGTATATGCCAACTCAATTTCAGGAGTAGCACCTGCTTCTTGCATATGGTATCCAGAAATGGAAATAGAATTGAACTTTGGCATGTTTCTACTCGTATATTCAAAAATATCTGCAATAATTTTCATAGAAGGAGTAGGAGGATAGATGTAAGTATTTCTAACCATGAACTCCTTTAAAATATCGTTTTGAATAGTTCCTGTAAGTTTTTCAGGTGATACCCCTTGTTCTTCTGCTGCGATGATGTAGAATGCTAGAATTGGTAACACAGCACCATTCATCGTCATCGAAACAGACATTTTATCTAGCGGTATTTGGTTGAAAAGCACTTTCATGTCTTCTACAGAATCTATAGCAACCCCAGCTTTCCCAACATCTCCTTGCACTCTTTCGTGGTCTGAGTCATACCCTCTATGTGTTGCCAAATCAAAAGCAACAGAAAGTCCTTTTTGGCCAGCCGCTAAATTTCTTCTGTAAAAGGCGTTGCTTTCTTCTGCAGTAGAAAAACCTGCATACTGTCTAATAGTCCAAGGTCTTCTTACATACATGGTAGAATAAGGGCCTCTTAAGTTTGGAGCGATTCCCGCTACAAAACCTTCGTGATGAAAAGAAGGATTTTCTTTTTTCTCTTCTTTTTCTATTTTTATGTGGGAAAAATCTTTTCTACTCATTATTTAGTCGTTCTTTTTCTACATCTTCTGAAAGACGTTTTGTTATAATTGGAGCGATACTTGTTTTTATAGTTCTTTTTTTTGCAAAAGGGGAAACTTCTATAGTATCTTTCATGGTATCTTCTAAATTTGGTAAAAGGTTAGCCCCAAGTAAAACCAATTCTTTTTTATTGAATTGCTCTTGTTCTTCGTTTGCACTTTCAGCTATTTTTTTCTGAATAGTACCTTCTTTTAACTGTTGTAGAAATCCACCGCCTTTTTCTATCATTTTAAAAATAGTTAGTGATTTTTCTGCCAATTGTTCCGTTAAAGATTCGATATAATAAGCCCCTTCTGCAAAATATTGTGCATCTTTAAAGTGACTTTCTTCTTGTAAAATTAACAATTGATTTCTAGCAATACGATCTCCAAACTCATTGCTGTTGTGGTATAATGCATCGTAAGAAACATTTGCTATAGTGTTAGCAGCTCCTAAGATTGCACTCATGCACTCTGAAGTTGTTCTTAGCATGTTTACATTAAAATCGTATAACGTTTTATTGCGCAAACTTGGTTTTGCAAAAATATGTGCTTCTGCACTAGTTTCGTATTCTTTAAGTAAAGTTTCCCATAAAATTCGGAATGCTCTTAACTTGGCGATTTCAAAAAAATAATTGCCACCAACAGCAAAGGAAAAATGCATTTTTGAAGCGATATTTTTCCCGAAATAATGCAAGTATTCATTTGCATGTGCTAAGGCATATGCTAGTTGTTGCGTGCACGTTGCTCCAGCATTTTGGTAAAGGTCTGCATGAATTGCAATACAATTATTGGCAGAAGATTGTATTTTTTCGATCTGCGCAAAATCTTCCTTTTGATTGGTAACCCAGTTCCCAGTTTTTGCAAAATTGCCAATACAATCTGTTTGGATAAACGTGTTATTAGCATCGCAAAAAGCTGCAAGTTTTGTTGTAAACTCTGCATCTAGAAAGTCTAATTTAAAGTACAAAGGTGTTTTGCCTGGAAATCCTTTTAATAAAGATTTTGCATGAAAAGGTTTATTAGCAACAAACTGAATGCTGCTTGCGCCTCTTTCTAAAGCATTTAGAGCTAACGTATTTGCATCTTGCTCTGTCTCTATTGTAATGGTTTGGCAACTGTGAAAATTATTTTTTGGAAGATTTATCTTCTGTGTTGTTCGGTCTTCTTCTGTGTAAAAAGGTTTTACAGCAATACCTTCTCTGGTATGCCAAAGTAGGGTTTGGTTATAATCTGCCCCTTTTAAGTCTACTTGAATTTTTTGTTTCCAAGCTGCAGGAGTTACTTTGTTAAAATCGTTAAATAAGTTGCTGCTCATTATTCCTCTATCGTATCAAATTCAATTAAAAATATCTCTTCGTTTTTCTTTTTTAGCAAGTATTTTTCTCGTGCAAAACGTTCTAATTCTAGGGAATCTTCTAGTTTTTTTATGGTGGCTTTGTCTTTTGCAATTTTATTTTGGTAGTAAGAAATGGTGTTTTCAAGTTCTTCTATTTCTTTCGAAAACTTTCGATGTACTAAGTACGAGTTGTCATCAAAAAAAAGCATCCAAATGCAAAATGGTATTGTAATAATTACAAAACTATTGGTAAAGAATTTTACATATTTGTTCTCTTTTATTGGAGAAAAAAAACCCATTATAAACGTTCCTTAATTACACTTCTTACTACGTCTATTGCTACTGTATTAAGCCCATCACTATCGTTAGGTATAATGATGTCTGCATAATTTTTTGTTGGTTCTATAAATTGATCGTGCATAGGTTTTAGGGTGTCTTGGTACCTAGATAGCACTTCATCTATATCTCTACCACGTTCTTTAATATCTCTTCTAATTCTTCGAATTAAACGTTCGTCTGCTTGCGTGTGCACAAATATCTTAATATCGAACATATTTCGTAATTCTTCATTATTAAATATTAAGATACCATCTACAATAACTACTTTTCTTGGTTGTGTTTTAATAACATCTTTAGTACGATTGTGTGCTACAAAAGAATACACAGGTTGGTTTATACTTTTGCCCTGTCTTAATTGTTTTAGGTGTTTAATTAGCAAATCAAAATCGATAGACCTTGGATGATCGAAATTTATCTTTGTTCTTTCGTTAAAAGATAAATCGTCTGTTGCTTTGTAATAAGAATCTTGTGCAATAACGGTTACATCGTCTACAGAAACTTCTTTTAAAATTTGATTTACAACCGTTGTTTTTCCGCTACCAGTACCTCCAGCAATACCTATAATTAACATCGTTGTTGATTGATTTTTTATGTGAAATTAGGCACTAAAATACTAAAGATTTTACAAATTTTTGAAATTATTAATCTTTATGTTTTTGGCCTTTAAATCGAACATTAAGTTGTACAAACCAAAGAACGTTCTATTCATGTAAATAAAATGTTTGGATCCTCTACTGGCATCGTACGAGCGCAGTTCTACATTTTTAGAATATCTATCTCCAAATTCAGCAATATTTCCGAAAAACTCTTCGTCCGAAAAATCAAAGGTTTCTGCATGAAAAGGTTGTGTGAATATAGACAACATTTCGTGAAACATACTTTTGAAAAATGCAAATTCTTCTTTAGGATCTTGTTTACGAAGTATTTCTAACTCGTACATTTTTTCTACAAACATCTCTTCGTTTGCTAATGTTTCTTTTTCGGCCAATTCAAAATATGGCGTATAAAAAGATAAAGGTATGGTTTTCATACATCCAAAATCTAAAGCAATTAGTTCGCCTTTTTTAGAGATTAAAAAGTTTCCAGGATGCGGATCTGCATGTACTTTCTTTAAAATATGAATTTGATACATGTAAAAGTCCCATAAGGCTTGCCCTATTTTATTTGCTTTTTCTTGGTCTGTATTCGTATTGGTAAATTCAGATAAGTGAATGCCTTGCATCCAATCCATTGTTATGATTTGCTTTGAAGATAACTCTGGATAGTAGTTGGGAAATAATAAATTTTTGATATGGCTGCAAGCTTCTACAATTTCTTGACTTTGTGAAACTTCTAGTTCATAGTCTGTTTCTTCTAGCAACTTGTCTTGTACTTCGTAAAAATATTCATCGGAAGTTTTCCCTTTCATATTAAACATTCTAATAACAAAAGGTTTTAAGAGTGCCAAGTCAGACTTTATACTTTCACCAACACCAGGATACTGAATTTTTACAGCCAAAGGTTTGCCATCTTTTTCGGCTTTATGCACTTGACCAATACTTGCTGCATTGTATGCTTTTACATCGAAAGTATCGTAAATTTCCGAAGGATATTTGCCAAAACTTTTTTTGTATGTTTTTAATACTAAAGCTTCTGAAAGTGGAGGAACAGAAAATTGTGCCAAAGAAAATTTTTCTACATAAGCTCTTGGTAAAATACTTTTTTCCATACTTAACATTTGCGCAACTTTTAAAGGACTTCCTTTTAAGTCTTTTAAGCTGTCGTAAATGTCTTCTGCATTCGATTTGTTTAGCTTTTCGCGCGCCTCTTCTTCATTGGTATTGGAAATTTTATCTCCATAATACTTTAAATAATTCACCCCAACTTTGGCTCCGGTTTTTACAAGTTTGGAGGCACGTTGTATTTTACTAATTGGTATTTTACTTGCTTTTTTCATTCGTTCTGTTTACCCCTTTTTTTGAAATGTTTCTTTGTATACAAATTTCCCAAGGTCAAAGGCATTCTTTAGAAATTTATTTTCTAAAAGTTCAAAGCTAGTATTGATTGATTTTTCTATGAAAATGTCTGTTTTTTCAAAAGATTCTGATTTATCTTCGAGCCAAAATTTAATGGTTACCAAGAATTGGACCCAAGCTGTTTGGCTTACAACGGTTTGTTGTACTTTTTCTAGTCCTTCAATGGGTAAAAAAGATTCGCTTAGTTCTAGCGTATTTATGAAACCTATAAATTGCTTCTTAAGCCCCGTTAAAGACTTGTGTGATTTTAGATGGTTAGAACATCCTTTTAAAACCACTTCCATGTATGCCCTGTTCAGGTTTAAATTCTCAAAAAAGGTGAAGTACAGACTCAGTAATTTATTTTTGCCGTCGAAAGCAGCAAAATCTTCGCTTTCTTCTAAAACTTCTATGGAGTTTTTGAAGAGTTCTTTAAAAACTGTCTTTTCTACTTTTTTAAACGAGGAAAAATGTTTTTCAAAGTCAGACTCTTTTAGGTTGACATTATTACAAAAGTCAGAAATATTGTCTGGTCTCATTCTAAACTCTGAGACAAATTCCATGTATAAAGTTAGGATATCTATTTTGGTAGGGTTCTTCTTTTTTGCCATAACGTAAATTCTTTTACAAAAATACAAAACGTTTGTTGTATTTGTAAGAGAAGCGCCTTCTAAAAACAAAAAACCAAGTTAAAATTTAACTTGGTTTCTTTATTCAAACATAACACCTATTTACGCAAACACTTTACGCAATCTATCTTTCCCTTTTATCAAGTGTGTTTTGTACGCTTCTAAAGTAGTAAAAACAAGATCTTGTTGGTTTTCCATCAACTTTATGGTACCTTTTACCGCTTTGTGCGTTACTTTTTGCCACTTTGCAGCAATATCGATACTTTCTGTAACTATATCTTCTGTAGTTTTCAGCGCAAAATCGTTAGCTTTCGTTGCTCGTTTTTTTGCTTCTTCTACTTTTTGTACAAATCTTTTTTTATCTATTGTTTTCATGTTACTTATTTTTAAGATCGTTTCCAATTTTTAACTGCTTCCATATCGCCTTTTAATGCCAATTTAGATTGTATTTTCCAACCAGACAAGTCGTATATTTTTGCATTGATACCGTTACTATTTAACAAAGCAGTCATGTCTTTAATAGTCATTTTAGCAATTTGTTCGAATGCTGTAATTCCCAAGTCATTTAAAGATTGCTCTAAAACAGGACCTATTCCTTTAATCACTTTTAAATCGTCTTTTTTTTCTGTGGATGGAATTTCTACCACTTTAGGAGTAACCATTTCTTTTGTGGCACTCTTTTTTGTGGTCTTTTTTGAAGCCTTCTTTTTTGTTTTGGTTGCTTTCTTTTTGTCAGATTCCATAGCAACTTCCGTGTAGTCTTCTATTTTCTCTTTTACTTCTTCTATGGTATCTGTTATGTTCTTTTTTAGGGATTCTGACATTTTTTCTGCCTTTTTCACTAATTTGTTTTTTGCAACTTCTTTTTCGAATTTATCTTTCATTTCCTCTGCTTTTTCAACCAAAGGATTTTCTTTTACTTTTTTCTTTACGTTTTCTACAACTTCCGGGTTGTAACCAACTAAGTTTTTTAAACGTTCTGTACTGTGTTCTAACTGTCCTTTAATAGATTCAGCAGTTTCTACCATCATGTTTATTTGCTGCTTTGTTAAAGGCTCTGTTTTTTTGAGCAATTTAGCGGTTAATTTTTGCCATTTTTCACCTGTTTTCACAGTAGTTTCAATTGCATCAAAAGAAGCATCAATTAAATCGCTATTTATTTTTTTTACAATAGCTTTTGCTTTGCCAAGCTTTTGTTCTTTTTTGTTTTTTGCTGCCATATTATTCTTTTTTTTAACAAATTTACAATTTGCTAGTTGCAAATGAGTTACAGTTGATATTACTGTTTCTTTGGTGTTTTTTTAGTGAATTTTTCTTTCTTTTTTTCTAAGAAAGAAAAGAATTTATCTTGTTGTTTTTCAGAAAAAGCGATGTGTTTTTCAATTCCTTTTTTAGCTTTTTTCTGTAACTTTTCTATTGTTTCGATAGACTTAGTGATTCCTTTTTCTGTGTTCACTAAAGCATATTCGTTAAGTTTTGTTGCTTTTTTAGCGACCTTATTTATAGTAAGTGTTTTCATGGTCTTTTTTTTAGATTACAACACAAACGTACGATATGCAAGTTACAGATGAGTTACAACAAGAGCTTCTGCAGCTAAATATTTTCTATTTTTTGTAGTAGTTCTTTAGTTTCTGGTAAAGGAGCAATGCCATATTCTTCTTGTAAAACTGCTTCGCATTTTAAAAAGGTTTTAATGGCTTGTGGTCTATTACCACGATTCATGTAGCCTCGCATTTGAATTCGATATGCTTCTTCCCAAGTAATGTCTATTTGAAGTGCTTTTTGTGCCAATCGAATACTTTCCATTGGGTTTTCTTGAAGAAATAATTCCGCTAAATTAATATACGCACCAAGAATTAACAGTTGTAGTTTTTCTCTTTCCTCACTAGTCCAATCTTCATAAATTCTATTGGGCAAATAAGTGCCTTTGTATAGGGCAATTGCTTCTAGATATGCATCTATTGCGGTTTCTTTTTCTTCTAGAAACGCTTTATTGCCAATGGTGACAAATTGTTCTACCGCTTCTGCATCTACCCAAACCAACTCTTGATTAATTTGATAACTAACCCCTTGTCTAATTATATATTTTGGCTCTGTTCTAGAAGGTCGGCTAGGTTCTAAAACCTTATGAATGCCATGTAATGCCACTTTAAAATCGCGATCGTTCCAATCTTCCCATAAATCATCCATTATTTTTTCTTTATGCAATGCATTTCTTTGTCTATTGGATACAAAATATTGGAATAATTGGATGGTTTTATCGCGTCCCCAAGATTTTGCTTCTATTTTTTTTCCATTTACAGTAACTAAAAAATTACCTAGAGTTTCTATATGAACTTGGGTGTCTTTTTTGCATTGTATAAGAATGTGAAGCTCTTCTTGGAGTGTAGACATGCGAAAACTACTTTTTGGTATTTAGTTGGTCTATCTTTTTAGAAAGTGTAGTTACTTGGTTGCTTAGTTCTGTAATTTGGTTTTGAATTTGATTAAAGTCAGAACGAGAAGCGTTTCGCCATTGGTCTATTTGTACTTTTTCAGAAATTTCTTCGCCAATGGTAAACATTTGATCTTGCAATTGTTCTTGGAAGTTTGCAAACTGTTTTTTAGGATCTTTTATGGTGTCTTTTAACATCTTAGGCCCAACGTCTTTTAAGGTTTTCCACATGGAGAAACTTTTTTCGATAATGTTATCTTGCTTTTCTGAACTTTCATGGCGTGTTGCATGTTCTGTAACTTCTGCAAGTTTTTTTTGCATAAATACTAGTGCATCGTTAAAATTTGTAAAACGCTTGTCTTCACCATCCTGAACATGCGTTATTTTACCTCGCCATTGCACTTTAGCTTCTCCGTTTTCTTCAAATATCTTTTGGTTAAAACGCACCATAAACGATGCATTTTGTTCGTTGTTTTTACTCATAATTCTATGTTTATCCTGGTTCTTTTTCCGAGCCAACTTCATATCTTAAAAGTCCTTTAAAGGCATCACTAACCGTATTGCCTTGGTACAAAACTTTGTAAATTTCTTTTGTTATTGGCATATCAATCTTGTATGCGTTTGCTAGTTCCATAACTGCTTTTGTGGTTTTTACTCCTTCTGCAACCTCGTTCATTTCTTCTATAATTTCTTCAAGGCTTTTGCCCTTACCAAGTTCGTAGCCAACATGGTGGTTTCTACTTTGCGTACTAGAGCAAGTAGCAACCAAATCTCCCATTCCTGCCAAGCCAGCAAAGGTGCTTTTTTTACCACCCATTGCAATACCCAAACGTGTTAATTCTGCTAAGCCTCTGGTAATAATGGCAGCCCTTGTGTTGTCTCCTGCATCTGCACCATCTCCCATACCAGTTGCAATAGCAATAATATTTTTTAAGGCACCACCAAGTTCGCAACCAATTACATCTGAGTTTGTATACACTCGAAAAAGGCCAGAACTAAAAATAGGTTGCAAGCGATGTGCGATGGTATCGTCTACCATTGCAATTACAGCAGCTGCAGCATTGCCAAAATGAATTTCTTTTGCTAGGTTAGGACCAGTTAAAACTCCTGCAGGATGTCCTGGCATAATTTCTTCGATAATTTCGGTCATTCTTTTTTTGGTATCCATCTCTAAACCTTTTGCCAAATTTACAATAGGTACCCAAGGCCTGATATGTGGTTTTGCTTCAAGAAGCACTTTTCTAAAACTTTGTGAAGGAACCCCCATTACAATAACATCTGCATCTTGAACAGTTTCTTTAATAGATGTAGATGCTTTTAAGCTGTGTGTAAGTTTTGCATTAGGCAAGTATTTTTCGTTTGTATGGTGGTGATTAATTTCATTAACTGTTTCTTGGTTTCTAGCCCAAATAACGGTAGGTGTATTTTTTGCAGTTAAAGAAGCCACAGTAGTACCCCAAGAGCCACCTCCTAATAATCCAACTTTTAGTTCCATAATTTTATAATTTAGTTTGCCAGTTCTTTAACGTATAAGTTTCTAACTTGTTCTACGTATGTATCTACATGTTTCGGTTTCCATTCTGATGTGTCAATAGGATCTAAGACAACCACTTCTATATGCGTAGGTTTAAAGAAATTAGCGCCTTTAGGCATAGCCATATAGGCATTTTTAATTACTATTGGTATGATAGGAACGCCGCCTTTCATTGCCAAATGAAAAGCACCTTTTTTAAAAGGGCCAAGTTCTTTGCTTCCACTTCTTGTTCCTTCAGGTGCTATTGCAATGGAAGTGCCGCTTTTAAGAACATTTACCGCCGGCTTTAGAGCTTTTAAAGCCTTTTTACGATCTGACCTATCAATAAAAATGGCACCTAGTGCTTTAAAAACAGGTCCAAAAGGTGTGCTTTCCAATTCTTTTTTAGCAACACCTGTAATATCTTTTCGAAGTAATTTTACAATAATAAAAAAGTCTGCAGCACTTTGGTGGTTGAATACAAAAATTGCAGGTCTAAAATCCGAAAGATTTTGTTTTCCTTTTACGTTAATATCTAACCCTGCAAGCTTTGTTCCTAAATCGCCCATACTAGCTATGGTAGCGTTAGCAAACTCTTGTCTAGACAAATTTACTAAACCAGTAGCAACACCTTTTAAAACAGATGGGTAAATACTTGCTGCTGCTAAACCAGTTCTAACCCCATTTACAATTGGAGCTTTTCTGTTTTCTTTAAAACGTAATATCTTCCAGTTATTTTCAAAAGCAAACTGGGATAATCGATTATCTGGATTTGTAGCAATTGGACGGCCAACAATGTCTAGTAAAGGTAAATCGTCATAACTATCTGTGTAAAAGAAGCTTTTGCTTAAGTTAATGTGGTTTTCTTTTGCAAACTTTCTACCTGCTTGGGCTTTTCCTTCTTGCCAACAGACTTGTTTGATTTGGCCTGTAAATTTTCCGTTTTTTACTTCTAATTCTGTGCAGAAAATATCTTTAATACCCAATTCTTTTGCAATTGGTTTAATTTGGTATTTGGTTGCAGCAGATATAATTACTACACGATGTCCTTTTTCTAAGTGCGATTTGATTAAAGCTTTGGCTTCAGGATAGATTGCAGTAGACAAGTAGTCTTGAAAAACTGCTTTGCCTAATTTCTTAAAATCTTTTTCTTTTACACCTTTAACACCAGAAGAAGAAAGTTTTGTTAGGGTCTCAAAATCTCTATTT
Organism: uncultured Polaribacter sp.; assembly: GCA_964477255.1. Lineage (GTDB taxonomy): Bacteria > Bacteroidota > Bacteroidia > Flavobacteriales > Flavobacteriaceae > Polaribacter. Next base: position 26,693 of record CAYZDK010000019.1, read on the forward strand.
CCAGCAGCATAAAATAACAACGCTGCCAATTGTGCTACAACTTCTTTGCTTGTTGTTTTGCCGCTAAGTAACCTGTTTTGAACAAACTTTTTAACAGAAAAATCGTTTATAATTGTTCGGTCTAAATCAAAGAAAGCCGCAATATGTTCTCCTTCTTCCTCTTCTTCTATTATTTGCTTAGGAATATCTTTTAATTGTGTACCTGGAACAATTTCTAATTTATCTTGCTTTTTATAACGTTTTCTTGCATCGTTATCTTTTTCTAATTTTTGCAAGTACTCTAAACGATACATTAAATCGTCTAGAGTCGTATTCCATTCCGACAAACTATCTTTATTTAGTTTGCCTTTTTCTGGAGTAATTTTTTGGTTTTTAGCCAAACGTAAGGCACTAATTAAAAATGGCTTTGCAACGCTATCTAATCTGGTTATTTTATTTTTCCAATGCAATTCTTTTCCTTTGAAAAGACACAAATCAATAAATACTTGTTCTTCAAATTCGTCTTCTAAATCCCAATCTGAAATGGTTTGGCTAACTACTTTGTTGGCTTCAATATGTGTAAGAAGTAGCGCTTTAGATACAAAAAGATTTTGCTTGGCGAGTAGTTGGTTAATGTCTTCCTTTGGATTGTTTAAAATTGCTCTCCAATTTTCGTCAAAAAGATGCAATTCTTCTTCAATTTCGCTACTAAATTGTGGCTTATTTGTATAAAAGAATTCGAATTTAAACCAATTGCGAAGGCGCATAATTTCTTCCCAAAAATGGATAATTCTGTTGGGAGAAGTATCGTCTTTAATTTTACAGAGTGCCATTTCTATAAATGCCCTGTGGTACAAGTGTGCAGAAGCCATATTCGCATAATAAGTTGCAGACAAAAATTCTGATGCTTCTAAGTTAAATTTGGTTTTATAACCTGCTTTATTTTTTTGAACAATACCTGCGCTTTGCAGTAAGTTTAGAGCTTTTTGAACGGTAGCTTGTATGCTTTTACCACGTTCTATTAAGATATCTTCTTTTCGTTTTGCGATGTAATGCATTAGTTGCAAAACGTTAAATTCAATCTCTTTTTTTGTAAGTGCAAAATTGTTAAGCAATACATTACAAACCAAAGACACCGTGGTAACAGGTGTAATTTTATTTGCTTTATGAATTAGTTCGAAGGCAAACCTTGGCAGAATATATTTGTCTGCAAAACTGTTTTCTTCTACGTCTGGAATTATTGCATTTTGGTGTTCACTGGCGTCTACAGGTTCTCCAAAACGAATAGCTGCTTTACCAAATTGATTTCCTAATTTTTGATAGTACTTAATAAATTCTTTTACATTTTCTGTCTTTTTTTCTTTCCCTTTGCCTTGTTCTGTCATTTCCTTTACATCCGGAATTAGATCGTACACAATAGAAACAGGAATGTACTTTATACTTTTACTACTTTCTTTTTCACCTTCCATGATGTATTTAAGAATGCCCATTTTCGGGTACACAATTTTTCCTGTTCTAGAACGTGTGCCTTCTATGTTCCAAGTTAAATGATCGCCATTTTCTATCATGCAAGATATGTAGTGTCTTAAAGCAGTTTTGTACACAGAGTTATCTTTAAAACTTCTTCGAATAAAAATTAAACCCGATTGTTTTCCAATTTGTTTCAAACCTGGAAAAGCTAGGTTTATTCCGCCAAAAGTATAGGGTATAGGCATGCCATATTTAGCTAAAGTTGTAGCTAAAACAACGGTATCTAGATAGGTTTTATGGGTTAAAATAAAGGCAACGGAATGCTCTCTCATTATATGCATTAACCTTTTTATTTCTTGACGGTCAATATCAATTTTATTATTGTATGCTCTAGACATCAGAAATTGAAACCCCTTTATAGATAGGAGGTTTGCTACAGGGTGCTGTTGGGAATACAATTCTTTAATGCAAGCTTCTCCTTCTTTTTTAACCTCAGAAATATTTCTTTTTTCTGCTTTGGCAATAGCTTTTAACTTTTCTTGGAACTTTGCATGTTCTACAATATTTGTTACTATATTTTCCATACCTATTGCAACAATAAATTAGTAAATTTTGCGATGCCTTTTTGGTTCCAAAATTTTGGATATAATAAAGCTTCTGCCTTTTCCAACATTTTTTTAGGGACTACTTTTTCCTTATCGTGATTTAAGGCATGGGTTAGTGCATACAAAACTCCAATGTTTGCACCTAAGCCACAATGGCTTCCGAAAACTTCTATATTTCTAATGTCTTTTCTGTAAGTTTCTGCTTCTAAACAATGTTTCCAAGGTATTAAACCATCTGTTTTGGTATAAATACACGTAATTGGAATCTCTGGAATGTGTTCTAGCTCTTTAATAAATTTTTCATTTCTTTCCCGTAGTTTTTTTCCGCGTAAAAATTCTAAACTTTTAATCACAGGAGTTTTCATGTCTTTTAGACCCCAAACAGGAGACCCGATAGTAATTAATTGATCTACTTTTTCTGGATACCTATTTGCTATAATTTTACCAAAAATTCCACCACCACTCCAGCCAACAAGACTAACTTTTTCTTGGTGCTTGTCGTAAATTTCCTCTAATTTTTCTACCAATTTTGGAATTGATTTCGAGTTAATCATGTTAACTCCCAACTCCCATTTATATGTTTTAAAGCCAACTCTTTTAAGGTATTTTCTTACAAAAGTTGTAGATCTATCATTTCCCAAATAAGGAGGCATTAGCAACACAGGTTTGTTGTTATTACTCTTTTGTTTTGGGATAAATGGATATGCCCAAAGCATTGCAGACCATTCTGCAATGGCCCTGCTCTCTAGCAAAACATTAAAAAGAGGAGGTGCAGGGATGTTCGCATTTATACGATTTATTTCTTTTTTAAATTTCTGAATAATATTGTGAATCGTATCTTTTTCAATTTCTTTACAATCTTCGGTTTTGTAAATCTTTTCTAGCATTAGAACAAGTGTTACGTAATCTCTATCTGGGCCAAAGTCTTCACAAATTGAAATGCAGTCGTTCAAAAGTAGGTTAAGGTTCTCTTTTTCAAGAGAAACTTTCTTAATTAGTTTCGTAATTTGTTTCGCATAAGGATGCTCTTGAAAATTTGTTATGATATTTTTTTTGGCTTCTACAATAGTTGCACCCTGAGAAACAGCGATTGCGACTGCTAGTTTAGAAAATGATTTGTAAACAATTTTATTATTCTCCATTTGTATTATCCTGTTTTTAGGTGTAACCAATTTAATAAATCTTTTACAACTTCTTTTTTATTGGTTTCTTTTAACATTTCATGACGCCCATCTTTATACAGCTTTAAAGTAATGTCTTTACCCCCATGCTTTTTAAATTTCTTAGCCACTTTTTTTACTCCAGCACCCATTTCTCCAACAGGATCTTTGTCTCCTGAAAATAAGTATATAGGAATATTGGTTGGCGTATTAGCAAAGGTTTTTTCTTCATTTACTAGCTTATTTCCTTGTAAGACATCTAAATATACGCTTAACGAAAAATCTTCTATTCTAAGCGGGTCAGCTTCAAATTTATCTACCTCTTTAGGATTGCTACTTATCCAATCAACTTTTGTTCTATTTGGTTTAAATTTTTTATTAAAATGATTAAAAAACAAATCTTTTAAGACATCGTTGCTTCTGTGTTTCCCGTTAATTTTACTCATTAGACGAGTACTTAGTAATCCAAAATTTCCAAGACCTATTCTAAAATTTGCTGTTCCTGAAAGTACTAAGGCTTTTATTTTTTCGGGAAATAGGGTAACATAATATCTTGCTAGTAAAGAACCTAAGCTATGCCCAAATAAAATAATTTTTTGTTGGTCATATTTCTTCAGAATAATATCTGTAAACTGTTTCATATCCATTACAGCATCTTCAAAAAAATCATTTCCATCGTAAAAACCAAGGTAATCTATATGTTTTACAGATTTTCCATGAATTCGGTGGTCGTTCGCATACACTTCAAATCCCTGATTCGCTAATTTTTTGGCAATATAATTGTATCTGCCTGCGTGCTCACCAATTCCATGTGCGATTTGAACGATCCCTTTAAAGGAAACCTCATTACTTGCTTTCCAATAGTAATAATTTATAGATGTATTATCTCTACTTGTAAAACTATTTGTAGCTATTTCCATTAGTTATTTTTCAAAAAACGATTGTAAAATGTTGGTAAAGGTTGTCATATTTGTTTTACTCCCTTTAAAATTAGCTTTTCCTTGAATTATTAGTTCTTTCAATAATTTCTTTTTAGAGAAAACATCAAAAAATGCTTTGTCATCTATTTCTAGGCTAGCTTTTGGTTTTGCACATTCTTTTTTTCGAATAGATATGCTCTTTTCTCCTAAATCTAGCGTGTATTTAATTATTTCTTCGTTATGTTTTATGATAAAAAGATACATCCCCAAGTCTTTTTTAGGAATATTAGCTTTTTTCTTTAAGTGATTTCTAAGTGCAGTAAAAACTTTTTTACTGCGAAAAGGGGATTTTTTTTCGGCGGAAAAATCGTTCTGTTTTGCTAAAATAACTTTCTCTAAAGAATTTGCTGACTCTCTAATGTCTCTTGCAAACTTATCTGCATCTGGCATTGTTTTGGCGTCAGAAGTTGCTGTTATGGTTACTAAACCGTTATAGCTAAAGGCTGCTAAGATTAAGCCAAATCCGTCTAATACTGGCGTTAAACCAAAGCTAGACAATATTTTTCTACCACGTATGTATAATGCTTTTTGTGGTCCAGGCACATTGGTAATGGTTACATTAAAAGGAGGTCTATGAAATTCTTTAATGTTGTATTTTGTATATAGGCCAGCAGCTAAATTAGCCAACCCAAAAGGCACTGCATCTGCCATTTTAGAAAGTGCTTTTGCACCAATAGCTTTGTGCCTTGTTTTTCCTCTATTTGCTTGTTCGTGAATGTACTCTAAACGTTCTAATGGATCTTCTATATGTGTGCCTAAACGCACTAACATATTAGAAATTTGATTATTTAACTCTTTGTTTGTTTCTGTTTTTTCTCTAATGGATATAGGTACATTTGCAACTAAAGGTTGTATTGGTAGTAGTTCTCTTTCTTTTAAATACGTTCTAATTCCGCCAGCACAAATTGCTAAAATTAAATCGTTAACGGTAACCCCCATTATTTTACGTAATGTATTTATTCTATCAAAAGAAAGAATAGCAGTTCCCCATGTGCGTTTTGGAGATACGGAGTTGTTAAAAATAGTTTTAGGTGTTGGGTATCGCTTGTCAAAAAATTTCGGTTTTATTTTAAATCTACTTCTAATCTGTGCTTTTGCCATTGAAGAAGCAGTTTCACCAATAAGCTTTGGAATTTTAAAAGGGTCTTTAAAAAAGTCGTACGAACTTTTTAGAAGCAAACTAAATTCGTCTGGTAAAGGATCTGGTTCGTATGGTTTAGGCTTTGGAATGGGCTTGTGTTGCTCTGCTTCACTTTTATCAAAAAGAATTCCCATAATACCTACGCCTGAGCTGCCATCAATCATCACATGATGTACTTTTGAAACAATGGCAACAGAACCTTTGGGCACTTGCGATACTTTATCTAATCCTTCTACAAAAGTGATGGACCAAAGCGGTCTTCTTAAATCTAACGGATTGCTAAAAATAGATCCAGTCATTTCCCGTAGCATTTTCCAATTAGATGGTTCTGGAAGTTTTACTCGGTTAATATGCAGGTCTAAATCAAAATTAGGATCGTCTACCCAATATGGATAGTCTAAGTCTAAGGGAACATTTAGTAAACGCTTACGAAATTTAGGTATTAAATGTAGTTTAGAAGCTACAATAGCTTTAAATTCTTCGAATTGTAAAGAGCCTTCGACTACCGTTAATGTTCCTATTTGCATAGGGCTATTAGGAGATTCTGTATATAAAAAAGTAGCATCTTGTCCAGAAATTTTTTCTATGGAACTATCTATTGTTTCTTGTAAACGTTCTTTTACCTTTTTTGTTGGCATAATAATATCTGTTTCTTTAAAAATCTAAAAAATGGCACATCATTTCTTCTCTATGCAATATAACTAAAAAAAGGTAAATTCTATGAGTCTAAAACCTTTATGGTATTATTCTTTAGTTTCTAAAAAAGAGCCCTGCTATAACTGAAATAAAAAAGGGAATAGTATTGGTATTGTAGTCGGGATGAGAGGATTCGAACCTCCGATCTCTGGTCCCCCAGACCAGCACTTTAACCGGACTAAGCTACATCCCGATAAAAATAGGTTTTTTAAGAGCCGATAGAGGGACTCGAACCCACGACCTGCTGATTACAAATCAGCTGCTCTAGCCAGCTGAGCTATATCGGCTTTTTTTAACAGCGGCAAATAAAATAAAAAATCTATTATTTGCAAAGCAAAAAATGTAGAATTATGCAATTAACTTACGGCTTCTTTATATACTTTTAAGCAACGCTCTCTTGCGGCTTTATGTTCTACTATTTCTTTAGCATAATTCAATTCCTGAAATTCAGGCACCCATTTTTTTATGTACTTTAGGTCTTTATCGAATTTTTTTATTTGGGTAGTAGGATTAAAAATTCTAAAGTATGGCGATGCATCTACTCCAGAACCAGCAACCCATTGCCAGTTTCCTACATTACTAGCCATTTCGTAATCGTGTAATTTTTCTGCAAAATAGGCTTCTCCCCATCTCCAATCTATTAATAAATGTTTGCACAAAAAACTACCGGTTAGCATGCGTACTCTGTTATGCATGAATCCTGTTTTGTTAAGCTCGCGCATACCTGCATCTACTAAAGGGTATCCTGTTTTGCCTTCGCACCAAGCTTTAAATTCTTCTTCGTTATTACGCCAGTCAATATTGTCGTATTTGCTTTTAAATGCTTTGTCTTTAGTATGCGGATAGTGCCATAATATTTGCATGAAAAACTCTCTCCAAATCAACTCATTCCAAAAGATTTCGTTTTCTTCTGCAATTGCTTTTTTTACCATTTTACGAACACTTACAGTTCCGAAACGTAAGTGTGGACCTAAGCGTGAAGTTGCATCTTTTGCAGGAAAGTTTCTTGTTTCTTCGTATTCTTGAATTAGGGTTGCAGAGACATTGTACGCTTTAATTTTTTGTTTTGCTGGAGTAAAACCAATATCCTTTAAAGTAAGCCATTGTAATTTTTCATCAGAAATAAAATGGTCAAAAAACTCTTTTGTAGCAACGGAATCTGCATCTTCTTTTTTAAACTTAGCTTTCCAAGCTCTCATGTATGGAGTATACACTACATAAGGATTGCCGTCTTTTTTTACTACTTCACTTTTTTCAAATATTACTTGGTCTTTACATGTTACAAACGCAATACCTTTAGTTTCTAAGAACGCCTTTATTTTATTGTCTCTATCTGTTGCATATGGTTCGTAATCGTGATTGGCGTAGACTGTATTTATGGTATATGTTTCTGTTAATTCTTTAAAAACATGTTCTGGTTTTGCATTGTATATAGAAATTCCGCTTTTACCATATTCCTTAAGGGTATTATTCATTTCTTCTAAAGATTGATGGATAAATGAAACTCGTGCATCATCTTTAGGAAGATTATCTAAAATATAAGGATCGAATATGAAAATTGGCAGTACTCTATTATTTTCTTTTAGTGCTCTATATAGACCAATATTATCTTCTAGTCTTAAATCTCTTCTAAACCAAAAAAGGGTGATTGTTTTCTTCATTTTATTGATAGGATCCAAAAATTTCTATTAACTTTTTACTTCTGTAGGCAAATGTTTCTTCTAATTTTGGTTTCACAAGAATTGGATGCAACATTTTACCCAAAATACCAAAAGGGACTTTGTAATCTATAATATCTTCCATTTCCACACCACCTTTAATTTCATGTACAAAATGTTTGTGACTCCAAAAAGCGTAAGGACCAGATAATTGTTCGTCTACAAAGTATTTGTATTTTTCTACGTGCACAATTTTGCTAATCCACGTCATCTTAATTCCTAGAAGCGGTGTAACCTGATGCTGAATGACTTGCCCTGCATAAACTTCTCTGTCTATTTTAGAAATCATATCGAAATTCATCTCCTCTGGTGTGATTTTTTTTAAATTTTCTGGATTTGATAAAAAACGCCACGCTTCTTCTACGCTTATTGGGAGTTTTTGTTTTTTTTGCAGTGTGAACATTGTCATTTTAATTGTATAAAAATATGTAAAAGTTCAAAGATGTAGCAATACACAGCCAAACCATGTAAGGAATTAGTAAGGCTCTAGATTTCTTAATTTGATTACTTAATTTAAAAAAGTAGTAAAAAAGTAACGCAGTTAGTAATATTAGATTTACCAAACCAAGAAAAACCATGTGTTGGTTAAAAAAAATATAATTCCAACTTACGTTAAGTAGAAATTCTAAGCCAAAAAAAATCACTAATTTTTGTAAACTTTTTGCTGCATTAAATTGCAATGCAAGATAGTACGAAAAACAAACCATAATGATAGTCCATGCTACTCCAAAAACCCATCCTGGAGGTGTCCATGGCGCTTTGTTTAAATTGGTATACCAAGTAGAAGTTGGCCCATTATTCATAAATAAATTACCGAGAGCTAAACCTCCAAAGTTTAGTATGGAAAAAATTAAAAAGAGTTTTGTTTTACGACTCATTTTTAGCTTTCAAAGCATCTATTTGTTTTAAAATTTGGTCTGCTTCTAAATACTTTTGGTCGCTATCGCTTCTATTAATGGATTGCAAATTGTATGCTTCTTGCATTAATTTCTTATATTTTTCTTGCAGTTTTTCTACTTCTGATTTCTTTTTGAACAATCCAAACATTATGCTTTTAGGTATTTTAAGATTTTTGAACTTTTTGGTTTCGTTATAGAAAAGTAATAGTCAATTAAATTTCCTTTTGGCGATACTAGATATTTTTGAAAATTCCACTTTACAGAAGAACTTTTTCTGCCGTTGTTCTCTTTTTTGGTTAACCAACTATATAGTGGGTGTTGGTTTACACCTTTCACATCTATCTTTTCGGTAATTAAGAAAGATACTCCATAGTTTACTTCGCAGAATTCTTGTATTTCATCAGAAGTACCTGGTTCTTGTTTTCCAAATTGGTTACAAGGAACCCCAATTACTACCAACTTATCTTTGTATTCTTGATGTAGTTCTTCTAACTCTTTATATTGTGGAGTAAAACCACACTTAGAAGCTACATTAACAAACAAAATGTGTTTGCCATGAAAATCACCCAAGTTAATAGGCTTAGCCTGTAAATTATTAATTTTTATATCGTATAAATTTAACATGCGTTATATTTTAAAACTTACAATTCCGCAATCAAGTTCAAAAATTTGACCTGTAATTGCACTCGCTTTTTCGGATATTAAATAAGATGCCATATTAGCAACATCACTAGGTTCTAAATATTTCTTTAGTGGATGACGATCTTTTATGTTTTCTATCATTCTTTCGTTTCTAAGTAACTTAGATGCTAATTCAGTGTTAGTTACCGTTGGTGCAATTGCATTAACACGAATAGTTGGGGCAAATTCAGCGCCTAAAGACTTGGTAACACCTTCTACAGCAGATTTTGCAGCTGCAACACTTGCGTGAAAAGGCATACCTAATTTAGAAGCAACTGTACTAAACAATACAATACTTGGATCGTTTCCTTTTTTTAATGCCGGAAAAAAATGCTGTATTGCTTTTACAGCGCCAATTACATTAATTTCAAAATCGTTTCTAAATTCGTCTAGTTTTAATCTAGAAATAGGCTTTAAATTTATACTACCAGGGCAGTAAATTAAACCATCTAAAGAATCTATGTTAGGTAAATCGTCTGTTAAAACATCTAGAGAGTGGTGCGTTAAGTTTTGGTGCTCTAAATCTGGTTTGGATCTACTTAAATTAATTATTTGATTTTCTTGTACTAGGTTACTAACGATAGCTTTTCCTATTCCCTTGCTACCGCCAACTATTACTATTTTCTTCATGTTATTTATGGTCTTCCTTTTAAGCGCTTTTCAATTTTTTGCTTTACTGCAGTTAAGCGCTTCATGTGATCCATTATTTTTGGATCTTTCTGTAGTTTGTAAACTTCGTTTAATTCTAAGATAAGTGCTTTTACCTCGCGAGAAGCTAAAATACGGTCACTTGTAGTTTTGAACGAGTGTTTTCTGTTCTCGAACTCAGTAGCTCTTTCTAATAGACTCATTGTGTTTTTTGGATGATTGGGTTAACTGGCTTGCAAAATGGCAAAGTAACCAAAAATCATCCAAAAAACAAATTTATTTATGCAGCCGTTAATGGCTTACCCTTTAATCTTTTTTCAATGCGCTGTTTTATAACTGTTAAGCGCTTCATGATGTCCATTATTTTTTGGTCTTTATTCTTCTTGTAGATTTCATTAAGACTTAATATTAATGATTTTGCCTCTCTAGAAGCCATAATACGATCGCTTGTAGTAGGAAATCTCATTTTTCTATTCTCGAATTCTAATGCTTTTTCAATTAAATCCATATCTTAATAATTTAGAGTGTTTTGTAATTCAGCTATTTTTTCTTGTGTATTAAACTTGCCACCAAAGTAAGAAGTTACCGTTGAAGATGTATCGTCTTTAATACCTCTAGAAGAAACACATAAGTGCTTTGCATCTATAATTACTGCTATATCTTCTGTACCTAAAATTCCTTTTAATTCTTCAGCAATTTGGTTGGTTAATCTCTCTTGTACTTGTGGTCTTTTGGCGTAGTACTGCACTATTCTGTTTAATTTAGATAATCCAATGACTTTACCAGAAGAAATATATGCAACATGAGCTTTACCAATAATTGGAACAAAATGATGTTCGCAGTTAGAGTAAAACGTGATGTTTTTTTCTACCAACATTTGGTTGTATTGGTATTTGTTATCAAAAAGTGCAACTTTTGGTTTATTCTTAGGATTTAAACCAGAATAGATTTCGTCAATATACATCTTTGCAACTCTTTGTGGAGTTCCCTTAAGAGAGTCGTCTGTAAGATCTAATCCCATGGTGTTCATAATCTCTTCGAAAAGAAATGCTATTCTGTCTTTTTTCTCTTTGTCAGATAACTCAAAAGCATCTTTACGCATTGGTGTTTTAAGTCCAGTAAATAAATGGTCATCACCAATTTCCTCGTTACTAAAACCGTTTAACTTTTGTTCAGTCTGCTTTTGTTTTACATTAATCTCTGTAATCATTGTACTCTTTTTTATGTGCTGTATCTTTCCTTAAAAATCAAAGCACGGGTTAGTTCTTATCTTTTTGAAATGGAATTGTTTGAAATACTCTTTTGTCTTGAGCATTTAAAACGTCCTTTTTCAAACGTTCTTAATTTTAAATGTTTAGTTTTTCTTCCTTGTACTCTTTTTCGCCACATTCTGAAACTGCTAGGTTTCATTTCTTTTCGCATTAAATCGATGACTTCTTGTTCTTTTAAACCAAACTGAAATTGGATGCTTTCAAAAGTGGTTCTATCTTCCCATGCCATCTCTATTATTCTATCAATTGCTATGCCGTCTAAATGTCTCATAAATAGATTTAATTTATAGGATCATAAAAGTCGTACTCCTTTTCGTTTTCTATCTTTTTATCAAGAAGTTTGTCTATAAACTTCTTATTTTCTTTAAATAATTTATCTTTTTTAAAGCGTACAAAATTTCCTTGTGCGTGAATGCTGTATCCTTTGGTGCTATATATGTGCAATTGGTAATAAGGTATTGCCCAGCTAAAACTTTTTAACCCTTTTGTTAAATGCACCACAATTCCTTTTTCACGTATTTCTATATTGCCATAGTTTAAATCTGATACTGTATTTAGTACCTTAAAAAAACCTGGACTTACTTGATCTACAATCATTCTTTTTGATCCTGTACCACCTAAACGAATGGATTGTAAAAAAGAATAGCTTTTGCCTACTAAATCATTTATTAATTCGTCTTTTTCTTTATTGGTATGCGTTGTGTCCAAAATCATACTCAAATATAGTAATAATTTTAAAATGTTTAACGATTAATAATAATAGTTAAACAAAAATTAACAAAACATTATAATATATAAAATCGTAACGGTTTCAGTAATTTAGGAGTTGTTTGTCATCCTATTTCTGTCTGATAATGTATGTTTAGAGAGTATTCTTTGGTTTTCTTTTATTACATCTCTGTCTTTCTTCATGCTCCATAAAATATCCAAAGCTCTTTTTCTGTTTGTTTTAATGTCTACTATTGGTTTTGGATAATCTACACCCAATTCAAACGCATTAAATTGTTGGTCTAGATCTGTCATTAAGTATGGTTCGTGAATAAAAGCCTTTGGTAATTTGGCTAACTCTGGAATCCATTTTTTTATAAAAGCGGCGTCTTCATCGTGTTTTAAGCTGTTTTTTATAGGGTTGTAAACGCGTAAATCATTGATGCCAGTTTCACCTGCTTGCATATTAAGCTGCGGGAAGTGAATGCCAGGTTCAAAATCTAAAAAAAGTTTGGAAAGATGTTCTGAACAAGCTTGCCAAGGTTGCCATAGAATGTGGGTAAAAAAGGATACTAGCATTGATCGCATTCTAAAATTTAGGTAGCCTGTTTCTATCAAGCAACGCATAGATGCATCTATTAAAGGAAAACCAGTTTTACCTTCTTTCCAAGCTTTTTGGTATTCTAAAGAAATACTTTTTTTTAGTTTATGAAAGCCTTTATTTATACTAGCTTCTTCCATAGTATGCTCCATTTCGAACTTTTGTATAAAATGGGCTTGCCAACGTAATCTAGAAACAAAGGCACTTAATTGTCTTTTGTTAGAGTTATTTATAGTGGCTATTGCTTTTTGATATACTTGACGAATAGATATGTTTCCCCAAGCAATATATGGAGACAATCTGCTGCAACTTTTTCTAGAAAGCTCTGGTTTAGATATGTTGTACGAATAGTTTTTGTATCGCTCGTTAAAAAAAGTATTTGCGTATTTCCATGCTGTTGAGGTACCTCCTTTTTGAAAATTAGTATTTCTTTTGTTATTTATATTGGTTACAATAAAGTATTTTTCTAGCTCTTTAATTTCTTTTAGATCGATAAAATTAGCTGGTTTTGCATTGCATTTGTATTGCGGTAAGTTCATGTAAAACTCCCATTTTTCAAACCAATCTTTTCTATTCAGTAAACCTCTTAAAACGCCGTTGTTATTGTTTTCTTTCCAGTTTATAGAATTATTTCTGCAGTATCTAGCAAACTCTTTGTCTCTATTGTAGGTTTTTAAAAGACCGGTTTCTTGGTGCGAAAAAACAGTGTTTATTTCATAAAAATTAAGCAGTTGGTTAAAAACAGTAATTACTTCTGAAGTTACTGCTAAGACTTTAGTATTGTAGTTTAGAAGTTGCTCATTTAAATCGCGGATAGATTCTTTAATGAAATTCCAATGTCTTACATCGTAATGCGAATCTTCTAGTAATGAGTTTTCAAAAACATATAAGAGAAGTGTAGGAATATTAGATTTTAAAGCATTAAAAATAGCTTCGTTATCTTCTAACCGTAAATCTCGTTTAAACCAAACAACATTAATCTTTCTTCTACTGCTCATTATCTATTTTAATCAAAAATTGTTTTGCGTTATTAAAATGTATTTCTTTTTTCTCTTGACTCATTTTATCAAAAGTTCTTACTAGCATTCCTAATCTAGGATTACTTAAAAAAAACGTTCTATGTTTATCCATAAAATGCCAGAACAAACCGTCCCAAATTTCTTGCCAATCGCCCTTTTTATAATTGCTCATTTTCATTACATAATTACTGCTACTTATGTATGGTTTTGTAGACATCATTCCTCCATCAGCAAAAAGGCTCATTCCATATACGTTAGGCACCATAACCCAATCGTAAGCGTCTATAAATAGCTCCATAAACCATTGGTATACTTCGTTCGGATCAAACTCACATAAAACCATGAAATTTCCAAGAATCATTAGGCGTTCTATATGGTGTGCGTAGCTAGTTTTTACAACTTTTTTTATGGTTATATCTATGGGTTCTATACCAGTAGTGCCATTATAAAATGATTTTGGAATTTTTCTAGAAAACTCCCAAAAATTTCGATTTCTTTCTTCTGTGCCTTTTGCTTCATACACCCCTCTAATAAACTCTCTCCAGCCCAAAATTTGACGAACAAATCCTTCTGTGGAGTTTATTGGAACATCATTTTTATCTGCAAAAGTAGTAGCCTTTTTTATTACCTCTAAAGGATTTAAAAGTCCGACGTTTAGCAAAGGTGATAGCAAACTATGGTTAAGAAAATGCTCTTCTTTTACTATAGCATCTTCGTAAGCACCAAATTCGTGAAAACGAATTTCTAGGAATTGGTTTAACCATTCTTCTGCACTTTGAAAAGCTATGGGATACACCACAAAATCATTTAACTCTCCGTAGTTTTCTGAGTAATTTTCCTCTACATAATTTTTTGCTTCTTTGTGGTATTTAGTAGCTTCTGGAAAATGAAGGGTAGGAGGAGTTTTTCCTTTTGGATATTTTTTTCTATTTTCTGAATCGAATGTCCATTTACCACCCTTTGGATTTTTACCATCCATTAAAATATCTCTATTCTTTCTTTCATTTTTATAAAAAGAGGTTTGAAAAAACTTCTTTTTACTAGACTTAAAGAATGAAGCTAAATCGCTTTTGGTATTAATAAATAGTGGGTTTTCGTGCCAAACAATATCTAGATTTCCTTTGTTTTCACCTATTCTTTTTTCTAACCAATTGTCTGTTGGGGTAGTAATATGAATTTGGTGGTATTCATTTTTTTCTAGATGAGGTAATAATTTTCTAATATCATGGATTTCTTGAAGTGCATCTATATACGTTACTTTTTGGTTATTGTCTTTTAAGAAATCTTCATAAGCTTTCATGCTTGCCCTATGAAATGCGATTTTCTGCTTGTGAAACTTATACTGAGAAAAAAATAAAAATTCTTCTACTAGATAAATGTTTTCACAATTAGAAAGTATATCTATATTCTTAAATAACTGATGTGGAAATACAATATGTGCAGATTTGTTACTCATTTAAAACAGTGTTTTTTCTAACCATAGGTTACGATATTTATAATTGGAATCATAACGTTCTGCTTGAAGTTGGGTGTTAAATTTTCTATCTCTTGGATCATTTCCTACGCCTGCAACATACATCCAATTTCCATAATTGCTGTGTACGTCATAATCTAATAATAAAGATTCGAAATAAGCAGCTCCAATTCGCCAATCCAATAAAAGCTCTTTTGCAAAATATGAAGCTACGTTTTGACGCCCTCTATTGCTCATCCAACCAGTCTCTTTAAGTTCTATCATGTTGGCATTAACAAAATTGTCTTTTGTTGTTCCGTTTATCCAAGAATTTATTGCTCTCTCGTCTGTTTTCCATTCGTACTCTTTTTGAAGAATTCCGCCAATTTTAAAAATATCGTTATCGTATTTTAAGGATATATATTTGAAGAAATCTCTCCAAATTAGTTCAAAAATCACCCAATATGTGGATTGGTTTTTACCAAATTCTCTCTCATATCTTTTTATTTCCCAATAAATTGTTTTGGCAGAAATACTTCCGTTTGCCAGCCATGCAGAAAATTTTGTGGAATAGTCCAACCCAATTAAACCGTTTCTAGTTTTTTTATAATAGCTTACTTTTTTGGAGTCAAACAGGTAATAGTGTAATCTTTTTAAAGCCTCATCTTCACCACCTTTAAAAGGAAAGGCAGTCTTTTTAGGTACGCTAAAGTCAGCGAATCCTAATTCATTAAGACTTGGAATAGTGGTAGTATTTTTAAGTAGATTATTAGCATCTAATTTTTTTACTTCCTCTTCTTCTAAAATTGCTACATACTTTTCTAGTTTTTTTCGAAATGCAGTAAACACGTTAGGAATTTTCTCGAAGTTTTTAGAAACTGTATTTGGATGGTATAAAAACTGATCGTAGTTTTCGATAAACTCTATGTTTTCTGTACACGCTTTTTTTACAGATTTTATAGTTTTTACTTCTTCGCTAGTCCATTCTTTTTGATATAAAACAGCTTTAGCATTAAACTCACTAATTACTTTAGGTATAAACTTTTCTGGGGCCTCTGTACTTACAAGTAAAGAAATGTTTAAAGCTTCTAAATTTTCTTTTAAATTTTGAATGGTCTCTATTAAAAATTTTGCTCTAAATTTTTCTGTTTTTCGAAAACCAAATTTATCTTCCTTAAAATGGTCTGGGTTAAAGCAATATACACCAATTACACTTTTATACTGCTGTGTTGCCTTTGCTAAAGCTATATTATCTCTAATACGTAAATTATTTCCAAACCAAACTACTGCTGTTTTTTCTTGTTGCTGCTGCATTTTTTACTACAATATTTTACATTTTCCCAGTTTTTCTCCCACTTCTTTCTCCAAGAAAAAGGTCTGTTGCAAACAGGGCAAATCTTCTCTGGTAAATGTTGTTTTTTCACTATTTATTAATATTATTTATCATCCCGTTAAAAACAAACCAATGAAAAGGCATTACTGCATACCAATATAGTCTGCCAGGCAAACCTTTGGGTCTAAACGTTGCAGTTTGTTTTAAGGTGTTTCCTTCTATTTTAAATTCAAGCCATGCTTCTCCAGGTAAAATCATTTCTGCATAAAGCAAAAGTTTGCCTTGTTTTTTATTAGCATATATTACTCGCCAAAAATCTAATGCATCACCAGCATTTAGTTCTGTAGGATGTCTTCTTCCTCTTCGTAATCCTGTACCACCAAAAAATTGGTCTATGAAACCTCTTATTTTCCATAAAAAAGTACCATAATACCAACCAGTTTCACCTCCTATAGACCAAATACGATGCAAAGCATAGCTTCTGTTTTTAAGTTTTCTAATTTTAATATCCTTAAAACAACCAAACTCTGGTACATTTACAAATTGATGCACATAGTTTTTAAGTTTTCCACTGCTTATGTAGGAATCTTTCCAACTAGAGATTATACTATTTTGTTCAATTTTTTTAAACGCCAATTGTACCGCCTTTTTATAGCGCATTGGCTTTATGTTAAGCATGTTATTGATGTTACTTTTTTTTCCAATAACTTCTACTCCCATTGAATTTACAAGAGATGAAGCCAACTTGTAGGATGTAGAGGTTACGAAATACAACCAATATGAAGAAAGTTTTGGTGTCATAACTGGAACCGTTAAAATCCATCTTTTTAGTTGTCTAACTTCTGCGAATTGCAACAACATTTCTTTGTAAGTCAAGACCTCTGGACCGAAAATGTCAAAGGATTTGTTGTACAATTTTTCGTTTTTTAGTGCGCTAGAAAGAAAAGAAAGTACATCTCTAATTCCTATAGGTTGTGTTTTGGTTTTTAACCATTTAGGAGCTACCATAACAGGTAGTTTTTCTACTAGATCTCTAATTATTTCAAACGATGCACTTCCAGAACCCACAATAATTCCCGCTTTAAAAGTAGTGAGTGCATATTTTTTTGAGGCTAACGTATTTTCTACATTTTTTCTTGACAATAAATGTTTAGATAAAACGGTATCGTTTGTAATACCACTTAAATAAATAACTTGTTTTGTTGAGGTTTTTTCTGTGAAACGTTTAAAGTTTAACGCACATTTTTCTTCTAGTAAATGAAATTCTCTTGCAGAATTAGACATGGAATGAATTAAATAATAAGCAGCATCTAATTTTTTTGGTATGTTATTTAAGGTGTCTGCTTGTAAAAAATCTGCCTCAATTAGGGTTATTTGCTCCTGATTCTTATAATATGCTTCTGCTCTTTTTTTGTCCCTTACAGGACAATAAATGTTGTGCCCGCTATTTAATAAAAGCGGAATAAGTCGTTTTCCAATATATCCTGTTGCTCCAGTTACTAAGATATTCATGTATCTTATTTAGTTTCTTTTGGACGTTGGTAACTTAGCTGTTTTTTAAACTTCGGAATTGCATAGGTGTCTAAGCCATTTATTGTAGCAATATTTCCTTTAGACAGATTTATGAGACCATCTTCTTGAACTAAGTTTTCATTAACAAAAAGCTCTTGAATTTCTGCAACAATAAGTTTAACATTATTGCTTTTTACCTCTATTTCTTCTAGAAACTTCATGCTCATTTGCACTGGAGCATTTTTTACAAACGGAGCTTTAAATTGTCCTTTGTATTCTTCTTCTAGATTTGTCATTTCAAATTCTGAGATGTCTTCTGCATATTTTGCTGAAGTATGATGCGCATCTTCTATACTATCTTCCCAAATATGATTTATGGTAAAATATCCTGTTTCTTTCAGATTTTTATAGGTATTTCTAGGAACTGTTGTTGGGCGCAAAATAAAACCTAAGGTAGGTGGTTTAGAGCCTAAATGAGTAACAGAACTAAAAACAGCAACATTAGGAATGCCTTCTTTTGAAATTGAACCTAATAAGTTTGCCGATTTAAAGCCAGAACAACTGTTTATTAGGTTGATTCTAAATATTTTATCTAATTTGTATATGTCTTCTAAATGGTAAATTTTCATACTAGTATTTTACATCAAATATAAAAATGTTTAATCAAAACAGGCTAAAGTTAAACAATAATTTTTTGTTAAATGCCATCTAGTTTATCTATATATTTTAACCAAAAAAATTATTTTTGGAGACAAATAATTAAGACAAACAATAATGAAAAGAATCCTTTTTTTACTGGTAGTAGTGTTACTTTTTAGTAGTCATGACATGTATCTAAAATTAGATACCTATTTCTTGAGTCCAAACACACAATCTAATATTCACTTATACAATGGCACCTTTGATAAAAGTGAAAATGTTATTGATAGAAATAGAATGTTAGATGCATCATTTGCTGGAAATAATAAACGCTATTCCATAGAAGAAGGGCAATGGTCTGAAAAAGATAGTATCACTACTCTTAACTTTAATTCAGGTAAGAAAGGAACTTGGGTAGTAGGGGTTTCTACGAAACCAAGAATTATTGAAATGGAAGCAGAATCTTTCAATAACTATTTAGAACATGATGGCGTAAAAGACATGCTTGCTCAAAGAAAGGCTAACAATGCATTAACTAAAGATGCTGTAGAAGAATATTCGAAACATGTTAAAGCGATTTTTCAAGTAGGGGATAGTGTTACTGAAGATTGGAAAACAGTTTTTGGCTATCCAATTGAATTTTTACCTTTGGAAAATCCGTATGAAAAACACACTGGCGATTCTCTAAAAATTCAGTTATTAAGAAATGGAAAACCTTTAGTGAATCAGCTTGTTTATGCAGATTATAGGGTTTCTAAAGAAGGGCATACGCATAACGATTCTGCATCACATAGTCATAATGATGGTACAGATAACCATACGCATGAAGACAAACATTCTCATCAGAAGGAAGATGAAGAAAGTATGGTAACAAATACGCATACGCATGATGGTTCTACACATTCACACGAATCAAAAGATACAGTAAAAGAGCAAGTTACCCATACACATGATGGTTCAACACACTCTCATGAAGTAGAAAAAGAAAGCTCAAATTCGCACACACATGAAACAAATAAAGAGTTGCGCACTAATAAAGATGGGGTACTAAGCTTGAATTTATCCAATGACGGTATTTGGTACTTAAGAACTATTCATTTGGTAGAATCTGACAAAGAAGGATTAACACACGAGTCTAATTGGGCAACATTAACTTTCGAAGTAAAACATACACATACTGATGCTTCTCACAGCCATGCTCATGAAGAAGGAATTTCTGACTATGTATTTTGGATTTCTAGTATAGTAATTATTGCCTTACTATTCTTTTGGTTTAATCGTAAAAATAAAAACAATGCAAAGGTATAAATCGATACTAATTCTAATTGCCTTAGTTTTTTTTCCTACTATTTCATTTGCACATGATGTTAGCTCTGCAGACCAAGCCATTTTAGATAATGGAGGTTTGTTTTCTTACATTTATGTTGGTGCAAAACACATGCTAACTGGTTATGATCATTTACTATTTATAGCAGGAGTTGTTTTTTATTTAAAGGGATTTAAAGATATTGTTAGGTTTATTACGGTTTTTACCATTGGGCATTGTATAACGCTTACTGGAGCATCTTATTTAGGAATAACTGCAAACGAACATTTAGTAGATGCTGTTATAGCGCTGAGTGTATTGTATAAAGGGTTTGAAAATTTAGGAGGATTTGAAAAATTAAAACTTAAATCTCCAAATTTATTACTTATGGTTTTTCTATTTGGCTTAATTCACGGTTTTGGTTTGGCAACCAGACTACAATCTTTTGATATTGGATTTAATCAATTTTTATTAAAAATATTAAGTTTTAACCTTGGGGTAGAAGTGGGGCAGATAATAGCTCTTATTCCAATTGTATTTCTCATTACAAAATGGCAAAAATTAGCATCTTATCCTGCCTTTTATAAGGCTGCTAATACTTATTTAATACTGATAGGTATTTTTTTATTTGGGTACCAACTCTTAGGTTATTTAAGCTAAAATAATAAGGCAAAGAAATAAAAAAAGCCAAGATAATTTCTTGGCTTTTAAAGTCGGGGTGGCAGGATTCGAACCTGCGACCTCCGCGTCCCAAACGCGGCGCG
>CAYZDK010000020.1:0-46638 GCA_964477255.1 uncultured Polaribacter sp.
TTAGGTCAAATTGGTGGAAAAGCAATGGAAGGTATTGCTCGTCAGCCAGAAGCAACTGGTAAGATCCAAACAGCAATGATTATTATCGCTGCATTATTAGAAGGTTTAGCATTTGGTGCATTATTCTTAGGAAAGTAATCCAAACAAAAAATCAAAAAAACCAAATTCTGTAACGGTTGGTTACAGAATTGGTTTTTAAAATTAAACAACACAAAACAGAACAAATTAATTAGTTTATAGAATGGAAACTTTATTAAACGATTTTTCACCAGGTTTATTTGTAGTCTCTACAATTTTATTATTAGCATTAATAGCGTTAATGGTAAAGTTTGCTTGGAAACCAATTCTTACTTCTTTAGAAGAAAGAGAATCAGGAATCGAAAATGCTTTAGCTGCAGCAGAGAATGCTCGTAAAGAAATGCAAAACTTACAAGCAGATAACGAAAAGTTAGCAAAAGAAGCAAGAACAGAAAGAGAAGCTTTATTAAAAGAAGCTAGAGAAATGAGAGATAAGCTAATTTCTGAAGCTAAAGAAGAGGCCAAAGAAGTTACTGCTAAACTAATAGAAAATGCACAAGCAACTATTGTTCAGGAAAAACAAGCAGCATTAGCTGAAATTAAGAAAAATGTTGCCGAGTTATCTATTGGAATTGCAGAGTCTGTTCTAAAGAAAGAATTATCTTCTAAGAACGATCAATTAAAGTTAGTAGAAGAATCTTTAAAAGACGTTACTTTAAACTAAATCTATGAAAGACGCAAGAGCAGCATTACGATATGCAAAAGCAATCTTAAATCTTGCTAAAGATTCTAAAGAAGACAGTGTTTTAAATGATGACATGCACTTAGTTGCAGATACTATTTCTGAAAACAAAGAGTTAGATGTTGTTTTAAGAAGCCCTGTAATTAAGTCTGCAGATAAAATGAAAGTTTTAGAAGCGACATTTTCTAAGAAAGTTAGCAACCATACTTTAGGACTGTTTCGATTATTACAAGAAAACAAGCGTATAGATATGCTAGAGTCTATTGCAAAACAATATGCAATAATCTACGACTTTGAACACCACATTCAAGTGGCTAAAGTTACAACCGCTGTTCCAATTACAGAGGATATTGAAAAGCAGGTTTTAGCTAAAATAAAGGACATTACTGGCGATACTGCCAATTTAGAGAATATAGTAAATCCAGATATCTTAGGCGGATTTATTTTACGTGTAGGAGATGTGCAATACGATGCAAGTATCTCTAATCATTTAAACGAATTGAAAAAGGAATTTGACAACGGTCATTACATTCCTAAAATTTAATTATACATCAAACTATAAAAGATGGCAACAATTAAACCAGCTGAAGTATCAGCAATTTTAAAAGAACAATTAACAAATTTTGAAGCACAAGCTTCTTTAAGTGAAGTAGGTACTGTTTTACAAGTAGGAGATGGTATTGCACGTGTTTACGGATTATCTAACGTACAATATGGTGAGTTAGTTGAGTTCGATAATGGATTAGAAGGTATTGTATTAAACCTAGAAGAAGACAATGCAGGTGTTGTATTATTAGGTGCTTCTACTTCTATTAAAGAAGGATCAACAGTAAAGAGAACAGAAAGAATTGCTTCTTTAAGAGCTGGTGAAGGTGTTGTAGGTCGTGTATTAGATACTTTAGGGAATCCAATTGATGGTAAAGGCCCAATAGAAGGTGAAACTTTTGAGATGCCTTTAGAGCGAAAAGCACCTGGTGTTATTTATAGAGAGCCTGTAACAGAACCATTACAAACAGGTATTAAGTCTATTGACGCAATGATTCCTGTAGGAAGAGGTCAGCGTGAGTTAATCATTGGAGACCGTCAAACAGGTAAATCTACAGTTGCTTTAGATACTATCTTAAATCAAAAAGAATTTTATGATGCTGGAAATCCAGTGTACTGTATCTATGTTGCAGTAGGGCAAAAAGCATCTACAGTAGCGGCAATCGCAAACATGTTAGAAGAAAGAGGTGCTTTAGCATATACTACTATTGTTGCTGCTAACGCATCAGATCCTGCACCAATGCAGGTATATGCACCATTTGCAGGAGCAGCAATTGGAGAATACTTTAGAGATACAGGTAGACCAGCATTAATTATTTATGATGATTTATCTAAGCAAGCGGTAGCTTATCGTGAGGTATCTTTATTATTAAGAAGACCTCCAGGACGTGAAGCATATCCAGGTGACGTATTCTACTTACACTCAAGATTATTAGAAAGAGCAGCAAAGGTTATTAACGACGATACAATTGCTGCACAAATGAACGATGTTCCTGATTCGTTACAAGGAAAAGTAAAAGGTGGTGGTTCTTTAACTGCATTACCAATTATTGAAACACAAGCAGGAGACGTATCAGCATATATTCCAACAAACGTAATTTCGATTACAGATGGTCAGATTTTCTTAGAATCAGATTTATTTAACTCAGGAGTTCGTCCTGCAATTAACGTAGGTATTTCTGTATCACGTGTAGGAGGTAATGCGCAGATTAAATCTATGAAAAAAGTATCTGGAACATTAAAATTAGACCAAGCGCAGTATCGTGAACTAGAAGCATTCGCTAAGTTTGGTTCTGATTTAGATGCAGCTACTATGAATGTAATTGAGAAAGGAAAACGTAATGTAGAAATACTAAAACAAGCGCAAAACGATCCTTTTACCGTAGAAGATCAAATCGCTATTATTTATGCAGGTTCTAAGAACTTATTAAAAGACGTTCCTGTAGAAATGGTAAAGAAATTTGAAAGAGATTATATTGATTATTTAAATACAAAGCATAGAGATACTTTAGACGTTTTACGTTCAGGTAAATTAACGGATGAAGCTACTGCAACTCTAGAAGCTGCAGCAGAAGAAATTTCTAAACATTTTGCATAAAAGAAGTTAATTTTTTCTTTTTAGACAATGTTTCTAACAAAGAAAAAAAACATAACTAACAACTAGAAAGATGGCAAACTTAAAAGAAATACGTAATAGAATTACTTCTATTAAATCAACCATGCAGATTACATCTGCCATGAAAATGGTGTCTGCTGCAAAGTTGAAAAAGGCTCAAGATGCAATTATTGCAATGAGACCTTACTCTTCTAAATTAACAGAGTTATTACAAAACTTAAGTGCTACTTTAGATGGAGAAACAGGAGGTGTATATTCATCACAAAGAGAAGTTTCTAAAGTATTGTTAGTTGTTGTAACTTCAAATAGAGGTTTATGTGGTGGTTTTAACTCTTCTATAGTTAAAGAAGTTATTAAAACCATTAATGAAAAATATGCAAGCGCAACTGTAGATTTATATGCTATAGGTAAAAAAGGTGGCGATGTTTTATCTAAAGAACACAACATTATCAAATTTAAAAATGAAGTGTATGACGATTTAACTTTTGATAATGTTGCATTAATTGCAGAAGAGTTAATGCACATGTTCGCAGAAGGCACTTATGATAAGATAGAAATTGTATACAACCAATTTAAGAATGCAGCAACCCAACTACCGCAAGTAGAGCAGTTTTTACCAATAGTACCAATGGAAGGTGGTAATGATAGTTTAAGTTCAGATTATATTTTTGAGCCTACTAAAGCAGAAATTGTAGAAGCTTTAATTCCTAAGTCTTTAAAAACGCAAATGTACAAAGCATTACGCGATAGTTTTGCTTCAGAACATGGAGCACGTATGACTGCAATGCATAAAGCAACAGACAATGCACAAGAACTGCGAGACGAATTATTACTTACTTACAACAAAGCAAGACAAGCTGCGATTACCAATGAGATTTTAGAAATTGTTGGTGGAGCAGAAGCCTTAAATAACTAAAAAAATTATTTTTTGAAATATTCTAAAAGCGAACTATTATAGTTCGCTTTTTTTATGCTTTTTTTCTTTTGGCACGCAATTTGAATAATGCTAAGTGTAACCATAAAACTACGCTTATGAAGACATTTAAATTACTTTTGGCCATAATGGTTTCAGGACTTTTATTTACTTCCTGTAATCGTATTGATGATGAAATATATATTATAGAGCCAACTTTAGAAGAAGTTGTTTCTGGTTATGATTTATGGTATGTAGACTACCACAGAACTATAGGTAATGGAGATGTACCATATGTTTCAAGAGCGTTTACACTTTCTTTTATTAATGGTATTCTTTATGCGAACAATAATATTGTAGATATAGGAAGAACGGGTAATGGATTAGGAATAGATGTAGGAACCTACAATACTTTTAATGGGTTTTTAGAAACTGTACATGATATTGATGGCTACAATGAATTTGAAGTAACGATACTTTCTAATAACGAGATAGAACTTTACAACTACAGAGAAGACGTTAGTTATTATTTAATAGGATACCATGTAAACAACTTTGATTATGATCAATTATTTTATGAGAATATCGAATATTTCTTACAAGAATACGAAGCATGGGAAAAATTAAACACTATTGGAGGTACACCAAATGCATTTGATGATGAAAATTTTTTACAATTTACACCAGAAAATTTAACAACTTTTTATAGTTCGCAAGATGCAGCTGGCACAAATGTTGACCTTATTAATTGGAGCTTTGTAGGATATTATGAAGTGTTTGACGTTACTGGTTTTGATGATTTAAAAATTTTAACACTCAATTATGATAATGGAGATATAGAAGAGTTCGAATTAACCGTTACAAATGATAGAAACATTCGTCTTTATCATATAAACACAGATACTACCTATGATTTTAGAGGTAACGGATTTCTACAATACTTAAAAGGAGGCAAACAAAGTGAAAGAGCAAAAGATTTAGTTAGAAATAATAATAGAAAAAGAACCATTGTTAAGAGAAAAACAAAAGATAGAAGAAATTTAAAATAAAGTTTGGTTAGTTGATTTTTGGTTGATTATCGCTCGATAATCAACTGAAAGGAAAGCCACCCATGTAAGGGTGGCTTTTTCTTTTGTTAATAATTGATGAAAATTTCACATAGAAAATTGGCAAGAAGGAATAGCATTTTTTTATTTTTAAGAAAAATCATAAAAAACTCTAATGAAAACCGTTTTTATAACAGGAGCAACTTCAGGTATAGGTAAGGCAACAGCAATACTTTTAGCCAAGCATAAATTCAATTTGGTATTATGTGGTAGAAGAAAAGAGCGACTACAGCAATTAAAACAACAGTTAAATACGTTTACTACAGTAACTACCTTGCAGTTCGATGTAAGAGACAAAGAGGCAGTATTTAATGCAATAGCATCGCTACCTGAAGCCTTTCAAAATATAGAGGTGTTAGTAAATAATGCTGGTAATGCCCATGGATTGGCAACCTTGCAAGAAGGAAATATTGAAGATTGGGACGCTATGCTAGACATTAATGTAAAAGGTTTGTTATATGTTACTAAAGCTATAATGCCAAAAATGATAGCAAAAAACAATGGTTTTATAGTAAATATTGGCTCTACAGCAGGAAAAGATACCTACAGAAACGGAAATGTATATTGTGCCTCTAAATTTGCGGTAAACGCCTTAAATAAATCTATGCGTTTAGATTTACATGGCCACAATATTCGCGTTGCAGGAATTCATCCTGGTTTGGTAGAAACCGAATTCTCTAATATTCGTTTTAAAGGAGATTCTAATAGAGCAAAAACAGTGTACGAGGGTTACAAAGCCTTGCAGCCAGAAGATATTGCAGATATTATTCATTTTGTAATAACAAGACCTTATCATGTAAATATAGAAGATTTGGTGGTATATCCAACAGCACAAGCAACAGCAACTATGGTGCATAAAAAAAGTGAAAATGGTAGCATCTAACATCATTATGGGTTGTATGTCTTGGGGAAAATGGGGCAAGCAATTCACCAAACAAGAGCAACAAGACTTAATTTCTTTTTGTGTAGCGAATGATTTAAATACTTTTGATCATGCAGATATCTATGGAGATTATACTACAGAACAAGACTTTGGAGCTGCATTAGATGCATTACAGATAGATCGTTCTAAAATTAAACTTATCTCTAAATGCGGTATTCAGCATCCTGGTACTGCTAGACAACTTAAGGTAAAACATTACAACTATTCTTCAGAATATATAGTAAAAAGCGCAGAGCAATCTTTAAAAAATCTAAAAACAGATTATTTAGATGTTTTTCTGTTACATAGACCAAGCCCATTAATGCACCCTGAAGAAATTGCAGCAGCAATCTACAAATTGAAGGGAAGTGGAAAAATTAAAAAGTTTGGGGTATCTAATTTTACACCTTCACAAACCAATTTACTGGATCAGAAAACGGCAGTTCAGGTGAATCAAATCGAGTTTTCTTTAACCCAAAATGAGGCCATGAAAAATGGAAGTTTAGATTTTATGATTCAAAAAAATATTCGTCCAATGGCTTGGAGTCCTTTAGGAAGTTATTTTAAGGAAGCTAATAAACAAAAGCAAAGTATTCAAAAAGTATTGTATCAATTAATGGAAAAGTACCAAGCAACAGAAGATACAATTTTGTTAGCTTGGATTTTAAAACACCCTTCTCAAATATCTCCAGTGATCGGAACTACAAATAAAACGAGAATTTGTAATGCAATAAAAGCATTAGAAATAGATTTAGAGGTAGAAGATTGGTTTATGTTACTAGAAGCAAGCGATGGAAGACAAGTGCCTTAAAGTATGATTAATAAGCGCTTACTTATTAAGAATTTACTTGCTCATAATGATGAGAATAGCTTTTACGACAAAAAGCAAAAATTAGCATTAGATAATAAAGAGGGGAAAGCTAAATTTATAAAGCATGTTTGCGCTTTATCTAACTCTAACCCTGACAATAATTCTTATATAATTGTTGGTATTAGTGATGAAAGTAACGCAATTATTGGTGTAGATTTTTATGACGATAGTAAAATTCAAAATTTAGTAAATGCCTACCTAGAAAATCCGCCAAAAATTCAATACGAAAATGTTCCCTTTCCAAGGTTACAAAGACATAAGGTAGTAGGGTTAATTACTATTTTTCCTAACAAACAAATATCTTTTCTTTTAAAAAACACATGGAAATATAAGAAAGCTACCATTTTTTATAGAAGAGGTAGTAACTCTATGCCCTTTTTACAAAAAACTTTTAGTGTACCCAGTAGCAATAGAGAAATAGTACAATCGGTAGAAAACAGTGCAAGAAATAATATAGAACTTACTTTAGATGGTGTTTTTGATTTTATGCAAAGACACAAAAAAGATTATCACCCTAGATATAAAGTTTTTAACGAGCAATTTGTTCTTTGTTGGGCAGGAAAGCAAAAAAAAGTAAACGGAGAAATATATTATACAAGAGTAGATATTGAGTTAATTAACGAGCAAGTACGATTGTTTTTTTCTGCGTTAGATGATGTAAAAATCACCATCAATAAAAGTTCTTTTATTGTTACAGAATATATAGAATTGGGTATTGAGTTTGAAAAGAAGCACTATCCGTTAGAAAAGACGGTTATCCATTTTAAAAACAATGGTAAACACGATATTGTTACAGAGTTCTTATTTAATCCACCCAAATATGATGCGGTTATTATTCAACATATTTATAAAAACGCAAAAGATATAGTTAGAAAGATTGCAGGCAATACCAAGTTATCTGTTACAGAGCATGAAGACGTATTTCGTTTACCACACAACCTTTTATTATGTTATTTAAATGGATATACAGAAGCTGTTTTACAGTTAACCAAAGCAAGATTATACATAAAAGCTTTAGAAGATAAATCTACTTATATTGCATATAAAGAAGCAATGCGAATAATTCGTAAAGTAAAGCACAATTAAGTTAACATATTCGAGTACTTTTTAAAAAAATTAAATAAAATATGGTTTAATAATTTCTAAAATTTCGTCTTTTATAATCGGTTTGCCAATATAATCGTTGCAACCTACTTGTAAAGCTTTTTCTCTGTCTCTTGACAAACCATAAGCAGTTTGGGCTATAATTACCACCTCTTTGTTAAATTTTCGAATAGCACGAGTTGCATCATAACCATTTGTTTTAGGCATTTTAATATCCATTAAAATAAGGTCTACATTAGGATGTTTTTTACAAAGTTCTATGGTTTCTTCTCCATTACTTGCATATAGAACTTTGCCAAAATAATCTTCTAGCATTGCTTTAAAAACCAAAGTGTTAGTTGAATCGTCTTCTGCAATAATCACTAATAAATTTTTAAAAAAAGCTTCTTTCTCTTTGGCTTTAATAGTGCAGCCTTTTGGTTTCGGGTTTTGTTTAATATACGGAACGCTAAAAGTAAACGTAGATCCTTCATTAATTTTAGATGCAACAGAAATAGACCCTCCTAACATTTCTAAATACGATTTAGATATGGATAAGCCAAGACCAGATCCTTCTAAGGCCATTTTGTCTTCTATATCTGCTTGTTCAAAACGATTAAAAATTGCATCTATTCTATTTTCAGGAATACCAATACCGGTATCGCTAACATAAAACTCTAAAAATTGCTGTTGGTTTATTTCTTTTAGCTGATATCCAAATGTAACTGAACCTTTCTCCGTAAACTTAATACCATTTTTAATTAAATTAGTTAAGATGCCTTCTAACTTGTGCGCATCTGATGTAATTAAAGCATCTGTATTAGATAAAGTACTTTTATATTGAAGGTTAATACCTTTTGCTTTTGCTTCTTGATTAAAAAATATAAATAATTCCTCTAAAATTTCATTAATACAAAAATAGGTATTAACAATTTCTACCTGACCAGACTCTATTCTTGAAATGTCTATAATATCATTAATGGTACTTAGCATTCGTTTGCCGCTTTTCTCTATAATGTCTATATACTTTTTCTTTTTATCTCCACTAAGTTGTGGTTTTTTTAGAAGGTTTGTAAAACCTAGAATGCCACTCATAGGTGTTCTTATTTCGTGACTCATATTAGCTAAAAAAGCAGATTTTAAACGATCGCTCTCTTGCGCTTTTTCTAAGGCTTCGTTTAAATTTTCTTCTACTTTTTTTCTTTCGGTTACATTTACTAACATATTAGAAAAAACATGTAGCAGATCTTCTTCTTTTTTTGTGTATTTTTTCTTGTTTTTTACAGAATCAAAACCAACAAAACCAATACAGTTTTTTCCGCTCAATAGAGGGATAGTTAAAATACTTTTTATTCCTTGTGCTAAAAGAATCTCTTTAAGTCCTGCATTTTTTTCCGTTAATTTTGAAGTATCGTGAATAAGCATTTTATTGCCTTTTTTGTGTGTACTGGCCCATTGTGGTATTGCAGAAAGTGGTACTTCTTTTAAGTTATCTATCTCTGGAGAAATTCCTTTTGCACACCATTCAAAGGTATTTATAGTAATATCGTTTTGCCAATCATAATCGAATATGTAAGCCCTATCTGCATTAATAAAACTCCCCATATTTGCTAAAGAAAGATTTATACTGTTTTCTACTTCATCAACAGGAATATTAATAAATCTTGATGCCAAGTCTATTAAAACCTCTTGCATTTTAGATTGTCTTTCTATTTTTTCTTGTGCATTTTTCCAGTCAGAAATGTCTTTACCAAAACTGAGCGATCCAATTAATTTACCAGTATTGTCTTTAATAATTGTATTGTACCATTGTATTTGTTTTTGCAAACCATTTTTACAAAGTACTGTACTTTTGCTAGAGGTTACTTTCTCTTTATCTTGTTCTAAAACTTTTTTAAATTTATCTTTAATGGCTTTTCTTTCTTTTACTGGAATACACTTTTCAAACCAGTTCTTTCCAATAAGTTTTTCGTTTTTATACCCAATTAACTTATGACCTTGTTCGTTTAGAAAAGTAATGTTGCCCTCTCTATTTAAAGAGAGAATTATTTCTGATGTAAGATTTACAATACTATTAGATAGAATGCTATTATAAAGCGTAATATTATTATAAGTTGTACTGTTTTGCTTGTTTTTTTCTGTGGTTGTTTTGTAAACAGATAACTCTTGTTGAAGTTCTTTTAATTTGTTAGTGATTTCTAATCTCTTTTTTTTCTCACTATCATATTTTTTATGCAACTCATTAAGTTCTGCAGTGAGTTGCTTATTATCTATATTGGGGTCTTTTTGCATTTTTTGGAGCTAAAACAGTAGGTAATAAAATTTAAGAAAACAGCGATTATACAATTAGGTTACCTTTTTCTTTTCTAACTACATTAGTGTCTTACTAATTATCAATTTCATAAACTTTTGTAAAAAGTTTAGTTTCACAGCATAATTTATGCCACTTAAAGATATGAAAAAATTAGGGAAAAAGTAAATAACAAGAAATATCCTTAAAAAATAGTCTATAAAACTTTCTGTTTATTAAAGATAAATTGAAAATAAAGGTAAATTGTTAAAAGAAACATAGTTTATCTCCTTTTAAATACTCCCTAGTTTATCTAACTAATATTTTTAAGTAATTTTTTAAGACTTAGCTTAGCCATTTTTTGATTTTTATCCAAAAAAAACCACCAATCTTGGTGGTTTTTCTGTTAACTATAGCATGTAATTTTTACAAATCAAATTGTATGCCTTGCGCTAATGGCAATTGTGTAGTGTAATTTATGGTATTGGTTTGGCGCCTCATATACACTTTCCATGCATCTGAGCCAGATTCACGTCCTCCACCAGTTTCTTTTTCTCCCCCAAAAGCGCCACCAATTTCAGCTCCAGAAGTACCAATATTTACATTTGCAATTCCACAGTCAGAACCTGCATGCGATAAGAAAGCTTCTGCTTCTCTAAGGTTGTTGGTCATAATAGCAGAAGATAAGCCTTGTGCAACACCGTTTTGTAATTCTAAGGCTTCCGTAACATCACCAGAATATTTAAGCAAATATAAAACAGGTGCAAAAGTTTCGTGTTGTACAATCTCAAATTCATTTTTTGCTTCTGCAATTGCAGGTTTTACATAACAGCCAGATGCATAATCTTCACCTTGTAAAACACCACCTTCTACTAAAATAGTACCACCTTCTTCTACCACTTTATGTAAAGCATTTTCATAGTTTGCCACAGCATCTTTATCAATTAATGGGCCTACATGATTGTTTTCATCTAAAGGATTTCCAATTCGTAATTGTTTGTAGGCATCTACTATTGCGTTTTTTACTTTGTCATAAATAGATTCATGAATTATTAATCTTCTTGTTGAAGTACAACGTTGCCCTGCTGTACCAACAGCGCCAAAAACAGCACCAATTACAGTCATTTTAATATCGGCATCTGGAGTTACTATAATAGCATTATTTCCACCAAGTTCTAGTAATGTTTTTCCTAAACGACCTGCAACTTCTTTGGCAACAATTTTACCCATTCTAGTAGAACCTGTTGCAGATATTAAAGGAATTCTTTTGTCTTTAGTCATAAACTCACCCACGTTATAATCGCCATTTATTAGACAAGAAATACCTTCTGGTAAGTTATTTTCATGTAAAACTTCAGCAATTATATTTTGGCATGCAATACCACATAAAGGTGTTTTTTCGCTAGGTTTCCAAACACAAACATCACCACAAACCCAAGCTAGAGCTGTATTCCAAGCCCAAACAGCTACAGGAAAGTTAAAGGCAGATATTATACCAACAATACCTAAAGGATGATACTGCTCGTACATTCTGTGTCCTGGTCTTTCAGAGTGCATGGTTAAACCATGTAATTGTCTAGATAAGCCAACTGCAAAGTCGCATATATCTATCATTTCTTGTACTTCTCCTAATCCTTCTTGATAACTTTTTCCCATTTCGTAAGAAACTAATTTACCTAAAGCTTCTTTTTTTGTGCGTAATTTATCTCCAAACTGACGAACTATTTCACCTCTAAGAGGCGCTGGTGTTGTTCTCCAAGTTTTAAATGCTTTGGTAGCAGACTGCATAACCTTGTCGTAATCTTCTTTGGTTGATGTAGAAACAGATGCAATTTTTTTACCGTCTACAGGAGAATAACTATCTATCGTTGCTCCATTACCAAAAGAATTACTTCCAGTAGAGGTTCCATTATTAATTTCTTTAACTCCAAGCGTTTGTAACGCCTCTTTTAATCCAAAGTCTGTCATTTTATAATTCGTTTTTTTGTTTACTTTCTTGGAACGAATTTACAAATAAAATTAGGAATAAATAAATTAAACAAAAACACTTAATTTTGTTGAAAATTAAACAAAATACAATAAAATACCCAATATAATTCAGGTTATGCTTGCTAAAAACGATATCTTATACCAGAGTAAACCCCAATGTTAAAAGGAGAAAAGTTGTGTGCGTCATTAAAGGTGTTTAATTGTACTTTAAGCATAGGATTTACATGAAAAGACCATTTTGTGTCTAGTAAATAATTAAAATCAAAGCCAAAGTTACCACTGAAGTTTAAAGCGTTTAGTGTTGTAAATTTACCGTTAGTGGTAAAATTTTCATAAGACAAGAGAATTTCATTTTCATTTAAAAAAAGTGTACTGAAACCTGTTATGATATTACTAGAAAATCGATTTTTCTGTATTAGCAAATATTTTATTTCTAATGGGATTTCTATGTACCCAAAATTTTGATTTAAATTACTACTTGTACTTATAATATCTGTAATAGAGTTTGTATCTAAAGAAGCGGTTTCTAAGAAGTTATTTGCATAAAAACTAAGACTTTCACCACCTATTGTAACAGCTGTTGGGTTATTATCTGGAGAATTAAAAACAGCAACTCCAGCATTAGAAAATGACATGTTTAGAAGTTGAACGCCTGTTTGAATTGCCCATTTTTTGTTGATTTGATACGCAACTTGAATTCCAAAATTCGTACTACCTTCTCCTGCTGTGTTAGACGCTAAGTTTTCTGATATGGGAGAAGATTTTGTAAAAGAGTTGGCAGAAAGGACCCCAAAAACAGGAGCAATAGACCATTGCTCTTTTTTGTTACTATTTACTCTCTTTTTTTCATTTTTTTGGGTTGCAATAAATACATTTAAATTTTCTTTATTCTTTTTAGAAGTAAAATGTGGTTTATTAAAGTTGTTATCTAACTTAAATTGTTTTTTTACTTGTATTTTATTTAGATGTATATATTTAGAAAAACTTCTTCTGTTTTCTTTTATTACCATCTTTTGTTTGGTAGTATTTTTTGCTATTCCATTATTTTTTATCATTAGGTTGTTAGTTGCAGAGCTACTAGTTTCATTTGAATTTAAAGGAACTATATTTTTACTTTTATCTTCTATAGGTTTCGATTTTATAGGAGTATTTGTTATTTCTATTACAGGTTTAACATCAAGTTTATTAGTTTCATTTAATGGGTTTATAATAAAAAAGGTAAGAACAATTATGGCAGCAGCTGCAGAAAACCACCAAAAAGGAAAAACACGACGTTTTTTCTTTTGTGCAAGTTTGGCTTCTATACCATTCCAAACCTTCTTACTTGGAGAAGCCTCTAAGTTAGAAAGTTTAGTAATAAAAAGATTGTCCAGTTCTTTATTGTTCATTGGGTTACTTTTCTGTTTTATGCATTAGTAATGCTTTTTTTAATATTGTTCTTGCTCTAGACAAATTCGACTTAGAAGTACCAACAGATATTTGTAGCATTTCTGATATTTCTTTATGTGAGTAATTATCTAAAACATATAAATTAAAAACGAGTCTATATTTGTCTGGTAACTGTTGAATTACTTGCAGTAATGTGTCTACATTATAGGTTATGTCATCTACTGTAGAACTAGCTTCTTCTGGTTCTTCTACAAATTCATTTTCTAGAGAAATAGTGTTTGCAGTTCTGTATTTTTCAATGGCTGTATGAATGGTTATTCTTTTTATCCATCCTTCAAAAGAACCTTTACTTTTATACTGGTTTATTTTCTCAAAAATTTTTAAAAAACTATCTTGTAAAGTGTCTTCTGCATCTTGGTAACTTTTAGAATATTTTAGGCAAACAGAAAAAAGTTTATCAGCAAAAAGGTGATAAACTTTAGATTGAGCCTCTAAGTCTTGCTCACAACACTTTTGTATTATTTCTTCGAGTTTAATGTTTCTAATTTACAGGAACAATAGCTTCTTCAAATATATTATTTCCATCGGCATCTTTTCCTCTGTAAAATTTAAATACATAATCTTCTTCTTGTGCAGCAGTAACTATAATATTATATTCATATTGATTTGAAGAATCAGAACATTCTACATCTAAATCACGTACCGTATTTACAGCCACTATTCTTGTAGAATCTTGGTATTCGTAGTAAATGTTATTGAAGTACTTGCAATTTTCATCTATAGAATACTTTATTTTAACGGTGTCTTTTTGCATATATGTAAAAGAAAGTGGCACTGTAAACGAGTCTATTGCAGTTATCTCAAAAGTTAAGTTTTCATCATTATCGTTTAAACAGCCATACAATAGGATTGTTAAAAGGAAAAGTGGAATTAATTTTTTCATTTTCATTTTTATTTAATTATACACTAAAATAGGATAACCATTGCTGCATTCTACACCATCTGGTGGGTTTACAAAAGCACAATCAGAAGTAATATTCCAGTTAAGGTTAAATGCTTTCTCTGCGGCAGTATAAGCTTCTACCTTTTCTAAAAAAGAAACCGTATCTATATTTGTAGCGTAAGGTAAATATCCTTGTGGGCCACCACAAGCTTTAGCGCCATATGCAACAAACTGCCAAGATGTACTATCTGTGCATTGTTTGCTATATGCAATTTCTTGTATTTCATAGAAAAGCTCCATTAAAGCCAAATATTCTTTTTCTTGTTCTGTTACCTCTCTTTTTATCTTTAAGACATCTTTGTCTAGACTTAGAATCTGATATCCATAGTAGTTTGGGTAAGCGTCTATTTCTATAGAAATTAAATCCTCATTTACGGTATAACTTCCATACATATCAAAATAAGTTATAGGAGGTGTACCACACCAACCAGAGGTTTTTTCTTTAAAAACACCATCTTGTAAGAAGGCAACACCGTACGAATTTTTAGGTAAAGAAGTTGTTCTATTAAATGTTACCACTCCATCATTAAATGATTTTTGTGTCCAATTACCTAAAAGTAAATTGTCTGTGTCGTACTCTACTGTATTGCCTTCGCAAGACAAGATAGCAAGGGAAATAAATAAAAGATAGATCTTTTTCATGTTCTTAGTATATAATTTGATTTTGCCAACCTTCTAAATTTAAAATAACTTCAGAATAATGTTCTTTAAGTGGGGTAATATCAAAAGTAAATGTTTTGCTAATTAAAGCTTCACAATCTTCGTTTTTTTCTAAAATAAGACGAATTTGTCTTTGTGGAGGAAGAGACTCTAAGATAACATTAGCATCAATTAAGATGGTTTTAAAAGTTTCGCCATTGCATCCACTTGAAGCTATACTTATTTTTAATAGATCATTGTCTAATTCTACATTAGAAATTGAGAAGTTTTCTGAAGTTGTATAGGAAAACAATTCGTTATCAATAATAACACTGTTAGAGTTAGAATTAAATAAATCGTTTACCTTATTTTCTTCACAAGAAGAAAAAATTATACTTAGAAGAATAATGCTAAAAATTGTAAATAGTCTCAATTTCTTTATGGTTGTTTTTTATTAGATGTAAAAAGAAGCAAAAGGTTGCGTCTAATAATCTTATTTTTGTAAAAGAAATGAAAGAAGCAATTTTTAACATACGAAATAAACAAAATTTTAATGAGGTAGCTTTAGCGGTTTTTAAGCATCAGTTTACCAATAATCGTGTATATCGTTCTTTTTGTGATTTACTGTATATTCATCCTTCTGATGTAAAATCAATCGAACAAATTCCGTTTTTACCAATTCAGTTTTTTAAATCTCGAAAAGTAATATCTACATCAGAACCTATTGAAACAGTGTTTACAAGTTCTGGAACTACCGGAAATATAACAAGTAAGCATTATGTAAGTAATATATCGGTTTACGAAGAAAGCTTTCGTAAAGGTTTTAAGCACTTTTATGGTGATATTAAAGATTACGTTGTTCTAGCATTATTGCCAAGTTATTTAGAAAGACAAGGATCTTCTTTAATACATATGGTAAACGATATGATTGCCCAATCTAATTTTAAAGAAAGTGGTTTCTTTCTTGATGATTTAGATGCGCTATCAATTCTCTTAAAAAACCTAGACCAAACAGGAAAAAAAGTGCTTTTAATTGGCGTTTCTTTTGCGCTTTTAGATTTGATAGAAAAACACCAATTTCAACTAAATAATACCATAGTTATGGAAACTGGAGGGATGAAAGGAAGAAGAAAAGAATTGGTGCGAAAAGAGTTACACGAAAAATTAAAAGAAGGTTTTGGAGTAAAGGAAATTCATTCAGAGTATGGAATGACAGAATTATTAAGTCAGGCATATTCTAAAGGGCAAGGAGTTTTTGAAACTCCACCTTGGATGCAAGTACTGGTTAGAGACACAGAAGATGCTTTAGAAATTTTACCTAACGGAAAATCTGGAGGATTAAACATTATAGATTTAGCAAATTACAATTCTTGCTCTTTTATAGCTACTCAAGATTTAGGTAAAGTTAACCAAGACAATACTTTCGAGGTTATAGGAAGATTTGACCATTCAGATATTAGAGGTTGTAACTTAATGGTGTTGTAATTTATTGTTAAAATCAAATACAATCCAAATGCTTTGGTACAGAATTTGCTATTTTGATTTGTGTAAAATTCATCAACTGTAAAGTTGATTCTATATATATACGTATTACATAAAAAAGAACTGTTTTTTACCACAGTTCTTTTTGTTTTTATTCGTTTACTATTAATAGAAAGTAGTTCTTTTTACCGCGTTGTAAAAGAACGTATTTATCTGCAATTAGGTCTTCTCCTTTAATTAAATAATCTTCTTTGACTTTTACCTTATTAACAGAAATTGCGTTTTCTTTTAATGCTCTTCTTGCTTCTCCGTTAGATTTAAGAAATTTAGTGTTAGCAGCTAAAGCAGCAATCATGTCCAAGCCATTTGTCAGCACTTCTTTAGAAACAGTTGCTTGAGGTACACCATCAAAAATATCTAATAATGTTTTTTCGTCTAAAGACTTTAAGTCTTCTGTTGTAGATTTTCCGAATAAAATATTAGAAGCAGCAATTGCTTTTTGGTACTCCTCTTTACCATGAACAATAAGCGTAACTTCTTCTCCTAAACGTTTTTGTAATATTCGTAAATGTGGCGCTTCTTGATGCTCTTTTGTTACCGCTTCAATTTCTTCTTTTTCTAAGAAAGTGAATATTTTAATGTATTTTTCAGCATCTTCATCAGAAGTATTTAACCAATACTGGTAAAATTTATAAGGAGATGTTCTGTTTGCGTCTAACCAAACATTACCACCTTCAGATTTACCAAATTTTGAACCATCAGATTTGGTAATTAACGGACAAGTAATAGCAAATCCTTTACCACCAGCTATTCTTCTAATTAATTCTGTACCAGTAGTAATGTTTCCCCATTGATCAGAACCACCCATTTGAATGGTTATATCATTTGTTTTATACAAGTGTAAAAAGTCGTAACCTTGCACCAATTGGTAGGTAAATTCTGTAAAAGACATCCCTTCTTTAGACTCAGAGCCTAACCTGTTTTTTACAGAGTCTTTTGCCATCATGTAATTAACTGTAATGTGTTTTCCAGTATCTCTAATAAAATCTAAAAAAGAGATTTCTTTCATCCAATCGTAATTATTAACTAAAATGGCTGCATTATCTGCTTTAGAAGTAAAATCTAGAAAATGAGAAAGCTGTTTTTTTACACATTCTTGATTATGACGAAGTGTTTTTTCATCTAATAAATTACGTTCAGAAGATTTCCCTGAAGGGTCTCCAATCATTCCAGTTGCACCTCCAACAAGAGCAATTGGTCTATGACCACATCTTTGGTAATGTGCTAATAACATAATAGGTACAAGATTACCAATATGTAAGGAGTCTGCTGTAGGGTCAAAACCAACATAGGCACTTCTCATTTTTTCTATTAGATGCTCTTCTGTTCCTGGCATGCTATCGTGTAGCATTCCTCTCCATTTCAGTTCTTCAATAAAATTCTTCATGACGATAATTAATAAGAGGGCAAATATAAGTTTATCACTTAAAATATGCTAAATTCGTTGTATGATTTTAGTTACAGGAGGTACAGGTTTGGTAGGTTCTCATTTATTGTATCATTTATGTTTAGAGTACGATAAAATACGCGCAATTTACAGAACGGAAAATTCAATTAAAAGAACAAAAACTGTATTTGCATACTACACAAAAGACACTTCTTTGTTTCATAAAATTGAGTGGTTTAAAGCTGATATTACGCAGGTGCCAGCTATGATTCCTGCTTTTAAAGATGTAGAACAAGTTTACCATTGTGCTGCTTTTATTTCGTTTAATTCTAAAGATTATAGAGAAATGCGAAAAGTAAACATTCATGGTACTGCTATCATTGCTAATTTAGCCATCGATGCAAAAGTAAAGAAGTTGTGTTATGTGAGTTCTATTGCTTCTATAGGTGATGCGCTACCAAATCAACTTATTGATGAATCTTGCGAATGGAACAAAGAAAAAGATAATAGTGGATACTCTATTACTAAGTATGGTGCTGAAATGGAAGTTTGGAGGGCTAGTCAAGAAAATGTTGATGTTATTATTGTAAATCCAGGTGTTATTTTAGGAAGTGGTTTTTGGGATTCTGGTTCTGGAAAATTATTTGAGCAAGTTTACCACAACTTTAAGTATTATACAGAGGGAGTAACAGGTTTTGTTGCGGTGCAAGATGTTGTAAAACCAATGATTGCATTAATGCAGTCTGAAATTAAAAATGAGCGCTATATTTTAGTTTCTGAAAACAAGTCTTTTAAAGATATCTTATTCACAATAGCAGATGCACTTGAAAAGAAAAGACCAAATAGAAAAGTTAGCAAGTGGCAAACCTCTATTTTATGGCGTTTTTCATTTCTTATATCAAAGATAACAGGCAATAACCCTTTGCTAAGCAAATACTCTGCACGAAGTGCACATACAGTTTCTAGATACGCGTCTGAAAAGGTTAAAAAAGCACTAGAATACACTTTTGAGCCTATTAACGATAGTATAATGAGAATTAGTAAAAACTATTTAAGTTAGTTTTTACTTTTTATACTCTTGTCTATTTTTAAAACGGAATCTATATCGTTTATTTTTCTTTTATTTCCGATTTTTTTACGTTTTAGTTTCGTGTTTCTTTTCTTAAGATCTTCGTTTAGTAAAAAATCATTTAAAGAATCTTTAATTTGATACCTAAGTTGTGTTACTTTATTAATAGAATCTTTTTTTATAGAATCTTGTTTTGTTTTTAGATTGGTTAAGTACTCCTTTTCTTCTTCAATACTCTTTTTTACTTCCTCTACAATATTTTTATAATCGTCTATTTTAGACATGTAATACAAATTACTTCGTTGAAATCTACCACTATCTATTTTGTATTTTTCATACACTAGTGGCATGTAATTTACCTGTTTTTCAAAGTTTTTATTTTTAAAATAAGAGCTAGAAGATGCAATAATCATGTCTTTCATAAGATGCACCATAGTGTCTTTTGGAATTAAATCTTCTGGTTCTTCAAAAATTGTATTACTAGTACAAGAGAATAGAAAGAGAACGCCAATAAAAAATAATATTTTTCTCATTATTAACGGTTAAACGTAAGGCGTTTTCCTTTTATTTTATCATTAAAAGATCCGTTATTATAAATTAAGTTTCCGTTAACAAAAGTGTGGGTAATAGTTGAAGAAAAAGTAGTTCCTTCAAAAGGAGACCATCTACATTTATAATACACGTTATCTTTTGTTACCGTCTGTGATTTTTTTGGATCTATTAATACAACATCTGCAAAGTAGCCTTCTTTAAGAAAACCTCTTTTTTCTATTTGGAATAGTTTTGCAGGGTTATGACACATTTTTTCTACAGCTTTTTCAATAGGTATTACACCTTCTTTTACTTTTTCTAAAATTGCTAAAACTGCATGCTGCACTAATGGTCCACCACTTGGAGCTTTTAGATATTTGTTAGATTTTTCTTCTAGTGTGTGTGGTGCATGGTCTGTAGCTAAAACATCAATTCTATCATCTAATAAAGCTTTCCACAAACCTTGTCTGTCTTTTTCTGTTTTTACAGCAGGATTCCATTTTATATGTGTGCCTTTTTCAGCATAGTCTTTATCGTTAAACCAAAGGTGATGCACACAAACTTCTGCAGTAATTTGTTTTTCTTCTAAAGGAATGTCGTTTCTAAATAAGTGGGTTTCTTTTTCTGTAGAAATGTGAAAGATGTGTAGTCTTGCACCTGTTTTCTTTGCAAGCTCTACTGCTTTAGAAGAAGAGATATAGCAAGCATCTTCACTTCTAATAATTGGGTGGCACTCTATAGGAATATCTTCTCCATATTTTTCTATATGTTCTTGGGTATTTTTTCTAATAGTAGCTTCGTCTTCACAATGAACGGAAATAATCATTTTGGTAGATGAAAAAATTTTCTCTAAAACTTCTACATCATCCACCAACATATTACCTGTAGAAGAGCCTAAGAAAAGTTTAATACCAGCAACTTTTTTAGGATCTGTTTTAAGCAATTCTTCTAGATTGTTGTTTGTGCCACCAAACATAAAAGAGTAGTTTACATATGAAGATGTAGAAGCAATGGTAAATTTATCTTCTAATAATTCTTGTGTTGTTGCATTAGGAATGGTATTTGGTTGTTCTATAAAAGTTGTAATACCGCCAGCTGCAGCTGCTCTACTTTCTGTTTCTATATTTGCTTTGTGTGTAAGCCCTGGTTCTCTAAAGTGTACTTGATCGTCTATAAATCCAGGTATTAAATACTTACCCTTTGCATCTATTACTTCTGTATTTTCTTTTGGTTCTATATTGCTTGCAATAGTTTTTATAATTTCGTTTTCTATAAAAACATCTGCTGTAAAAACTTTGTTCTCGTTAACTAACGTTGCATTTTTTATTAAGTACGATTTCATTTTTTTTGTTTTGGTAGTCCTCTTAATCTCATTTTAATTACTCCTATTAAGGCTTCATAAATAATGTTTCCAGACATTTTAGATGTGCCTAAAGTTCTGTCTGTAAAAATAACGGAAACTTCTTTTATTTTAAAATTTCTACGCCAAGCTTTAAATTTCATTTCTATCTGAAAAGCATAGCCTATAAATTTTATTTTATCTAATTTAATTTGTTGTAAAACTTCTTTTTTCCAGCAAACAAAACCAGCAGTGGTATCATAAAATGGCATTCTAGTAATAATTTTCACATATCTAGAGGCAAAATAAGATAGAAACAAACGTTTTATATCCCAATTAACCACATTTATTTTATTGTTTACATACCTAGATCCAATTGCCGCATCAAAGTTATCTTTGGCACAAGAATTATATAATTTTATTAAGTCTTTTGGATTGTGAGAAAAGTCTGCATCCATTTGAATTATATAATCGTAATTTTTGTCTAGAGCCCACTGAAAGCCTGCAATGTAAGCACCTCCTAATCCATTCTTATGGGTTCTTTTTAGTAAATGAAGTGCTTCAGAAAAACTTGGCATAAGTTTTTCAACTATTTCAAATGTTTTGTCAGGAGAATTATCGTCTACAATTAAAACATGAAAACTTTTTTCCAAACTAAAAACAGCCTTTATTATAGCCTCTACATTTTCCTTTTCGTTGTAGGTAGGAATTATAACTAATGTATCTGACATATATTATATTTCGAAAGAAAGTAGACAAATATACACTATTTAATTACTAATTTTGTGTTAATCATAACCAAAATAAAGTGCAGGCAACAGAGATAATATCGAATAGCAAAAACTGGATAATTTTAGTTGTGCTATTTCTTTTTTTATTGATTTTTGCCCTTAGAATATTAAGTTATCAGAAATTAAAAAATAATGTTTTTTCTCTTTTAGACATAAGTACAATAGAAGACGATATAGATATTTTTACAGAATTAAATACATTTCAAATACTTTTTTTTGTATTTAATTCTACCTTACTTTCCTTATTATTCTTTTGTTTTAAAGTAGAATCCAAGTCATCTTATGAAAACTCTTTTTTTAACTTCACTACTGTTTTTTTTGGAGTTTTACTATTTCTCACAATAAAAAAAATTATAGAACAAGTATTACTATATATTTTTAACCTAAAAAAGGTACTTAATTTCTTTTTAAAAACTAAAGC
Organism: uncultured Polaribacter sp.; assembly: GCA_964477255.1. GTDB lineage: Bacteria > Bacteroidota > Bacteroidia > Flavobacteriales > Flavobacteriaceae > Polaribacter. The sequence goes on from CAYZDK010000020.1 coordinate 22,207, forward strand.
AGAAACATTAAACTCGTTTGCTATTGTTCAATATGTACTGTTAGTTTTACTTTTATTTACAAACCTTACTTTTTCTTTAGTGCTTATTGTTTTAGTTACCATGCTAGTTTACAGACTTGTATTAATTGTGATAAAAAATAACAATCTGATATTTAGTGAATTGTTTTATTTTATTTTGTACCTTTGCGCCTTCGAAATAGCACCGCTATTTATATTGTTTAAAATGATGTTTTAATAAAACATAAGAAGCAAATGAAAGTGAAAACGATATTGGTTTCTCAGCCAGCACCAAAAACAGAAACATCTCCATATTTTGATCTATCTGATAAACAGAAAGTTAAAATAGATTTCCGATCATTTATTCATGTAGAAGGAATACCCGTAAAAGAGGTTAGAGCACAAAAAGTTGATTTATCTAAATTCACTGCAATTATTTTAACTAGTAGAAACGCGGTTGACCATTTTTTTAGAGTTGCAGAAGAAATGCGTTTTAAGGTGCCAGACGATATGAAATATTTTTGTCAGTCAGAAGCAGTTGCTTATTATTTGCAAAAATACGTAGTGTATAGAAAGCGTAAAATTTATGTTGGTACCAGAACTTTCCCTGAATTAACAAAAGTTATAAAAAAGCACAAAACAGAGAAGTTTTTATTACCGTCTTCAGACAAGTTAAAACCTTTAATTCCTGAAGAGTTAGATAAACTTGGTGTAGACTGGAAGAGAGCAGATTTATATAGAACAGTAGTAAGCGATTTGTCTGATTTAGAAAATGTTTTCTATGATGTTTTAGTATTTTTTAGTCCTTCTGGTATACAATCTCTGTTTGAAAATTTTCCAGACTTTAAACAAAATAATACAAGAATAGCTGCTTTTGGTAATTCTACAGTAAAAGCAGTTACAGATGCTGGGTTAAAGTGCAATATTCAGGCACCAACCCCAGAAACTCCTTCTATGACTATGGCTTTGGAAAAGTATATTAAAGAGGTGAACAAGAAGTAGCATTACATATTTAACCATAAAAAAGTCCTTACCAAATGGTAAGGACTTTTTTATGCAAATAAAGTTGCAAATGCCTCTTCTATTTTTCCTACTAAAATTAGTTTAATGGAATGTTTTTTTGAAGTAATCTTGTTGTATTTAGAAGCAACAAAACTTTTGTACCCAAGCTTTTCTGCCTCTGTAATTCTTTGGTCTATTTTAGAAATAGGTCTAATTTCTCCTGCTAAACCAACTTCTGCTGCAAAACATACATTGGGGTTTATTGCAATATCTTGATTGGATGATAAAATAGCAGCAACTACGGCTAAATCAATAGCAGGGTCATCTACATTAATTCCGCCAGTAATATTTAAAAAAACGTCTTTTGCACCTAGTTTAAAACCTGCTCGTTTTTCTAAAACTGCAAGAATCATATTTAAACGCTTTAAATTATAACCAGTAGTAGAACGCTGTGGTGTTCCGTAAACAGCAGTGGAAACTAATGCTTGAATTTCTATCATTAATGGTCTTACTCCTTCTAAGGTAGATGCTATAGCAGTTCCGCTTAAATCGTTATCTTTTTTAGAAATTAAAATTTCTGAAGGGTTACTAATTTCGCGTAAACCATCAGATAACATTTCGTAAATTCCTAGCTCTGATGTAGAGCCAAATCTGTTTTTCTGACTTCGTAAAATTCTGTAGGTATGGTTTCTATCTCCTTCAAACTGTAGTACGACATCTACCATATGCTCTAAAATTTTAGGTCCAGCAATATGACCTTCCTTGTTAATATGCCCAATTAACAATACTGGGGTTGCAGTTTCTTTAGCAAACTTTATTAATTCTGCAGAGGTTTCTCTTATTTGTGAAATTGTTCCAGGTGAAGCTTCAATAGCATTTGTATGAAGCGTTTGTATAGAGTCTATAACTAAAACCTCTGGGCTTACAGTTTCAATATTTTTAAATATTTGCTGGGTGTTTGTTTCTGTTAAAATAAGACAGTTGTCGTTTTTAGAATGTAAACGCTCTGCTCTCATTTTAATTTGAGACTGACTTTCTTCGCCAGAAACATATAGTACTTTTTGATGAATATTTAATGCAATCTGAAGTAATAAAGTAGATTTACCAATTCCTGGTTCTCCACCTAAAAGTGTAACAGAGCCTTTTACCAAGCCACCTCCTAAAACGGAATCTAACTCGTTATTATTTGTCTTAATTCTCTCTTCTGGATTAAGGGCAATTTCAGCTATTTTTAGTGGTTTGTTTGCAGTTTTTGTAGTGGTAGATTGTTTCCAGCTTCTTTTTTCTTCTTTCTGCACAACTTCTTCTACAATGGTATTCCATTCTTTACAAGCACCACATTGTCCAATCCATTTTGCATGTTGCGTTCCGCAGTTTTGACAAAAAAATGTTGTTTTCGTTTTAGGCATATACTACACTTAGGTGTCTAAAATTACTTGTTTTTATTGTAAATAGGAAGAAATAAAAAAGCTAGTCCACCAAACACAACAATCATAGCGGTTTGAGCGGTCCACATAATCCAACCAAAAGCATTTCCAATTACTGCATCTACATTAAATAGTGCCAATGCACTTGCCACAGCAACAGGATATAAACCAACTCCACCATTTGTAGCTGCAATAGAAAAACCACCAGCAATAAAACCAATTAAAACGCCACCAAAAGGTATTTGAAGACCACTTACAGCAGGAATAGTTGCCCAGAACATAGCTACATACATAAACCAAATAAAGAAAGTATGGAAAAGGAAAGCAGCTCTTTTTTTCATTTTAAAAATACTGGTAACTCCTTCTTTAAGCCCTAAAACAAACGATTTAATTTTTTTTGCAAAGTTAGACTTCCCCTTTTTTATGTAGCGAATAAAAATAAAAAAAGCTATTACAAATATTGTAAAACCTACAATTATGTTTATTGGATTAAAATCTTTGGTTAGTAAGTTCCAGATAAAATCAAACTGAATAAATAGTGCAATGCATACAATAAGAAGCAGCATTATTAAATCTGCAATTCTTTCTGCTACTATGGTTCCAAATCCTTTTTCAAAAGGAATTTCTTCGTAGTTTGCCATGACAGCTGCACGTGATACTTCTCCTGCTCTTGGTAGAAAAATATTAATTAAATATGCCACCAAAACAGCTAAAATAGAATTGATAAATTTTGGTTTATAGCCTAATGGCTCTAGTAAAAACTTCCAACGATATGCTCTAGAAAGGTGACTTAAAATTCCAAACAGTAAACCTAAAGCAATCCAATTATAATTGGCATCAATAAAGTATTGGGTTAGTTGTTCTGGAGATACAATTGAGAGCGAATACCAAACTAAAAAACCTCCCAATAAGAGAGGAATTATAATTTTTAATATTTTTTTTGTGTTCAAACTATGTTAAGGTATTGTTTTTTTCGTTCGGAAAAACCAATGCTGGTTTAAACTTTTTTGCTTTTTCTAACTCCATGAATGCATAGGTAATTAAAATTAGCACATCACCAACTGCTACTAATCTTGCAGCTGCGCCATTTAGAGTTATTTCACCACTTCCTCTTGGCCCAGGTATAGCATAAGTTTCTAATCTGTTGCCATTATTGTTATTTACAATTTGAACTCGTTCGCCTTCAATAATATTTGCAGCATCCATTAAATCTTCATCAATGGTAATACTGCCAATATAATTTAAATCTGCACCTGTAACCTTTACACGATGGATTTTAGATTTTACTACTTGCACTAACATTTTGCAAAAATACTAATTTTTTAATCTGATGTTATCTATTAATCTTATTTCTCCTGCAAAAACAGCGATGAATGCACGATATTTCTTTCCTGCTTCTTTTATAGTGATAGTTTCTAAGGTTTTTTCTTCTGCGATGGTAAAATATTCTAGTTTAAATATTTTATGATTTTTAAATTTTTTTTCTACCCAATTTTGAATTTCTTCTACGCTTTTTTCTTTAAACTTTTTTCTAGCTTTTTTTAAAACTTTATAAATAAAAGAAGCTTTTTCTCTTTGTAACTTGGTTAAACGAATATTTCTAGAACTCATTGCCAATCCATCCTCCTCTCTAAAAATAGGACACCCTTTAACTTTTACATTTAAGCGATGTTTTTGCACCATTTTTTTAATGATTTGCAACTGCTGAAAGTCTTTTTGCCCGAAATAAGCTCTGTCAGGATCTACAATAGCAAAAAGTTGCTTTACAATAGTGCCAACACCATTAAAATGACCATCTCTAAACTTGCCTTCCATTTTGGTTTCTAGACCATCAAAGTCAAAAGTATCCGAAGCAATATTTGTATTATACATCTCTTTTACAGAAGGATTAAACAAGACCGTACATTCTTCCTTTTTAAGAATTTCTATATCTTCTTTAAGTGTATTTGGGTAGTTTTCTAAATCCGCTTTATTGTTAAACTGTGTTGGGTTTACAAAAATACTAACCACAACAATATCGTTTTTAGCTTTTGCTTTCTTTATAAGGGAAACATGCCCTAAATGAAGAGCTCCCATTGTTGGTACAAAACCGATAGATTTGTTTTGTGCTTTGTGTTTTGTAATATATTCTTTTACAGCTTGTTTTGTAGTAAAAATTTCCATTGTTATATCTCCCCTATAGTTTGCAAACTTACTATTTTAACAGGATATTAGTATAAAAATTTGTAGTTTTGCGAGTCTCACAAAAGAGTTTGATTTAATGAAAGACAAGAGAATACTATTCGTATCGTCAGAGGTTGTACCCTATTTGCCTGAAAATGAGTTATCTTCTACTGCTTTTAACTCTGCAAAAAATGCACATTCTAAGGGAGTGCAAACAAGAATCTTTATGCCAAGATTTGGGGTAATTAATGAAAGAAGGCACCAATTACACGAGGTAATTCGTTTATCAGGAATGAATTTAGTGGTAAACGATATGGATATGCCTTTAATAATTAAAGTAGCTTCTATACCAAAAGAAAGAATGCAAGTTTATTTTATTGATAATGAAGATTACTTTAAAAGAAAAGCAGTTTTTTCTGATGAAGATGATAAGCTGTTTGAGGATAATGACGAGAGAGCTATTTTCTTTGCAAAAGGAGTAATAGAAACTGTAAAAAAATTAAACTGGGCTCCAGATATAATCCATGTTCATGGTTGGATGGCTTCTTTATTGCCTTTATACCTTAGAGAATATTACAAAGAAGAGCCGCTTTTTACAGATAGTAAAATAGTTACTTCTCTTTATTCTAGAGGTTTTGAGGGTAACTTAAATGGAAATTTACTAGAAAAAGTTAGTTTTGATATACCAAATTCAGACAAAACAAAGATTTTTAAAACTCCAAACAATAATAACATACTAAAAAGTGCTATAGAAAATTCTGATGCAATAATTCATGCAAGTGAAGAGTTACCAGAAGAGATAAACGATTATATTTCCAAATCAGAAAAACCTGCACTAACCTATCAAGCAGAAAATTTAAGAGAAGCTTATTTAGATTTTTATGCGGATGTTTTATCAGAAGAATAACAGAAAACCCATAGTGAAAAAATATATAAAGAAGTTTCTAAATGTGGTAATTATTGCCATATTTATAACAACGGTTCTTTCTTGTGAAGAAGATTTTACAGATATTGGCTCTAATGTAATTAGTAATACGAAGTTTGATACTAATGCAGAGCTAGTAGATATTCAAGTAGAAAACAGTCAACTTAGAAGAATACAAACAGATAATATTTCGCAACAGGTAAATCAGTACCTTTTAGGAGTATTTAATCCAACAGATTATGAAAAGATAGAAGCTTCTATCGTTTCTCAAGTAAGATTGCCTTTAACAGAAGTAAGCTTGGTAGATAGATCTTATGGAGCAGACACAACTGTAGTTACTACCATAGATACTGCTTTTGTAAAGCTACCATACCAAATATCGGTTCAGCAAAGTGGGTTAACTTCTACGGTAGTTTTAGACTCTGTTTTTGGAGATTCTACAAAACCTTTTTCAGTAAACGTTTACCAATCCAATACTTTTTTTAATCGCTTTAATCCTGCAGATCCATCAAAAACCAACACGTTTTTTTCCGATACTGAAGTAGAGAAAAAAGGAGCATTTTTAAACACAACTTTTAATTATCCTCTTCAGCCAAATGTAAACGATTCTATTTTACCTGTAACTAGAAAAACTAGCGATGGTAGCATTTACACAGTTGACACATTAAGGCTAAATACTGCAGGACTTGCACCAGTTCAGGTACCTTTTGCACGTATACCTTTAAAAAAGGATATAATTAAATCTATATTTTTAGATAATTACGAATCTACAGAGTTTTCTTCTCAAGAAAATTTTAATAATTATTTTAGAGGTCTAATTCTAGAAGCGTCAGGAGAGGAAGGTGCATTAATAGGTTTTGATTTTACAAACTCTCTTGAATCTCTTAATCCATCTATAGAAATTTATTACACTAACACTGTTTTAGTTAATAATGTTGCTGTAGATACCATAGCAAAGAGCGATAGTTTTCGATTGTCAGGAATACGCTACAATCAGTTTACCGAAGAAAACAGAACATATTCTAGCAACACAGAGATAAAAATTCAAGGTACAGCAGGAAGTGAAGCATTAATAACATTATTTGATCAAGAAAAAATAGATGAATTAAGAGCTAATAATTGGTTGGTAAATGATGCATCTTTAACCTTTTATATCAATCAATCTATAGACACTTCTTTAGTTCCTTTAAGAATAACAGCTTACAAAACCACTGGTGGGTCTAATCCTGTTTTTAGTCAAATTAAAGACGCATATACTGAAGCAGCTACCCAAGGTATTCGTGGTTTCTTAGAAACAGACAGCAATGGTAGAAAAGAAAAATATACTTTCAATATTACAGACTACGTTTCAGATATATTAAGTGGAGCTACCAATAGCAATCCACAATTAAAATTAAAGGTATTTAATACCACAGATTTGCCAGTTTCAGAATCAGATACTATATTTAGAAATTATAGCTGGAATCCTAAAGCAGTTACCCTTTTTAATGGAAACCCTGTTAATGGTGATAAAAAGGCAGTATTAAAAATTTCTTATTCAAAGAGAAAATAATCAAACTAAAAACAAAAAAATGTTATGTGTGGAATATCAGCATACATAGGTCATAGAGACGCTTACCCAATTGTAATTAATGGTCTTAAAAGATTAGAATACAGAGGTTACGATAGTGCAGGCGTAATGATTTATGATGGCAGCGAAATGCAGCTAACAAAAACAAAAGGAAAAGTATCAGATTTAGAAAGTTTAACAGAAAAAGAGCCAAATCGTAAATCTGGCCAAATAGGAATGGGCCACACAAGGTGGGCTACTCATGGCGTTCCTAACGATGTTAATTCTCACCCGCATTTTTCACAATCTGGTGAATTAGTGATGGTTCATAATGGAATTATAGAGAATTATGACACCATAAAAAAAGAGTTAATTCAAAGAGGGTATACCTTTAAAAGTGATACAGATACAGAGGTATTGGTTAATCTTATTGAAGAAGTTAAAAAAGTGGAAGACTGCAAATTAGGAAAAGCAGTACAACTAGCTTTAACAAATGTAATTGGTGCATATGCTATAGCTGTGTTTGATAAGTCTAAGCCAAATGAGTTAGTAGTGGCAAGGTTAGGAAGCCCAATAGCAATAGGTGTTGGAAAAAATAATGAAGAGTTTTTTATTGCTTCAGATGCTTCACCATTTGTTGAATTTACAAAAAATGCCATTTATTTAGAAGATGAAGAGTTGGCCATTATAAAAATAGGTAGAGAAGTACGTATTCGTAAAATTCACGACGATTCTATTGTAAAGCCAACCATCCAAAAATTACAATTAAGTTTAGAACAAATAGAAAAAGGTGGTTATGACCACTTTATGCTTAAAGAAATTCATGAACAACCAAAAGCTATAACAGATACCTATAGAGGTAGAATGTTGTCAGAAGAAAATATGATTAAGATGTCTAGCATAGAAGACAATCTAAACACTTTTCTTAACGCAAATCGAGTAATTATTGTTGCTTGTGGAACTTCATGGCATGCAGGCTTAGTAGGTGAATATCTTATTGAAGATTTAGCAAGAATACCAGTAGAGGTAGAGTATGCTTCTGAGTTTAGATATCGTAATCCAATAATAACTAATAAAGACGTTGTTATTGCTATATCTCAGTCTGGTGAAACAGCAGATACATTGGCAGCTATAAAGTTAGCAAAGTCTAAAGGTGCTTTTGTATACGGAATTTGTAATGTTGTTGGTTCTTCTATTGCAAGAGAAACACATTCTGGTGCGTATACTCATGCTGGACCAGAAATAGGGGTTGCATCTACAAAAGCATTTACAACGCAAATTACGGTTCTAACTTTATTGGCACTTAAACTAGGTAAGGCTAATAATAATTTGCCAGATTATACCTTCAGGAATTATTTAAATAAAATGCAATTAATTCCAAAGCAAGTAGAAAAGCTTTTAGAACAAGACCAACATATTAAAAAGATAGCAGAGGTTTATAAAGACGCTACAAATTGTTTGTATTTGGGTAGAGGCTTTAATTTTCCTGTCGCTTTAGAAGGTGCATTAAAATTAAAAGAAATTTCTTACATTCATGCAGAAGGTTATCCTGCAGCTGAAATGAAACATGGTCCAATAGCATTAATAGATGAAAATATGCCAATTTTTGTAATAGCTACTAATAGGGGACATTACGAAAAGGTAGTAAGTAACATCCAAGAAATAAAATCTAGAGCTGGTAAAATTATTGCCGTAGTTACTGAAGGCGATACAACTGTTAAAGAAATTGCAGATCATGTCATAGAAATTCCGGACACTGAAGAAGCATTGACTCCTTTATTAACTACAATACCCTTTCAATTAATCTCATATCACATTGCTGTTATGTTAGGTAAAAATGTAGATCAGCCTAGAAACCTTGCAAAGTCGGTAACAGTAGAATAAAAAAATATATCTAAAAAAATCCAGTTTAAAACTGGATTTTTTTTATTGAATAACTTGGAAGTTTATAGGAATATTATAACTAACAGGCACAGGGACACCTCTTTGTTTTCCAGGCTTCATTTTAGGTAACTTGCTCATAATGCTTACTACTTCACGTTCTAATGCAGGGTGAGGCCCTCTAGCTCTTACATTAACAACATTACCATTTTGGTCTATTCTAAAGACAACAAATAGCTTTCTTTTTCCAGGAGCTAATCCAAGTTCGCGAGCTAAACCTGTGTTAAAGAATTCACTAAAGTGTTCTTGAGTTTTCTTAGAAAAACATCTTTTTAGTTGTTCGTTGTTTCCTTTACATCCAGGAAAAACAGGTACGTCTTGAATTAGCATGAATGGAATATCTTCTACAACTTCTTCTACTTCCTCTGCTTCTACAATTTCATCTGGATGAATAGTTGCTACAACAGCCATGTTTTCGTCTGTTTCTGTAGACTCTACAATTGTTTCTTCAATTTTTACTTCATCATCTACCACTTTTACTTGCTCTACAATTGTAGGTGTTTTTGGTGGAGGTGGTTTCATCTCTTTTATGTTAACAATAGGTATATCTTCTTGTAACTCATCTACCATGGTAACTTCTCCAAGGCCATTTGTATAATCTTTTTCGTAAGTTTTATGCTCAACTGAAATATAGACGATGAATAATGTAAGTACTATACCAATTTGAAAGAAAATTCTACTATAATTTCCTAACTGCATTCGTGGGTTTTTTTTAATTTCCATCTCGATACATTTTGGTGTTTCTAAAGTTTTACAACAAAATCAATACAATTGATTTTCCTTTTTATAATGATAGTCTGCTTACTATCAAGATGATTGATCACTATAAAAGTAAAAGTAAAATGTATCTTATTTAATGACTTTTATCATACTTTGTCATGTACCTTGGTATGATTTCCTTCATTCCAAAGTGTTAAGATGTCTGTAGCAACTGCTGCACCACTTCCTGCTGCAATTGCAAATTGACTACGATGGCCAGCAATTGTACCACAGCAATAGAGGTTTTCTTGGATTAAGTGGTCTGTATTTTTAAGTTGAATTCTGTTTTTAGTCGGATTTGCTTTTTGATGTGGGATTACAAATTCGTGTAATCCATCAATAGTTAAAGGACTGGAATAATTTAAAGCAATTACTGCTATTTTGCATTTGTATGAACTTCTATTTGTAATAATACTAAAATAGGCATCTTTTTTTTCTATAGATTTCACCTTTTCCTTTTCTAAGATAGATACTTTAGGGTAATTTTCTTGTAATTGTTTTTTACCAGATTCTAAAATATCTTTTCCTAAAGTACCAGAAGGTAATCCAAGTGCATTATTAAATAGTGCATTTGTTAAATGAGATGCCCTTTGATGCATTATAATTCCAATATTTTTTTTAGCAGCATATTCTTTCTTATGTGCAGAGCCTAATACTAAAGCACATTGCATGCCAGAAACACCCCCTCCTAAAATTAAAACATCGAAAGTTATCATATAAATAAAGCTTTTATATTTTGAGCAAATAGTTTTACAGCAATCGCAAGAAGAATAACACCGAATATTTTTCTAATAATTTGTATTCCATTAGTACCAATAAGATTTTCAATTCTTCTAGATGTTTTCAATACAACATAAATTACTACCACATTTGCAATAACAGCAACAATTATATTTTGTATTGCAAATTCTGCTCTAAGAGATAGTAAAGTAGTTAAACTTCCTGGACCTGCAATTAATGGAAAAGCTAAAGGGAATACAGTAGCTGTAATTGAGCCAGAGTCGCCATCATCTTTATAAAGCGTAATGCCTAAAATCATCTCTAAAGCAATAAAAAATAAAATAAAAGCACCAGCAACCGCAAAAGAATTTACGTCTATACCTATTAGTTTAAGTAAACTTTGTCCTAGAAATAAAAAGACAATCATAATAACTCCAGCAATAATAGATGCTTTCTCAGATTGAATATGGCCTACTTTTTTTCTTAAATCTATTATTATTGGAATGTTACCAACAATATCAATAACTGCGAAAAGCACCATAAAGGCCGTAAATATTTCTTTAAAATTTAAGGTCATGTCTAAAATAATTTTCAGCAAAATTAATCAACTTAGGGCAAGGACATATGAAAAAGTAGTAGAAATTAATGTTATTTTTGTATCATGTTTCAGTTAGGTAAAACCATTGTATCAGAAGAAATTATAGACAAAGATTTTGTTTGTAACCTTTCTGCTTGTAAAGGTGCTTGTTGCATAGATGGCGAAGCAGGTGCCCCATTAGATAAAGAAGAAGTAAAAATATTAGAAGACATTTACCCAAAAGTTAAACCCTTTTTAAGAGATGAAGGTATTGCTGTTATAGAAAAGGAAGGTACTTCTGTAACAAACGATTGGGGTGAATTAGAAACACCACTAATTAAAGGTGCAGATTGTGCTTATGTTATTTTTGATGAAAATAAAACAGCACTTTGCGGAATTGAAGAAGCGTATAATCAGGGAGAGATAGATTGGAAAAAACCAATTTCTTGTCATTTATACCCAATTCGTGTCAAAGATTATAGTGAGTTTTCTGCTGTAAATTATCATAAATGGGATATTTGTGACGATGCATGTTCTTTAGGAAAAGAATTACAAATACCTGTGTATAAATTTGTAAAACAAGCTTTAATTAGAAAATTTGGGGAAGACTGGTATGCTGCCTTAGAGAAAGTAGCGGAAAAGCATTTAAAAAAGTAAAAATTATCTCCTTTTTTGTTATTTTTAAAAAATGCAAATCAACAACTATTTAGATGCTACTTACTTAAAAACAGCATCACAGGCAAATATTACAGAGCAAGAGACGCAAAATAAAATAACTTCTTTGCTAGAAGAAGCAATTCATTATAACTATAAGTTAGTTATGATCCGTGCAAAATACATTCCTTTTGCAAAATCGTTCTTAACACAAAACAATGCCAATACTTTAGTTGGCACTGTAATTGGCTTTCATGAAGGAGATGATACAATAGAATCTAAAATAAATGAAGCCAAACAAGCAATAGCGCTTGGAGCAGACGAGTTAGATTTTGTAATTAATTACACAGAATTTAAAAAAGGTAATATAGCTCTAGTAGAAAACGAAGTAAAATCTTGTTCAGCTATTGGTTTGCAAAAGAATAAAGCTGTAAAGTGGATTATAGAAGCTGCAGCATTAACAAATACTGAAATAGTTAAAATTACACAATTAATAAAAAATGTAATCACCCTAAACTTTGAAGAAGAACAGTTTAAAAAAGTGTTTGTAAAATCATCTACTGGTTTTTATAACACAGAAAATAACTTACCAAATGGGGCAACTTTTGAAAACATGCAGTTAATTGCAGCCAATGCAAGACCTTTAAAGATTAAGGCTGCAGGAGGTGTTCGCGATTATGATACTGCTCTTAAAATGATACAATTAGGAGTAGATAGAATAGGAACTTCTTCTTCTAAAGAAATTTGTTTGCAGACAAAAGACACAAAATCAGGATACTAAAAATGGAATATTTTGCTCATGAAACAGCAGTTATTGATGACAACTGCAGCATAGGAAAAGGAACAAAGATTTGGCACTTTAGTCATATTATGTCTAATTGTGTGATTGGAGAAAATTGTAATCTTGGTCAAAATGTGGTGGTTTCTCCAGATGTGGTTTTGGGTACGAATGTTAAGGTACAAAATAACGTATCAATTTACACAGGAGTAGTTTGTGAGGATGATGTTTTTCTAGGACCCTCAATGGTGTTCACCAATGTGATAAATCCAAGAAGTGCTGTAAATAGAAGAGGGCAATACTTAAAAACTATAGTAAAAAAAGGAGCTAGTATTGGCGCAAATGCAACCATTGTTTGTGGTAATGACATTGGTGAATATGCTTTTATAGGTGCAGGTGCTGTAATTACCAAAGAAGTGAAACCTTACGCTTTAGTAGTAGGAAATCCAGCAAAACAAATAGGTTGGGTTAGTGAATATGGACATCGATTAGAATTTGACGAAAACGGCAAAGCCACTTGCAGAGAGAGTGAAGAACAATATCTATTAAAGAATCATTCAGTAAAAAAAAGGTCTACACATTTTAATCTGTAGACCTTTTAGAAAGTATGTATTTTTTATGGTGCAGGATTCGGAATTTCTGCATGTACTGCATTAATTTCGTTTATAATTTCGTCAGAAAGGTCAATGTTTATGGAGTTAATATTTTCTTTTAACTGACTCATTTTTGTCGCTCCAATTATATTACTCGTTACAAAAGGCAACTGATTTATAAAAGCTAACGACAACTCAGATAAACTTATATTGTGTTTTTTAGCAATTTCTAAGTATTTAATTACTGCTCTTTCAGAACCTTCATTTCTGTAGCGCTTAATAAATCTAGGGAACAAAGTTCCTCTTGCACCTTCAGGCAATTGCCCATCTAAATATTTACCAGACAAAACACCTTGTGCTAAAGGTGAGTAGGCTAATAATCCAATATTTTCACGCATAGAAACTTCACTCATACCTACTTCATATCCTCTATGAATAAGAGAATACGAGTTTTGAATGGTAACAGGTCTTATAAAATCATTCTCTTTTGCAGTTTGCAAATACTTCATGGTTCCCCAAGGAGTTTCATTAGATAAACCTACCTGTCTAATTTTACCTTGCTTTACAAAATCGGTAAGTGTTTCTAAAATTTCAAAATGATTTTCCGCTTCTTTTGTAGAGGTGCTGTAAGGATAATCACGAACGCCAAAACAATTCACACCTCTAGAAGGCCAGTGCAGCTGATACAAATCAAGATAATCTGTCTTTAAGCGTTTTAAGCTGTTTTCAACAGCTTGTGTGATTCCTTTTCTACTAAAGCCATTGGTTCTGATATGCGCTGTATAATCTCCACCACCAGCAATTTTAGATGCCAAAACTACTTTTTCTCTATTTCCAGTTTTTTGAAACCAATTTCCTATTATTCGTTCTGTATCTGCATAGGTTTCTGCATTTGCAGGAACAGGATATAATTCTGCAGTATCAAAAAAGTTAACTCCAGCATCTAAAGCATAATCCATTTGTTCATGGCCTTCAGCTTCTGTATTTTGGTTTCCCCAAGTCATAGTTCCTAAACAAATTTTAGAAACTTTAATATCTGTATTTGGTAATGTTGTGTATTTCATATCATTGTTTATAAGTGCAAAAATAGGTGATAAAAAAAAGGTTCTCAATTTTGAGAACCTTTTTATCATATTCTTAAGATTTTTTAGTTCAAAATCGCATCTATACCTGGTAGTGTTTTACCTTCTAAACTTTCTAACATTGCACCACCTCCTGTAGATACGTAGCTTACTTTATCTTCAAAACCAAATTGCTTAACAGCGGCTACAGAATCTCCACCACCTACTAAAGAAAAAGCACCGTTTTTTGTTGCATTTGCTATAGAGTTTCCAAGTGTAATTGTTCCTTTTGCAAAATTTTCCATTTCAAAAACACCTAAAGGTCCGTTCCATAGAATAGTTTTGCAAGTATTTACAACAGCATCAAAATTTTCTAGAGATTTTGGACCTGCATCTAATCCTTGCCAACCATTAGGTATTTTATTTACATCGCAAACTTTTGTTGTTGCGTCATTTGCGAAATTATCAGCAGCAATTACATCTACAGGCAAATGTACTTGTACGTTTTTAGCTTTTGCTTTTTCTAAAATTTCTACTGCTAGATTCATTTTATCATCTTCGCAAATAGAATTACCTACTTCACCACCTTGTGCTTTTATAAAAGTAAAAGTCATGCCTCCACCTATAATTAAATGGTCTACTTTTTCTAAAATGTTTTCGATAACTGTAATTTTCGAGGATACTTTAGCGCCACCTAAAATTGCCAAAACAGGTTTTTCTGAATTATTTAAAACTTTATCAATGCTTTCAATTTCCTTTGCTAATAGGTTTCCAAAACATTTATTGTCCTTAAAAAATTGTGCAATAATTGTTGTAGAAGCGTGTGCTCTATGTGCTGTTCCAAAGGCATCGTTTACGTATATATCTCCTAGTTTAGATAGTTTCTCAGCAAAATCAACATCTCCAGCAGTTTCTTCTTTATAAAATCGTAGATTTTCTAGAAGTAAAATTTCTCCATTCTCTAATTTTGCAACAGCTTCTTCTGCTTTTTCTCCAATACAATCCTCTACAAACTTTACATTACAGCCAATTATATCACGAATATTGTTTACAATATGACGTAATGAAAATGCATCTTGTTTTCCTTTGGGTCTTCCTAAATGCGACATTAAAACACAGCTACCACCATCTTCTAACACTTTAATTATTGTAGATTTAGCTGCTTCTATACGTGTTGCATCCGTAACTTCGAACGTATCGTTTAAAGGAACGTTAAAATCTACACGAATAATGGCTTTTTTATTTTCAAAATTAAAATCAGATAGTGTTTTCATATTCTAAGGTTTGCAACAAAAATACTTTTTTCTTTAGACTTTTAAGAATTCAAATAACATAATTTAAGGTATCGTTTGCGTGGGTATTTCAATTATATTTGCCTATGCTTTTTAACCAAATTATCGGTCAGGAACATATAAAAAAACACTTGCTAACTTCTGCAAAGAATGGCAGAGTGCCGCATGCACAGCTTTTTGTTGGAAGTGAAGGAAGTGGTACACTGCCAATGGCAATTGCATATGCCCAATTTTTAATTTCTAATTATGCAGAAAATCTAGAGGCAAGTCAACTTAAATGTGAAAAATTACAACACCCAGACTTACATTTTGTTTTTCCGGTTACAACAAACGATAGAGTTAAAAAACACCCAATTAGTAATCTATTTTTAGAAGACTGGCGATTGTTTGTAAAAGAACAACCTTATGGTAGCTTGTTTAATTGGCTACAACATATTGGTGTAGAAAACAAGCAAGGTTTAATTGGAGTTGATGAGGCAGAAGACGTTGTAAAAAAATTACAATTAAAATCGTATGAAGGTGGTTTTAAGGTGATGATAATCTGGATGGCTGAAAAAATGAATAATGCAGCTGCTAATAAATTGTTGAAATTAATAGAAGAGCCACCAGAAAAAACAGTTTTTGTATTAATTACTGAAAATGAAGATCAGATAATTAATACAATAAAATCTCGTTGTCAAGCTTTACATTTTAATGGTTTAAGCGAAAATGATATTGCAGATGCATTGGTTAATAATTATAATGTAGATC
Organism: uncultured Polaribacter sp.; assembly: GCA_964477255.1. Classification (GTDB taxonomy): domain Bacteria; phylum Bacteroidota; class Bacteroidia; order Flavobacteriales; family Flavobacteriaceae; genus Polaribacter. The sequence continues at coordinate 38,395 of CAYZDK010000020.1, forward strand.
CTAATGAGGCTGCTAAATTGGCGCATCAAGCAGAAGGAAATTACAACAAAGCTATACATTTATTGCAAAATGATTCTTCAGATTTAATTTTTGAAGAATGGTTTGTTGCATGGGTAAGAACAGCCTTTAGAGCTAAAGGTAATGCAAGTGTAGTACAACAACTCATAGCTTGGGCAGAAACAATTGCAAAACAAGGAAGAGAAACACAAAAAAGATTTTTAGAATATTGCTTGCAGTTTTTTAGACAAGCACTTTTACTGAATTACAAATCGGAACAACTAGTTTTTATGGAGACAAAATCTGGTTTCGATTTATCTAAATTTGCACCTTTCGTTCACGCTGGTAATATACTAGATATAGAAAAGGAACTAAATGATGCAATTTATCATATAGAAAGAAATGGTAATGCCAAAATTATCTTGTTAGATTTATCAATGAAACTAACGCGATTTTTACATAAAAAAGAAGAAAAAATAAGCTAGAGGTTTGTTAATCTAGCAACATACTTACCAATAACATCAAACTCTAGATTAACGACATCATTTACTTGTAAATTTTTAAAAGTTGTGTTTTCCCAAGTGTAAGGAATTATAGCAACAGAAAACCCGTTTTTTGTAGCGTTTACAACAGTTAAACTTACGCCATTAATTGTTATAGAACCTTTTTCTATAGTAACATTATTATTTTTAGAGTTGTATTTAAAGGTATATACGGTACTTCCTTCTTGGTCTTGAATTGAAGTGCAAATTCCAGTTTCATCTACATGACCCTGTACAATATGACCATCAAGTCTATCGCCAAGTTTCATAGCTCTTTCTAAATTTACAACATCGTTAACTTTTAAATTGCCAATATTTGTTTTGTCTAAAGTTTCTTTAATGGCTGTAACTGTATATTCATCGTCATTTATAGCAACAACAGTAAGACATGTACCATTATGAGCCACACTTTGGTCTATTTTTAGTTCGTGAGTTATGCTACTTTTTATGGTTATATGAACATTTTCTTGCTCTTTCTCTACCTTTTTAACTTCGCCAAGCGTTTCTATAATTCCTGTAAACATATCTTTAAAATTGGTTACTTTTGTATTTTACAAAAATACGGATTATAGATTGTAGTATGGATAAAAACGATAAAATTGTAGTAGGAATTTCTGTTGGTGATTTGAATGGAATAGGTATCGAAATCATTCTGAAATCTTTTAAAGATAAACGGATGTTAGACTTTTGTACACCTGTTATTTTTGGAGCTACCAAAACTGTATCTTTTCATAAAAAAGCACTAGAATTAGAAGTTCCTGTTCATGGAATTTCGTCTATAGATCAAGTTCACCATACAAAACTTAATGTGTTAAATATTTGGAAAGAAGAGGTTAAAATTGAGTTGGGTAAGCCAACTAAAATATCTGGAGAATATGCAGCAAAATCACTAGAAGTGGCTGTTAACCATTTGAAAGAAAAGAAAATAGACGTATTATTAACAGCACCAATTAATAAAGAAAACATACAATCTGATACGTTTCGCTTTCCTGGACACACAGAATTTTTAGAAGAAAAACTAGGTGGTAATAGCCTAATGATTTTAATGACAGATACTCTTAGAATAGGTTTGTTAACAGGTCATATTCCAATTTCTAAAGTTGCAGAAAATATTACGCCAGAATTAATAGAGAGTAAGGTAGAAACTATGTATAATTCTTTGCAAAAAGATTTTGGAATTTCAAAACCAAAAATAGCTGTATTAGGCTTAAACCCGCATTGTGGAGATAAAGGCGTTATTGGTAAAGAAGACGATGAAATTATTAAACCAACCATTAAAAAAATTAACGAAAGCGGAAAGTTGGTTTTTGGTCCTTATGCGGCAGATGGTTTTTTTGGCTCGGAAACCTACAAGCAGTTTGATGGTGTTTTAGCCACTTATCATGATCAAGGTTTGGCACCATTTAAAGCATTATCTTTTGGCAAAGGAGTTAATTTTACAGCAGGTTTAACTGAAATTAGAACCTCTCCTGACCATGGAACAGGATATGATATTGCAGGACAGAACAAAGCAAATCCTTCGTCATTTTTAGAAGCCCTTTTTACAGGGATTAACATTTACAAAAACAGAAAAGAGTTCACAGAACTCCGCTCAAGAAAAGAATAATTGCGTAAAAAGAGACCGCTACAAATTTTTTTAAATAAAACTTGTAGAAAAACATTTTTTTATATCTTTGCACGCTCAATTGATGTTTGATAATGAAAGACTTGAAAGAATTTATCATACCATTTGTAGGGTTAAAAGAAGGAGAACATCTTTTCGAATATTCAATTGAAAACAAGTTCTTTGACGCCTATAATTTTGAAGAGTACAATTCATCAAAGGTTAAAGTACATTTAACATTTGTTAAAAAAAGTACTTTATTCGAGTTACATTTTAAGGCACTAGGTGCAGTAGAAGTACCTTGTGATATCACTAACGAATTGTATTTTCAAAACCTAGAAGCAGATTTAAACTTAGTAATTAAGTTTGGTCCAGAGTTTAATGATGATAATGACGAGATTTTAATTCTTCCTCATGAAGCATATCAAGTTAACATTTCACAATATATCTATGAAATGATTGTTCTTGCTGTTCCTAATAAAAGAATTCATCCAAAAGTATTGGATGGTACAATGGAATCAGAAGCATTAAATAAATTAAAAGAATTAGAAGTAAAAGAAGAGAAAACAGTAGAAACTACTGATCCTAGATGGGATAAATTAAAAGATTTAATAACAGAAAAAAAGACATAAAATGGCACATCCTAAAAGAAAAATATCCAAAACAAGAAGAGATAAAAGGAGAACGCATTACAAGGCTGCTGCTCAACAAATTGCAACAGATCCTACAACAGGAGAAGCGCATTTATACCACAGAGCACACTGGCATGAAGGAAAATTATACTACAGAGGTCAAGTAGTATTAGATGCTTCAGGAGCAGAAGCTTAAGAAGCATACATAAAATTGTAAAAAACTCTCATTTTTGAGGGTTTTTTTTATGTTTTGAGGTGAAAAAGGGTTCTTTTAGAGTCTTTTTGTAAAAAAAGTGAAATAATTTTCATTACTTTTGAACCTCCTAATCCTTATACTTAAATAGTAATTATGAATAAAATTACTGCAGCAATCACAGCAGTTGGAAAATATGTTCCTGATTATATTCTAACCAATAAAGAGTTAGAAACCATGGTAGATACAAATGACGAATGGATAACTACTAGAACAGGAATTAAAGAAAGAAGAATTTTAAAAGGAGAAGGTTTAGGTACTTCATATATGGCAGTTAAAGCTGCAAACGATTTATTAGAAAAATCCAACACCAATCCAGAAGAAATAGATTTAGTTTTGGTTGCTACAGCAACACCAGATATGCCTGTAGCATCTACAGCAGTGTACACTGCATCAAAAATAGGTGCTGTAAACGCTTTTGCTTACGATTTACAAGCAGCTTGTTCTAGTTTTTTATATGGTATGTCTACTGCTTCTAGTTATATTGAATCTGGTAGATATAAGAAAGTTTTGCTAATTGGGGCAGATAAAATGTCATCAATTATCAATTATAAAGACAGGGCAACCTGCATAATTTTTGGAGATGGTGCAGGAGCTGTTCTTTTTGAGCCAAACACAGAGAATCTTGGTTTTAAAGATGAGGTCTTAAGGAGTGATGGTATTGGAAGAGAATTCTTAAAAATAGAGGCTGGTGGTTCTATTTTACCACCAACAGAAGAAACGGTTAAAAATGGACAGCATTTTGTTCATCAAGAAGGTAAAACCGTATTTAAATACGCAGTTTCTAATATGGCAGATGTGTCTGAACAAATGTTAACTAGAAACAATTTATCTGAAGATGATATTAACTGGTTAGTACCACACCAAGCAAATAAAAGAATAATAGAGGCAACAGCAAATAGAGTTGGATTAGAACCAAGCAAAGTTATGATGAATATTCATAAATACGGCAATACTACTTCAGCAACTTTACCGCTATTATTAGCAGATTATGAAAAAGAATTAAAAAAAGGAGACAACTTAATTTTTGCAGCATTTGGAGGCGGTTTCACTTGGGGAGCTATATACCTTCAATGGGCATACAATTCATAAATAACAAAACAACTAAATAATAGGAAAAATGGATATCAAAGAAATTCAAAATCTTATAAAGTTTGTAGCAAAATCTGGCGCAAGCGAGGTAAGTCTAGAAACACAAGATGTAAAGATTACTATTAAAACAGGTTCCGGTAAATCTGAAACTACAATTGTACAAGCAGCTCCATTGCAAGCAGCACCTGCTGCTCCAGTTGCTCAAGCACCAGTTGCAGCACCAGCACCTGCAGCACCAGCTGCAGAAACAAATTCAGCATCTGAAGATTCTAAATATATTGCAATTAAATCTCCAATCATTGGAACTTTTTATAGAAAACCTGCACCTGATAAGCCAAGCTTTGTAGAAGTAGGAACTACAGTTTCTACTGGAGATACTGTTTGTGTAATTGAGGCTATGAAATTATTTAATGAAATAGAATCTGAGGTTTCCGGTAAAATAGTTAAGGTTTTAGTAGACGATGCTTCACCTGTAGAATTTGATCAGCCGTTATTTTTGGTAGATCCTTCGTAAACGAGTTTAATTAGAAGTATTTTACTTCAAACTCAATTTTTTAATTAAAACTCGTATATCATGTTTAAAAAAATATTGATTGCAAATAGAGGAGAAATAGCCTTACGTGTTATTAGGACCTGTAAAGAAATGGGTATAAAAACAGTAGCGGTTTACTCTAAAGCAGATGAAGAAAGTCTACACGTAAGATTTGCAGACGAAGCAGTTTGTATTGGTCCTGCTCCTAGTAGTGAATCTTATTTAAAAATGGCAAATATTATAGCAGCAGCAGAAATAACTAATGCAGACGCTATTCACCCTGGTTATGGGTTTTTGTCAGAAAATGCAAAATTTTCATCCCTTTGTGAAGAACACAACATAAAATTTATTGGTGCAACAGGAAAAATGATTGACCAAATGGGAGACAAAGCTAACGCTAAGGCTACCATGAAAGCTGCTGGTGTACCTTGTGTTCCTGGCTCAGATGGTGTTATTGAAAATTTTGAAGAGTGCGAAAAATTGGCTGTAGAAGTTGGGTATCCAGTTATGCTAAAAGCTTCTGCAGGTGGTGGTGGAAAAGGAATGCGAGCAGTATGGAAACCAGAAGAGTTGAAAGATGCTTGGGATTCTGCTAGACAAGAAAGTAAGGCTGCTTTTGGTAATGATGATATGTACATGGAAAAGTTGATAGAAGAGCCAAGGCATATTGAAATTCAAATTGTTGGAGATTCTTATGGTAAAGCCTGTCACTTATCAGAAAGAGATTGTTCTGTGCAAAGACGTCATCAAAAATTAACAGAAGAAACACCATCTCCTTTTATGACTGACGAATTAAGGGAGGCAATGGGAAACGCTGCAGTTAAAGCAGCAGAATTTATAAAATATGAAGGAGCAGGTACTGTAGAGTTTTTAGTAGATAAACATAGAAACTTTTACTTTATGGAAATGAATACGCGTATCCAGGTTGAGCATCCAATTACAGAAGAGGTTGTAAACTACGATTTAATTCGCGAGCAAATCTTAGTAGCTGCTGGTGTACCTATTTCTGGTAAAAATTATTATCCACAGTTACATTCTATAGAGTGTAGAATTAATGCAGAAGATCCGTATAGTAATTTTAGACCAGCACCAGGTAAAATTACTTCGTTTCATGCCCCAGGAGGACATGGAGTTAGAATGGATACGCATGTTTATGCAGGTTATATGATTCCGCCAAACTATGATTCTATGATTGCTAAACTTATTGTAACTGCGCAAACTAGAGAAGAAGCAATAAATAAAATGAAGCGTGCATTAGACGAATTTGTAATAGAAGGTGTAAAGACAACTATTCCTTTTCACAGACAGTTAATGGAACATCCAGATTACGTTGCAGGTAATTATACAACAAAATTTATGGAAGATTTTAAATTGAAAGATGCATAAATAAAAATAGTTATAATTTTAATTAAAAATAGAGAATACAATATTGTATTCTCTATTTTTTTATATTTAAGCTTATAAACTGAAACTTATGAAAATAGACGGAATAGATAAAATAATTATAAAAAGTTTAGTAAAAGATGCAAGAACTCCAATTTTAAGTATCGCTAGGGAAGTTGGTATTTCTGGAGCTGCTATTCACCAACGACTTCGAAAGTTAGATAAATCTAACCTAATAGACGGATATAAATTAATTATTAATCCAAAGGCATTAGGCTATACCACAACCGCTTTTGTTGGTATTTTTTTAGATGCATCTAGTTTATATTCTTCTGCCATAAAACGATTAAAAGAAATTCCTGAAGTAGTAGAGAGTCATTATACTACCGGAAACTATGCTATTTTTATAAAAATAATGTGTAAAAACAACGAAGATTTAATGCATTTATTAAATAAAGACATACAAAGAATTAAAGGTGTTTCTAGAACGGAAACTTTTATTTCACTTGACCAACAGATAGATAGACAGATTTTAGTTTAATGCCTTTCTTTAGACAAGAAAATTGTAACTTTGTTACTCTTAAAAATAAAAAAAAATGAAAGATGTACATTCATATTGGGCTTATTTAGTACTAATTATTTTAGTTGTTGCCGTTGTAAACGCAATAATAGGTTATGTTAAAGGGAAGAGCTTTACAGATAAAGATTTAAGAATAGGATTATTTGCTTTAATTGTAACCCACATTCAACTTCTTATAGGTTTGGCTTGGTATTTTATGTCTCCTTGGTTTCAATTACTACAACAAGATTTTGGAGCTGTTATGAAAGACAAAGCAACTAGATTATTAGCTGTAGAGCATCCAACTATGATGATTCTTGCAATTGTTTTAATTACCATAGGATGGTCTAAGCACAAGAAAAAAACAGAAGATAAAGCAAAGTTTAAATCCTTTATGCTATTTTATGGTTTAGGATTAGTTGCAATATTATCTAGAATACCTTGGACAAACTGGTTTAGTTAATGAAGTTCATCAGCTACTTTTTATCCATAGTTTTTGCAGTAGTTTTTTTGTCTTTTTTGGTAATTTTTCATCCATTACAATGGTTAAGTCATCGTATTTTTGGATTAAAATTCCATGCAAAAGTTGTTGCTACACTTAACTTTTTTCTTGTAAAATCTATGTTAATTTTAGGAATTCCTATTTACTTTAAAAACGAGTATTCTATTCCGGAAAATGTACCATTAATAATCGTTTCTAATCATCAAAGTACTTTTGATATTCCTCCTTTAAATTGGTTTTTTAGAAAACACTATCCAAAGTTTGTGGCTAAAATAGAATTAGGGAAAAGGATACCAAGTGTTTCTTACAACCTAAAACATGGAGGGGCAGCACTTATAAATAGAAAAGATCCAAAACAAGCAATTAGTGCTCTTGTAGATTACGCGAAGAGAATAAATAAGAATAATTGGGCAGCAGTAATTTTTCCTGAAGGAACAAGAAGTAGAACAGGCAAGCCTAAATCTTTTGCTGCAAACGGATTAAAAGTACTTACAAAATACAACCAAAATGGTTATGTAATTCCAGTTACAATCAATAACTCTTGGAAAGTATTTAAGTATGGTAAATTTCCTCTTGGTTTAGGAAGCCCAATGCAAATTATCACTCACGAACCTATTAAAATAGATTCCATGTCTTTTAACGATTTGTTAGAAGCTACAGAATCTGTAATTAAAAAACACGTAAACTAAATATGTCTATCAAAAATATTAGAAAAGAGGTAATGCTTAATTTAGAAAAAAGGATAGACTCTTTTATGGATAACTATCTAATACCTGCTAACGAAATTTGGCAACCTACAGATTTTCTACCAAACTCTCAAAGTGATTCATTTATAAATGAAGTGGAAGAAATAAGAGAAATATCTAAAGAACTAGAAGATGATTTTTGGGTTGTTTTAGTTGGCGATACTATCACAGAAGAAGCATTACCAACTTACGAGTCTTGGCTTTTAGATTTAGATGGCGTAACCCAAGATCCAGACAATAATTGGGCTAAATGGGTTCGTAATTGGACAGCGGAAGAAAATAGACATGGTGATGTATTAAATAAGTACTTATACTTGTCTGGAAGAGTTAACATGCGCGAAGTAGAAATATCTACACAACATCTTATTGCAGATGGTTTTGATATTGGTACATCTACAGATCC